>CAZUFW010000014.1:4607-47207 GCA_964619895.1 uncultured Clostridia bacterium | reverse complement strand
ATTTAGGTGAGTATAACTTAAACGATATTCCACTTTCCGAACAAACAGTGCCATACTTCATTGAAATAAAGGATGGCAAGGTCATTAGTATTACTGAAAAGTTTAAATATACGATTTAATTTATTGAAGATTAATTCTAATTTAGATGGAGAAATTGTTCACCAAGGGGATACCATATCCTTATGACATCATTATTGCACTCTCAAGGCATGTTGAAGCCGTAACACTGCTTACAAGGAGTGAAACGAGTTGTAAGTAAATGTACGTCTCATGTCAGGCTTGCCCAAAAGCACAAAAAACTAGGTTAAGATATAAGTAATAATATAATATCCTAGAACGTTAAGTTATTGGAAGGAAGGATGAGTTTTTATGAAAGTTGTAGAATTAAGTAAGGAAAGAATCAATGACTTTATTGACTATTGCAAAAAGCATAGAGTTGACGTAGACGAATCTTTTTTATACGATGAAGACTTAGAAAAATTTCAGGTGGACAAAGATAATCCTACTTATATAATTACAGATAATGATGAAAAAATTGTAGCAGTCGCCTCTATAATTGTAGATGAGTATAATAGAAGTGGTAAGAAAGGTAGATTTAGAATTCTTCATTCTGAAGTAAATGAAATAGGAATATATGAAAGTTTGCTCCAGAGTATTTTAAAACATACTGATGGTCTAGAAAAGATAATTACCTTTGTTCCAATATATAATGAGGAATTAATGAATAATATAGTTGATTTAAATTTTAAGGTTGAACGCTATATATTTCTCATGTTAAGAGATGTTGATAATGTTCCATGTTTGAATTTACCAATGGATTATACCATTAGGGCTCTTGAGCTAAACCGCGATGAGGAAACTTGGTGTCAGGTTAGAAATGCAGCCTTTGCTACAGTAAAAGGTAATGAGACACCTATTACGCCTTATATGGTAAAAGATATGATATTAAGCAAAGATTATATAGACGATGGGTGTATGATTCTTTATCATAAGGATAAAGCTGTAGGCTGTATTAGATGTTCTTTTGATGAATATGAGAATGTACCTATTGTTAATATAGGATCATTAGCAGTCATTCCAGAATATCAAGGTAAAGGACTTGGCAGAATACTATTGAGGGAAGGAATGAATTTCGCAAAAAATAAATCTTATGGTGGAACTATTCTATGTGTTAATGCTGATAATGAAAAGGCTAAATCTCTATATATTCAGGAAGGTTATAAACAGGTTGAAGCTGTAGTATGCTATTATTTAGACTGTAACTAATTGTGAAGGAGTAAAGTGACTGAAGAAGCAGATAAGCAGGGTAGCAATATTTCTACTGCCCTGCTTATTCAAAAAAATTCTATCCTGATTAAGATGAAGGTATCTGACCTTCCTGCATCAGCTCGAGACTAATCTCATCTGCGATATTGCAAAGGTCTGGAAATAGGGCGAATCTAGTTATTCCATAACGCGTTAATTGTTCCTTGATTAAGTCGATGCTTTCTGCAGCAATGCAAATCTTTAATAAATATTTACTAGCATCAGGGAACAGGTTCAAAGGTGTAACATCTGCAACACGTGGGAATACAGTAAAAGTTCCCCTTTGGGCTACTATCCTCGAGCTGTTCATAGGCCCGATTACTGCGGCAGGTTTTGTAGTGTCAAGTATTTGCGCATTAGGGCCAAAGTAGAAGTCCACCACTGGTTCATCTACATTAGGGATATACCCTGGATTTACGAAACTGTGAAATGAAAAAGCCTGATTCAATATTACAGGATTGAGTACCCATACTGCTGCATCATTTCCTACATCGGCAGTTCCTTGTGTAATAGCAAAGAACAAGCCTACAAATGCATCACGTGACCAGTCCATCAGTCTGGTGGGTACTCCATAGTGCTGCATTTGGAACAGCCAGTGCCAGTAAGCTGAAGGCCCGTTTGGGATAGGGAATGACGGCAGACACTGGACATCGGGTATTGCAAGAGATTTGAATTTCGATAGAAATAATATTTCATCATTAGGACTTAAGGGTGATCTTGCAATTCTCGGGATCAGATTAAATACTGCCTGTGGTTGGCCACGGTACCACAATTGACAGTTTTTATTGCTTGGACAAATATTTCCGAATGCTGTGTCTATTATTCTCAAATAATCTTGTACAGATCTGGCGCGGCCTATACATTGAACAACAGGGGCATCCGCATTCGTTTCATTGTAATATTTAAGAGATTCTGTTTTTATAGAGTTTGCCACATTACTCATTTTTACACCCCCTTTAGTATCAGGGTATGTATTACATATGGATGTTGCCACTAATTCGCCCAAGCTTTGTGACACTATTTAATTTACTTATCTATTAATACACTGAAAAATAAGAAAGGAAAATTATAATCTTACCGGTAGGCTGCCGAGAAGAAATAAGTTAAGTAACAGTCTTAGTATCACTTTGGTTAAACCATATTTTTTTCAAGATAGTAATAGCCTCAATGATTTCTTCTTCATTTAACATGCTAAATCCCATAAGTATCATATTCTTTGAGTAACTTTCTTTTATATACCAAAACGGTGAGATTGGATAAACTTTTATCTTATATGCTTTTGCTTTTTCAATTAACCAATCCTGATTCTCTCCATTAACAAATTCTAGAACTATATGCAAACCTGCATTATTACCATGTATAATAACCTTATCACCCATTCTGAAATTTCACTTGGATAAAATAGTAATTCTTCATTTATATTTTTTACAATAAAACTGATCAGGAGATGCTTTCAACATACCCCTCAAGAGAAAGTTGGGAATATGAGTTTTCTACCGTATTTCTAGAGACACATAATTCCTTTGCTAATACTCTTGTAGAAGTAAGTTTATCTCCTTCAACTAGAACTCCTTTAACAATATCTTCCTTTATCTGTTCATAGATTTGTTGATAAATTGGTATTTTAGATTTCTCATTAATATAAATCATAAAATCACCCCATAATATATTCAGAAACTGTATCCATCATTTAGCCTCGAACTGGCACTTTAAGGATATCCAATATATGATACAATGTTACTACAAAGGTTATGATTAGTAAATAGGTGTCTTATTTACAGACTAACAATGAACAAGGTTCCAAAAAAAGGGAGGGAATTTTATGCAATTCAGAATGAAAAATCATCAATTAACAAAAGAGCAGGTAGAGGATTTATTGGCAAGATCACAGGATTGTGTCCTTGCAACTCAAGGTAGCGATGGATTTCCATACGCCGTACCAATGAATTTTGTATACTATAATGATAAAATTTACATGCATGGACTGCCAAAGGGACAAAAAATTGATAATATTAAGCTGAATTCTAAAGTTTGTGTTGAGGTTCATGAAATGTTAGGCTTACTATATGAAGATATTGATGTAGCCTGTGATGTAAATGTTAAGTACAATAGTGTTATTATATTAGGGCATGCAAGACTTCTTACAGATACTGATGCTAAAAGAGAAATATTAAATAGAATAGTAAATAAATATACTCCTCAATTTTCGGGGGGAGTCCTACCTGAGAATATGGTAAAGGGTACTGGCGTTATTGAAGTGGAAATCAAAGAATGTACAGGTAAATATTATAAATAAAGTACTTACAAAAGAAATACTATGTTGGATTATTCATTTATCATAGTCTTTTTGTATTTATTGAAGGAATTATGATATTATAAAGTGAGAAGAACCGGAGAATGCCAAAATAACTGCTGTAAGGAGAAAGGATAAAAGCTATGGAATACGAAATTGTACATTTACCAAAAGAGGAATGGAAGGGAACTGTTATTCCAATAAAGTATACAACAGACAAGTATTATGATGTTTGTGTAAATAAAACAGCTAAAGGTTTCGTTATTGATATAGAAAAGAAAGATTTTATAGAGCCAGTAACCCATACACCAGAAGAATATGATTTTCCAGATAAGTTATATGAGGATCATTGGGAGAATGCTTATGCTTGGGGAGTGTTAGTTGATGGTGAATTAGTTGCTGCAATTGAAACTGATCAAGAATTATGGTCTAATCGTCTAAGAATTACAGAACTCTGGGTGGCAGAAAAATATCAAAAGCAAGGAATAGGTCATGGATTAATTGAAATGGCGAAGGAACAAGCAAGAAGAGAGCGTCGTCGTGCTATTATACTAGAAACACAATCTTGTAATGTTAATGCAATAGATTTTTATCAGCATGAAGGATTTAGCTTGATTGGTATGGATACTTGTTGCTACAAGAATAATGATTTACAAAGAAAAGAAGTAAGGTTAGAATTTGGATGGTTCCTAGAAGAAAAGAAAAGATTAAATAGAGAAGAAATAGAAATTAGAATGGAAACAAGGTCGGATTGGTACAATGTAGAGTTAATGACACAGCATGCATTTTGGAATAAACATCATCTTGGATGTGACGAACATTATCTTGTGCATAAATTACGTCAAGATAAAGACTATCTTCCAGAGCTAAGCAGAATAGCAGTAAAGGATGGAGAGGTAATAGGATGTATAATGTATTCAAAGGCACGGGTTGTTGATGGTACAGATACACATGAAATTATAACCTTTGGACCTCTTTGCGTAGAGCCTAAATGGCAGGGATGTGGAGTTGGTGAGCTGTTATTAAGAGAAACAATGAAATTAGCTGCAAATAAAGGGTATAAAGGGATTGTAATTTTTGGAGAACCAGATTATTATCCTAGAATAGGATTTAAAACATGTGACAACTTTAATATTACAACTGCCAATGGTAAAAACTTTGATGCATTTATGGGGATTGAACTAATAGAAGATGGTATGAAAGGCATAAAGGGAAAATTCTATGAATCAGAAGTTTTTGATAATCTTCCAAAGGAAGAAGTGGAAGAATATAATAAAAAATTCCCACAATTACAAAAATTAAGATTTCCAGGACAATGGGATTAATTAAGTATTAAAATCAGTTTACACAGCTTTATTAACAGGTAGTGATTTTGACAAAAGCAGATGAATGTGATAATCCACAGACTTATATAGCGCAGGTAGAAAGTATATCAGAAAAGGCTGATGTTCTTGCTATTAGTGCCAAAACTGGATATGGAATGAAACAATTAGATGAGTATATACAGGAAGGAAAAACTATAGTTTTTTTAGGATCTTCTGGCGTAGGGAAATCGACACTTGAATGGAGTCATATTGGGAGCAGCTTGAAGCAAGTAAGGAAGCTAAATCTGCATTTGAAGATATGGCAAAGATTATGGAAATTGCCAGGAGAATATCCAGAGGTGACAAAGTTCCCGCAAAAGATGAGAAGAAATTGATGGAATTTTGTTCAACTAACATGAATTGCTCTCACATTATGCAGACAAGCTAGTGAAGTTAAAGGGGTTAGGCCTAAAATATTCACTTAAATTCAAAATTTGAGAAAAAAGGAATAATTCATGCCTGCCCCGCAAATACACATAATGAAATGATTACTATAAAAGTTATTGGTAAAATAAATATACTTGATACCATAAATATATATTATATCTTTAAGTTTTTACTAATAAGGCTTGTTAAGGCTTCTGATCCTTTAGAATTTAAATGTACACCATCTTGTCCAAAATATTCAGGATGCTTAGAAGCTATAGAATGCCAATCAATTAAGGTTACATTTTCCCGTTCTTCAGCTTTTTCTTTTAAGACTTTGTTGACCTTACTTTCCCAGGAACGTGGCACACGGGTATTTATTAAAAAGATATGTGAATTTGAGAAAGAGTCAAGCAGTTCATTAATTTGTTTACCTGTAAAATAGCCATTTGTTCCTAGTTCGATGATAATTGCTTTATCAGAAGCATTAAATGCAGTATACTTAGCAGCTAAATTTATTGCTTCCGACATTTGCCTTCCAACTTTTCCATCAATCATGATGTTATTATATTTTTCATTAAGGTTTGGAGTAATATCTAACATAATAGAATCTCCAATAGCCAATATTTCCTTATAAGCTTCAATATTTTTATCAGAAATTACCGGATTTTGTTTGTTAGAATTCGCTTCGCTATGTTTACTAGAACTCAGTTCATTGTTTTCAGTAGATACACTTTTATCTTTTTCATTAAAACTTGTATTAAAAGCTTTGTCTTCAGAATTTTGAGTTGTATTTATTTCAGATGGATATACTTCGGCTTTTTCAAAGTCTGATTTTACTTTTGCCATACTAGCAACACCAATGGCAAGCGATATAATCACTAGAACTGATACTATAGTTGTAATTTTTCTAGCAAAAGTCAAGGATCTCCCCCTAAAAAAATTAATAGCTAAGTAATTATAATATTCTCGAAACCCAAGTTTTCGTATTGGCAGTTCTATAAAACGGTATGAAAATTCTGCAATAATACATGTAATAGTCAGCTGAAAAAAGACTCGTAAGTACGATGGATTTCCTATTTCATAAATAGGGGTACTTAAGACCATAATGGGGTAATGCCAAAGATATATTCCATAGGATCTTGTACCAATCCAGCGCAGAGGTCTCCATGAAAGTATAGGACCTAAAATCCCTTTTGGATGACATACACATGCTATAAGTAAAGCTGTGTTTAAGCTAAACAGAAATAACCCACCTCTATATAAAAATGAATTATATTCATCTATAAATACAACACTAAAGATAAAGATAGAAAAAGTAATAATGCTTATAAGTTTTAACGCATTTTTATGGTTTATAGAAACTTTCTTAGTGAAAGGTTTACTATTTGCTAAAACAGCTGCTAAAAAACTTCCTATTAATAATTCAAAAGCACGGGTATCTGTCCCATAATATACACGGCTTGGATCCGCAGTTGGATTATAAAGTATACCCATCAAAGTTGCCGAAATCAAGGCTCCGATAAAAATCATATTTGAAAGCTTGTCAGTTTTTTTAGTAATTTTAATTCCTGTTATAAGTATAAATGGCCATAAAATATAGAATTGTTCTTGTACTGCCAAAAACCAAATATGCTTCAAAGGAGATGGTGAGCCAAAGCTATCAAAGTAAGAAAGCTTATGATAAATAAACCACCAATTTGTTGTATATGAAATAGAAGATATTGTATCACCTACGAGGTTTGCTAAAAGTTTATGGTTAAAAAGCACTACCCATAAGACAGTGATTATAATCATTAAATAAGCAGAGGGTAATAGTCTGCGAAGACGACCTTTCAAGAAAGTTTTTACTTTAAAGTTTTCTTGTGATAATAAAATCTTAGAGGTTATTAAATAACCAGATAAAACAAAAAAAATATCAACTCCTAAGAAACCTCCTTTAGCCCAACTAAAGCTGAAGTGATAAAAAGCCACAAATAAAATTGCAAAGGCACGAAGCCCATCTAATCCTGCTATATAACGACGATTGTGTATAGTATTCAATATAGACATCTCCTCCTGCTTCCTTAATTTTAAACTAATATTAGTTATAATTTCTTACTTAAGTATACTAGTTTAAATGTTAGAAGAAGTTTCAAACAGGTTATATAAGGATTACAATATAGTTACAAACATATTACTTGTTTGACCATTCATCTAAGTAATGCCCTGAGCATCAATAATAGCTTCTGAGGGAATGGATGTGCATAGTGGATCATAGTTTAAAATCCTAAAGATAGGTACCAGGCTCGACTAGACATACCTATTGACCAAAGAATATTTTAAATATACTTTAAAAATAGTTTCTATTCTTAAATAGGAGAAGTTAGATTGGCAAAGAAAAGGAATTCCTGTTGTAATAGTAGAAAAAATGCTATAATAATTAAAAAGAACAAAATTAAATAACAAAAATAAAGGGGCAGATAGTATGAATATTAAAGGAACAAAAACAGAGAAAAATTTACTCGAAGCATTTGCAGGAGAATCTCAAGCAAGAAATAAATATACATATTTTGCATCTGTTGCAAAAAAAGAAGGCTATGAGCAAATTGCTGCAATATTTGAGGCAACTGCAAACAATGAAAAAGAACATGCAAAACTTTGGTTTAAAGCCCTTGGCGAACTTGGTGATACTGCAACAAATCTTCTACATGCAGCTGAAGGTGAAAATTATGAGTGGACTGATATGTATGAACGTTTTGCAAAGGATGCAGAAGAAGAAGGATATACTGCTCTTGCAGCACAATTTAGAATGGTTGGAAAAATTGAGAAGGCTCATGAGGAAAGATATCGTGCACTCCTTAATAATGTAGAAATGAAAAATGTTTTTGAAAAAGCAGATGAAACCATATGGGAATGCAGAAACTGTGGACATCTTGTAATGGGTAAGAAAGCACCTGGCATTTGTCCTGTATGTGCACATCCACAAAGCTATTTTGAAGTGAGAAAAGAAAATTATTAATAATAAATAGAAGGGCAACAATCTAATATTATTTGGCGGTTGATTTGAGTAAAGATTTCAGATCAGCCGCTTTTTTTACACACTAAATATAAATGTCTAAATAAATATGTTTACGAATAATACATTGCATAATATGTTTTTGCTGATTATTTCTACTCCTTGTTAATCGATAATGATGAACTAAGGTTTACTTTGCTTTTTAAATATACTTTTGAATGATGTAGGTATGATATAATGGACAATAGATTGAAAAAGGCAAGATGATATCTATGAATGAAAAAACATATGAAAAAATCGCTAGTCCACTACTAGGAATTGCTTTAATGTTTTTATGCACTATATTAGCAATAGTACTAGTAGTTGGTGGTGTACACTTTATAGGGATGTTATTGCATTGGTATCTTATTCGGTATGCTAGGTTTTTATTTATAATATTATGATAAGGAAGATAATAATGGTTTATTTAAATGTTTTTACATTTCCGAATAAGGACATGGAATTTGACTTTTTTATGAATATAAAAAGAACGTGCTATGACTCGTTTTATCCATTTAAGATATTATCAAGGCATGGTTTTGAAAGAATTGATTTTGAGCCAGTTACGATTTTATATGGTGGAAATGGTTCTGGAAAATCAACGGCATTAAATGTTATAGCAGAAAAAACTGGAATCAATCGTGATTCTATCTATAATAAATCGAATTTCTATACCGACTATGCCAATATGTGTGACATGGAGCTTGAGGCCGAAATTCCTGCAAACAGCAGAATTATTACCAGTGATGATGTATTTGACTATATGTTGAATATCCGTAACCTCAACGAAGGAATTGACCAAAAACGAGAAAAACTTTTTGAAGAATATTTGGATGTGAAGTATTCCCATTTTCGAGTGAATTCTATAGCAGATTACGAGCAACTTAAAAAAGTAAATTTTGCAAGAAGTAAAACACAGTCACGATTTGTGAGAAATGAATTGATGGATAATGTGAGGGAATATTCCAATGGGGAAAGTGCATTCTTATATTTTACTGAAAAAATTGGTGAAAATGGACTTTATTTATTGGATGAGCCTGAAAACAGTCTTTCTCCAAAACGTCAGATGGAACTAATGAAGTTTATTGAGGACTCTGCACGTTTTTTGGGCTGTCAGTTTATTATTTCAACACATTCGCCATTTCTGCTAGCTATGCATGGAGCAAAAATATATGATCTTGATGAAAATCCAGTTGATGTGAAAAGATGGACAGAATTGGAAAGTGTGCGTACATATTATGAATTTTTCAAAAGATATGAAAACGAGTTTTAATTCTTGAGATGGTGAAAAGTTGATAAATAAATAATTTAGGGCACTTTATGAATTTGCTGATTTTGAGTAATCCATGAGTAGATAAAAAGAGATGTACTTCGAAAATAAGCCACCAGGAGAATATTTTATCCAGGTGGTAATTTGTTATATAGATAAAATTGTATGTAGATATAGATACACAAATATTCTCCCAAAGCTAAAAGCAAAAAAACAAATAAAATAAAAAAGTTTTTAATCATTTGTAACGTAATTGGATTTCGGGAGTTATATAAGTGAAGGGGGGTGAAAAGGCATGGACTTCGATGGGATATATTACCTATACTTCCGAGAGGTATTTTTGTATATAAAATCCTTATCTGGCAATGAAGGTATAGCGGAAGAAGTCTCGCAAGAAGCATTTTTTAAAGCATTGAGGTCTATTGATAGTTTCGACGGGTCCAAAGATATTCGTGCTTGGCTGTTTACTATTGCAAAAAATACATATTTTTCACATCATAGAAAAAACAAAATGCAAATTGGATATGATTCACTTGAAGATATATCTGATACAGGGGTCACTATATCAGAACATCTTACAAATGAAGAAAATGCCTTTATCATCCATCAGTTTCTTCACACTATGGCAGAACCGTATAAAGAAGTCTTTTCTCTAAGAGTGTTTGGCGAATTGCCGTTCGAGAAAATAGGTAAACTCTTTGGGAAAAGTTCTGGATGGGCAAGGGTGACTTATCATAGAGCAAGGAAGCAAGTTATTGAGTATATGGAGGGGATGAATAATGAAAGAGATTAATTGCAATATCATTAAAGATATTTTACCTCTTTATATTGACGATGTTGTAAGCGATGATACTAAGGAAATGGTAGAAGAACATTTGGAGTGTTGTGAGGAATGCAAAAAAGAATGTGAGTTATTGAAACAAGAGGTATATATTCCAGTTGAAAATGAAGCTTCGCTTATTAAGAATCTCAAAAAAAAGTGGCGAAATAGAAAATTGATTATTTTAGGCTTATCTATTTTACTTATAGGTATAATTCTGCTTGGAACTTTCTCTTCTATTTTTAATAAGGAGGTAGTGCAGGATTTAAGTGAAAGAGGAGAAATTTACGAAGAAGATGATATTATCTATTACTACGGAACAAACTATCAGGGGGTTTCTCAATATGGCTCGTATCATAAGATTCCAATAACTAATAGCTTTGAGCTTATTTTAGACACTGAGAAAAATGTTCTTAATGCAAAGTTTATATTCCCTGCTAAGCAATATAAATCTTCAACAGATGGAAAAATTGAATTTAAAGTTGATCTTGAACAAGAAAAGTTGTTGTTTATTCAAGTGGACGAGTTCAAAGGATATAGAGATTTTGAAAAACTAGAGCTATTAGAGAATGAGATTCTACTCTTTAGTAAAGCCATACAAAAGCAGATGGTAGGTACTATAGAAGCTTTACGAAAAAATGGAATGTTATAGTAGCAGCTACAGAGAATATATTATTAGAAGCGGTATATTTGGAACTTGAGAAAATACGACTGTGAGTTGCATAAGGCTATGTTATTCTTCACTGAAAAACATAGCCTCTTTTTATTCATAATACATATGACCGATAATCATAGAAAAAAGGACTTAATAAGGCAAATACTCTTAAGGTCTTTTTCCAAGAGGATTAAAGGTATTTATCAAAATTTGTCGAATGTATATTTTAAAAAAAATTCTTGAATTCGTAGTTATAAATAAGGACACTATTTAATAAGTTCATCCTAATGCTTATTTTGTAATATATTTAAAGAGTAGAAAAGAGATTGAATTGGATGTTTAAGCCTGCTTCAGAGAATGTTTATTCATTATAGAAAATGTTAAGGAGGTTTATTATGCATGGTAAAATAGCAGTAATTTCGCCTTCCAGTGTTTTAACAAGGAAAATGAAGGAGGAAATTGAAAAACAGAATCTTGATATTATTGTGAGACAAGCTTTTACTGTTGACGCAGTGAATGAAGCTGAAGAGCTAATGTTAAAGGGTGTAAAGGTTTTAATAAGTCGTGGAAGCACTGCAGCGGTATTGAGGAAGAGCTTAGATATTCCTATTGTAGATATAAAACATACTTTTTTTGACTGTTATATTGCATATGCTAAAGCAAGAGTTATTTCGGACAGAATTGCTTTTTTAGCTACTTCTGAAGGCTTCGAACATATGTTAGAGAGAAGCAAAGACCTTTTAGAAGGCGTAACCATTATTCCTATTAATCTATTTGAAGATAAAGAAGTCATAGATGCAAAGCTTAATCAATTGGTTGAAATGGGAATCGAAGTTGCAATAGGAGGATTGACTTTAGAAAAAAGGGTTACTGCATTAGGCATTAAGTATGTAATGAGCGAGGCTGATAGTGAAGCCTTACGTCAGTCTATTGATGAGGCTTTACATCTTATAAAAATTGAAGATGAAAAAGAAACTCGAAGACTTGAATTAGAAAAGAAATATGAGATGATTAAATCAATTTTCAACTGTGTGTCAGAAGGGATTATTAGCTATGATTATGGCGGACTTATTACTAATATTAATAATAATGCTAAAAGAATTCTAGGACATCAAATCGAAGGAATGAATATCAATGAGATTTTACCCTCAGGGATATTTATGGAGGCAGTAAGAAAAGGAGTATCTATTACAAATGAAATTATTAATAATGGGAAAGCTTCATTGGTCGTAAATATAGAACCGGTGAAAGTAGACTCTCATATAATCGGAGCCGTAGCTACTTTGCAACATTCAAAACAAATACAAGCGGTAGAGCAAAAAATAAGACATATAATGCTGAATAAAGGACATGTATCTGATAAAACATTTGATGACATCATTGGAAATAGTGAAAAAATCTGTTCAACAAAAGAGCTTGCTAAGAGATATGCTGCAGTAGATAGTACTGTATTAATACTAGGGGAAACAGGAACCGGAAAAGAACTCTTTGCCCAAAGCATACATAATTTTAGTAATAGAAGAGGAGCCCCATTTGTAGCAATAAACTGTGGCGCATTTCCTCCAAGTGTTTTAGAAAGTGAGCTATTTGGATATGTAAGGGGTGCATTTACAGGTGCGTTAAATGAAGGTAAGGCTGGTATATTTGAACTTGCCCATAGTGGGACAATATTTCTAGATGAAATAAGTGAAACTCCCCTTGATGTACAGATTAAACTTCTGAGAGTAATTCAGGAAAGGAAAATAATACGTATAGGTGATGATAAAGTTATACCTATTGATGTAAGAATTATAACAGCCAGCAATAAAGACCTAAAGCAACAAATTAAAAAGGGATTATTTAGAGAAGATTTGTATTATCGCATCTGCGTATTAGAACTCAGATTACCTTCATTAAAAGAAAGAAGAGAAGATATTTCTAGTCTTGTACGGTACTTTATAGAGAATAGCAAGACACCAGTACAAGGGATTACAAATAAGGCTGTAAACATGCTTGCATCTGCTGCGTGGCCAGGCAATATACGGCAATTAAGCAATATTATAGAACGACTTATAGTGATTTGTAATAATGGTGTTATTAGTTCGGAAATGGTGGAAGAAGCTGCAGATATTTTGAGTAAAGAATCAGTAGAGATTGAAAAAAACATATCAACTTCAATGATAGATAACAGTGTACAAAATAGTATTGCTAATTCAAATAATAGCATTACAGAAGAAGAGCTAATAAAAAAAATATTACTTGAGACAAGGGGTAATAGGGAGCTGGCTGCTAAAAAACTTGGTATTAGTACAACAACTCTTTGGAGGAAAATTAAAAAGATTGATAGTATAGACGAAAGTTTTTTGAAGAGAGTCAGATATGGTGAAATATAAAATTTGATTTTCATTTCAAAACATTTCAAAACACTTCAATAACATTCGTGGTATTAAATTGAATGAAATAATTGTATGTAAAAGAAAAAAAGTACTTAAAATTCATATTTTTTTGAACAAACAAAAAGGCTGAAATAGTTGTGTTTTCTGCTTTTTGTTTGTTTTTTACCTTATTCTTATTACTTGGCATAGGTTATGCATTATTAATTGCGTAATCAAAAATAAAAATATTTTACTAAAGGGATTGTTTAAAAAATATATTAAAACATTGTAAAACATTTCACAATGTTTCGTTGTAAACATTGTGAAATCCAGTAGAATATTTTTTAAAAACCAAAGAATGAGGTGTTATCAGTGAAAAATTTAATTGTTTTTATTGGATTTGGTGAGGCAGCATTCCATATAGCCAATGGACTTAAATCTGAAGGGCTAACGGATATTGTTGCCTATGATATCAACCAAAATGATGAAAAAAGAGGAGAAATTATTCGAAAAAGGGCTGAAGAAGCAGGAATTGCTCTTGTTGATACTCTAGAGGAAGCATATTCATCAGCAAAATTCATTGCATCTTTAACAAGCTCAAAGGTGGCATATAGTGTTGCTGAGTCAATAATTCCTCATCTTAAACCAGGACAAGTCTTTGTTGACATGAATTCTGCAGCACCTGTACTTAAGAGTGATATTGGAAATATTCCTCATGAAGAGGGTGTCCTAGTATGTGATGCAGCTGTTATGAGTACTGTGCCTGGAAGTGGCCATAAAGTACCAATATTCTTGTCAGGAGAAGGGGCAAACGTTTTTTATGATAGTCTAATTAAATATGGTATGAATCTAACTGATTTAAATGCACCTATAGGAGGCTCCTCTGCTATTAAAATGTTTAGAAGTGTTTTTATGAAGGGGTTGCCACAATTAATGATTGAGTCAATGGTTCCTGCTGCTAAGTTTGGAGCATTAGATGCACTTGTAGATTCATTAAATGAAACAGTTGTAGGTAAAACTATAGAGGATTTAGCTAATGTATTTATAGCAAGAACTATGGTACATGCTGAAAGAAGAGCTAAAGAGATGAAAGATGTTGTTTCTACTTTAGAAAGTATGGGAATAGATGCTTCTATGTCTAAGAGTACAGAAGAGAAACTAGAACAACTTGCAGCAATGAATTTAGTAGATGTAATAGGTCCAAAAGGAGATATGGATTTTAGAGATGCAATTAAATTACTACTTGTAAAAGGAGAGATTAGCAATGAGTAAAATAAAATATAATAAGTTGCCAGAATTAATACCTCAAGAAATTATTGAAAGGGTATCTAAATTAAGTCCAGCACAATTATGTGATGGAATGAAAGGTCTAGGCATAATACGTGATGGCTGTATGGATGCAAGTTTAATGCCTATTGATAAGAGTAAGATAATGATTGGAACAGCTTGTACAGTAGATACAGAGGATGGAGATAACTTCCCTATTCACGTTGCTATATATCAAGGAAAGCCAGGATATGTACTAGTAGTAGCTGGTAAAGGATATACAGAAAGAGCATATATAGGAGATTTGATGGGAGCTGCAGCAGATGCTATTGGTCTAAACGGTATAGTTATAGACGGATACGTAAGAGATAAAACTGGATTAAAGGAGCTAAATATTCCTATATATGCAAAAGGGTTTATGCAAAGAGGACCTGAAAAAGTAGGACCAGGTGAAATTAATACAGTAGTAACTTGTGCAGGTGTAAAAGTAGAACCAGGGGATTTAATTTTTGGAGACTACGATGGAGTAACAGTTATTCCAAGAGATAGGATAGAAGAAGTGCTTGAAAAAGCTGAAAAGAAAAGTTCATATGAAGAAGAAAGAAGAAAAACAATTGCAGAATATGTTTCATGTCGCAATGAAGGCAAAGAGCTTCCAGATATTGCACCTGGTTGGGTTAATGAAATGAAAGAAAAGCTTGGTATTTAATTTTTAATATATAGGAGGTGGCCATATGAATGTAAAAAAACTCACAACTCCCATCACTAATGATGCCATCAACGAACTAAAAGTAGGGGATACTGTAGAAATTAGCGGCACTGTTTATGTTGGAAGAGATGCAGTATTACCACAGATAGTTAACCTAATTAAGACTAATAAATTAAGTGAATATAATGTTGAGCTAGAAGGTGGGGTTATATTTCATTCAGCAGTAAGTATAGCTGGACTAGGACCTACATCAAGCAATAAGGTTGAAATAGAAGGAAATATTCCAGAGTTATCAGCTGCTGGGATAAAAGTACATCTTGGTAAAGGGGCTTTATCACCAAAAACAGTAGAAGTATTAAAAGAACATAATTCTATTTTCGTAGTTATTCCTCCAGTATCAGCATATCTGACTAACAAAACATTGAAAAGAGAGGTTGCAGCATTTGAAAATGAAGGCATGGAAGCCTTTTGGAGGTTAGAAGTTGATAGATTTCCTGGTATAGTTGCTATAGCACACGGAGAGACCATATTTTAATATTTTCTAGGAGGTGAAGTTGAATTGTCTATATCTATAAACGATATTAGAGTTGCTGCATGTGAAGCTTTAGTAAAAGGAAGCAGTACATTCAGACCTGATCAGATAAGAGCTTATGAGAGAGCAATTTTAAAAGAAACCGATGAAAAAGCTAAATGGGTTCTAGAAAAAACTTTAGAAAATGCAAGAATCAGCGAAATGGATATTAGGCCATTGTGTGATGATACTGGAATACCTCATCCATTTATTGAAATAGGAAAAGATGCGGTTATTGATGGAACTATGTATGAAGTCTTAGAAGCCATAAAATTAGGAGTTGCAGACGGGCTAAGAAAGTTACCTGGCAGGCCTATGGCAGTGAAGGGTGATGGTCTTGAAAGATTAGCTCAGATACACGGGTTATATGAAGATCCAGGTATGCTTTTACCAGCACCTACAAATGTTAGAATTATTGACGGTGATGAAATTAAAATTACTGTCATAATGCAAGGTGGTGGTCCAGAAATAAGATCGAAAACCTATCATGTATTCCATAAACATGAGGAAATGCAGTTAATAGATACGGCTATCGAATGGTCTTTAGAAATGGTTGCCAAATTAGGGTGTACACCTTGTATTCCAGCCATAGGAATAGGAAGAACCCATTATGAAGCTAGTTCTATGATGGTGGAAGCATTAAAGGATGGAAACTTTGATGAGCAAAGTGATATTGAGCAGTACATAATTGATAAAATCAATGAAAGTGGAGTAGGTCCTTTAGGATTAGGTGGAAAAACTACAGCTCTTGGATCATTTGTAAAGATTGGCGAGGCAAGGGGTAGCGGTGTAAGAATACTTTGTGTACGTTTAAGTTGCTGCTTTGAACCTAGAAAGGCTACTATCGTTTTAAAATAATGTTTTGAATAAAATATATAAAAAATCAATTTTTTAGATGATAAAATATTAATAATAAATGGAGGGAACATGATGAAAAAAGCTATTAATATAATTGTTATTTTTGCATTGATGATGGGTTTAGTGGCTTGTGGACAATCAACAAAAAATTCAGCGAATAATGAAACGGGTCTTGACTATCCTAAAAGAGCAATAGAAATAGTAGTACCATTTGGAGCTGGCGGTTCAGCAGACATTATGACTAGACAACTTGCAACCTTGATGGGTGATTATGTAAACAAGCCTATAAATGTTATAAACAAAGCAGGTAGTGGTGGAGTAGACGGAATGGTTTATGTAGAACAAGCTCCAGCAGATGGCTATACTATTTTACAAATAACACCTTCTCATGCTATAGCAGAGGCATTAGGAAGACCAAATGCAAATCTTACTGGTGACTTTGAACCAATAGCTAACTTCCAAAAAGATATACAAGTTTTTGGAGTAGCAAAAGACAGTCCTTTCAATACGATAGATGAATTAGTAGAATATGCAAAAGCTAATCCTGGAAAGTTAAAAATAGGAGGAACTTCTCCAGGAGGGTTAGACGACTATATGGCTAATGGTTTTGCTAAGGCAGCTGGCATAGAGATTACTTATGTACCATATAACTCAGCATCTGAAACAAAGGCTGCTGTACTTGGTGGAGAACTTAACATCTATCAAGACAAAGTAATATCATTCCTTACTATGGTTAAATCTGGGGATATAAAACCTCTTATAGTTCTTCATGATGAAAGGTTAACTATGATTGATGAGTTAAAAGATGTGCCATGTACAGTTGAAAAAGGAATTGAGTTTACACAAGGCTCATGGAGAGGATTCGCAGTTAAAAAAGGTACACCACAAGAAATAAAAGACTATCTAACAGAAGTAATTGAGAAGGTATACAATTCTGATAAGTATAAAGAAGCATCTGAGAAGGATATGTCAAACATTATTCCAGGTTTCGTAGGACAAAAAGAATATGGAGAAATGTGGGTTAATGAAATAGCTAAATTTAAAGAAATATTAGGGAAATAAGACTAATAACTATTCAAGTGTTCCTTTTAAAGGAACACTTGAATAGAAAAGGAGTGAATTAAATGGAGTTACTTTTCAGCATATTTATTGGTTTAGTATTAATAGTGTTTTTTGTTGAATCGACAACCTTTGATGGAATGACCGTATCAACAGATAAAATTGGAGCCAATGGATTTCCTCAGATGATTATTATAATAAGTTTTTTATTATTACTATATATAACTTATAATTATATAAAGAATAAAGGAAAAGCAAAGAAGGATGGATTCAACATAAAGGATAAGGGATTTAGGATAATGCTTATTAATATCGTCCTATTGGCAATCTACATATTTACTATGAATTATATTGGATTTATACTAGGTACATTTATTTTTATAATAGTTGCAGCTTGGTCAATGGGTTATAGGGAAAAGGTAAAGAGCTTAATATTTTCGCTTGTATTAACAATGAGCATTACCTTAGTATTTGGAAAGGTTTTTTATGTAGCCTTACCTAGGGGATTGGGGTTACTAAGAGAAATTAGTTATTTTATTTATTAAGGGAGTGAAATAAATGGAACATATAATACAGTCGTTATTTTTAGTATTCAGTCCAATATCTTTTGTATTTATGTTTATTGGAACAGCCTTCGGAATAGTTTGTGGAGCTTTGCCAGGACTAGGACCATCTATGGCAGTTATACTTCTATTGCCATTTACATATAACATGGATCCAATAGTAGGAATTATAACCCTTGTAGCTGTAAATGTGGGTGCTCAAGCAGGTGGTAGTATTTCATCTGTATTACTTAGAGTTCCGGGTACACCCAGTGCCATAGCTACAACCTTTGATGGATATCCAATGGCTTTACAGGGTAAAGCTGGGAGAGCTTTAGGATTGGCTTTTACTGCTTCAGCAGTTGGAAGTATTTTTTCAGCCGTAGCTATGTTAGTTTCTGCGCCACTATTAGCAAAAGTAGCTTTAAAATTTCAAAGTGCTGAGTATTTTGCTTTAGCTTTATTAGGTTTAAGCTGTATTTCAAGTTTAGGTTCAAAAAATCAGGCTAAGTCATTAATAGCAGGTTGTCTAGGCTTACTCTTATCTACTATAGGTCTTGATGCAATTAATGGAGTTGAAAGATTTACTTTCGGACAATCTTGGTTATATGGAGGAATTGATTATATTCCTGTTATGATTGGTGCATATGCCATTGCTGAAGTATATAAGAACATATCAGACAAATGCGGTGAAAATTTTAATGAAGGAGAAGTTGAAAAAAACGCAAAGTTTGAGTTCATAAAAATTAAAGAAATTTTAAGTAAATGGATGACTTATTTAAAAGCATCAATTATTGGAACTATTGTAGGAATTATTCCAGCAGCTGGTGGCTCAATAGCAGCATTTATTGCTTATAGTGAGGAAGTAAGAGTAAGCAAAACACCAGAATTATTTGGAACTGGTATAGATGAAGGAGTTATAGCTCCAGAAGCATCAAATAATGCTGCAGTAGGAGGAAGCTTAGTTCCTACATTAACTCTTGGAATACCAGGAAGCCCTGTAGCAGCAATTATAATGGCTGCATTTATGCTTCATGGATTAACACCAGGACCACTTTTGCTAAAGCAGCAGCCTATTATGCTTTATAGTATTTTTATTGGTATTATTGTTAGCTCTTTATTAATGCTTGTACTAGGTAAATATATATCTAAAGAATTTACCAAAATATTAAAGCTGCCTTATCCTCTTTTAGCAACACTAATTATAGTACTAGGAGTAGTAGGTGCATTTTCATTACGTAATAATTTCACTGATGTTATAATATTATTTGGATTTAGCTTCGTAGGATATTTCTTCAATAAATATAAATATTCCACATCATCCTTTGTATTAGGTCTGATATTAGGGAAAATAGCTGAGAATGCTATGCGAAAGCAGCTAATTGTAAATGATGGAAGTTGGATGGGCTTTATAACAAGACCTATCTCTTTGGTAATAATTATTCTATCACTTGTAGCTTTCTTTAGTCCTCTAATTAGACAAGTTAAAGGCGAGAAGAAAGCAGCAGCTTAATATTTTACTCTGGATATAAAACTTATTTTAAGACAATAAGCATTCTTTAAAGTATTAAGTGAGAACTGTACAAAATTATAAAAAGTTTAATATTAATGACAGGCAGGTATTTATAAAATACCTGCCTGTTTATATATCCTGAATATAAGAAAGTATAAAAACATATAGTCACTATGCTAAAGATATTTCTATATAGGTATAGTATTTATAGATAGATTGATATATAGTCAGAAGAGGGAAATAAAATAATAAAAAAATATATATCAAAATACAGGTTCTAGTATTAGGTGGTTAAGACAAATGAAATGTCCCATTATCCGCCCTTCTGAAGTGAGGAGAGTAGAAAATTAATTTTAGTTCCTGATGGAGAAAATTTATGTTAGATAAAGTAGAGGTAAAGCAAATGAAAATATATTATAACTCCAGCCTATGGGGCAAGGGAAAGGGACTTTGTGGACTGCCACAGAGGACAAACTGGCAGTTTGAATATGGAGGAACGAAACGCATTATTCCTGCTATATATCGTTTTTCACAAGGCATTGTTTTCGATGTTATCACTATTTTAGATGAGATAAAACTCCGTGAATTTTTTGAGAAGTATGAAGCTATTGAAGAAGCATTGACACCATTACAGCGACGCTGCGCAGAGCAGGAGCATCCTTATCAGACTGTACCAATAAAAGAAATATGGATAAATGGAAAGCGAGTAGAAAATGGATATTCATCTAGCAGTGCCATGAGCATACCGTGGATAAAACAGGATGATGAGTTGATAACTGTGCGAAAAGCATATTCATCTATCTTAAATGATACAGTTTGCTTTGGTTTTGAGCGATTTTGTGTGCCATATCCTGAAATAGATTCTAAAATCCAAAAGCTGCTGCGTTTTTTGGGACTGAACAGAGTAAGCCAAATAAAATTATGTACATATCCCGTGCAAGAGTTTTTTCCTTTAGACATACATTTTAAAATATTAGCTGATGAACAGGAGAAGGAGATTTGTTTTAATCATCCTGTAACAGGAATAGAACATAGGCTGTATTTCCAAAGTGTAGAATCAGTAGAACTTCCTATTTTAGTAGACAGAAACCGTAGCCTTTATACTATGCAGTCAATGTATGAAATAGAACCTGCTTTGCCACAAGGAGATACTTTACAGTTTGATACTAGCATCCAATATACAGAGCAACTATCAAGTGGTAGATTCAGTCCAACATCTGCTTCAGCTATTGGCATTATTGGTGGCGCAGATGGTCCTACTGCAATCTTTAGCTCGTCAAGTGGCGAGGGAAAAAAGGTATCCTGCGGTTACCACGGACTACCCCTTCATAGCTGTTTCTCTGTTCCAAGTTTTCAAAAGGAAGACACTTCACGATTTGTTCTTGAGGGTATTAATGTAAAAAAATATGGTAATGATGAGTATAACTTTCGGTAACCTATAAAAAATGCACTGAGAAATCTCAGTGCATTAATCTTAATATTTAATAAATTTTGAACCTGGCACACCACAAATGCTGCATTTTTCTGGGACAAATTTTTCAATGTTTCCACATATAGGGCAAAGATAGTAAAATACTTCTTCTGTTTCATCGATATTTTCTAGTGCTTCCTTATAAAGCTTTGCGTGCACCTTTTCAGCTTCCATAGCAAAAGTAAAAGTCTTAATTGCTGCTTTATCTCCTTCTTCTTCAGCTACCTTTAAGAATTCTGGGTACATACTTTCAAATTCGTATGTTTCACCTTTTACTGCATCTTGAAGATTCTCAGATGTTGCTAGGATTTTGCCAGCCACTTCTAAATGCTTTTGAGCGTGTATAGCCTCAGCATCAGAAGCCGCCCTAAATAGCTTAGCGGCATTAGTTTTTCCTTCTGCTTCTGCTTTCTTTGCATAAGCTATGTACTTTCTATTTGCTTGAGATTCGCCAGCAAATGCATCAAGTAAGTTGTTAAGTGTTTTGTTATCTGTCATTTTTTATCTCCTCCATTTTTTTATTAATATATTATAATTTGACTTAATCCATAATGTTGTTATTTTTATTAATACATTTTTGACAAATGCCCTTAAAATACACGTCTTTATTATTGATTCTGAATCCATTTAAATCTTTTGGGTTAAATAAATCTATATCTATTTTGAAATCGTATATTGTTCCACAAGATTCGCATTTAAAATGTCCATGATTTTCTGTGACGATATCGTATCTAGTTTCGTTATCTTCTATTGTTATTAATTTTACTAAACCAGCTTCTATTAAAGTACTTAATGTATTGTAAACAGTTGTTTTTGATAAAGTAGGAATTTCTTTGTGAAGGCCAGTATAAATTTGCTCCACAGTAGGATGACATTTATGATTAGCCACATATTCCAACACTTTAAGCCTTTGATGAGATAGACGAATATTTTTGCTTTTTAACTCCTTTGATAAATCATCAAAAGTTGTTTTCAATTAATTCACTTCCTTAATATTGGGCAAATTTAAGTTGTATCAATTATTAACTTGTAATCATTACAAATCAATTATAGATTTAAAACAATGATTTGTCAAGTATTATTTGTATTTCTTTATACCATAATGTAAAATAAGTAAAGAAATATTAGACATTCATATCTTGATTAAATCAATATAAAGCAACTTGTAATACTTCGAATAAAAAATTAATCAGATTTTGATAGAGAGGTTATTATGGATAAAAACTTATTAAGGGATTGTACATTATGTCCAAGAAATTGTCATGTTGACCGTATTAATGGTCAAAAGGGATACTGTAAGCAGACTGATGAATTAGTGGTTGCTAGGGCAGCACTTCATATGTGGGAAGAGCCTTGTATTTCTGCAGAAAGTGGCTCAGGTGCTGTGTTCTTTTCAGGCTGTGCCATGGGATGTGTTTATTGCCAAAATCGCAATATTGCCAAAGGCTTAGCAGGGAAAAAAATCACAATAAATCGATTAGCAGAGATTTTTATTGAACTCCAAAAAAAGGGTGCAAGTAATATTAATTTAGTTACGCCAAGCCACTATGTTCCACAGATTGTGGAGGCCATTACAATTGCTAAAAGTAAAGGACTTAAGTTACCTATTGTTTATAATTGTAGTGGTTATGAAAAAACAGATACTTTAAAACTCCTTGATGGATATGTAGATGTATATCTTCCAGACTTTAAATACATGGATGAAAAACTGGCAAAAAAATATTCAAATGCTTCAGACTATTTTACCATTGCTTCAGAAGCAATTAAGGAAATGGTCCATCAGGTAGGAGAGCCAAAGTTTGATAGTAATGGAATCATGATTAAAGGCGTAATAGTAAGACATCTGACATTGCCAGGTTATCTTGAAGATTCTAAAAATATAATAAAATATCTCTATGAAACCTACGGTAATTTAATATATATAAGTATTATGAATCAATATACACCTCTACCTCATGTAGAAAAATATCCTGAGATTAATCGTAAAATTACAGAAGAAGAATACAATGAGTTAATCAATTTTGCAATTGAACTAGGAGTGGAAAATGGTTTTATACAGGAAGGAGACACTGCTTCAGAAAGCTTTGTTCCAGATTTCAATGAAGAAGGAGTATAAAGTAACACAGATAGGAATGGCTTTGATAAAATATTGGGTGTGGAGAGGAAAGTTATGATTAATATAAACTCAGCTGATTTAAATAAAAAGAAAATACTATTAGTCGACGACGAAAAAGATATACTGAATCTATTAGAAACAGTTCTTATAAAAGAAGGATTTAAAGAAATTTATAAAGCAGAGTCTGGGATTAAGGGAATACATGTATGCAAAGAAATTGATCCAGATATTATAGTGCTTGATGTTATGCTTCCGGACATAGATGGATTTGAGGTTTGTAAAATAATAAGAGAGTTTAGTATGTGCCCTATAATATTTTTGTCGGCAAAATCTGATGATATAGATAAGCTCTTAGGTCTTGGAATTGGGGGAGATGATTATGTTACCAAACCTTTTAGTCCAAAAGAAATTGCCTTTAGAATCAAGGCACATTTTAGAAGACTTGGACATATGCAGTCTATAGCCCGTGAGAATCAAGAAAATGAAACAAAAGAAATTTTTAAATTCAAAGATATTGAAATAGATGAAAATAAGGCTGAGGTAAAGAAATCTGATAACATATTAAATCTTACGGCAAAGGAGTATCAGCTATTGCTATACTTAGCTAAAAATCCTAATATGATATTAAGTAAAAACTTACTTATTGAGAAAATATGGGGAAGCGAATATGAAGGATATGATAATACATTGATGGTTCACATTAGACATCTTAGAGAGAAAATAGAAGATGACCCTTCCAAGCCTGAGAATATTATTACTTTTAAAGGTCTAGGCTATAAGTTTATAACAGGTGATTAATATGAGACAAAAAATAACATTAAGTTTTTTAGGAGTAATATTTTTATCAGTATTATTAATCATATTTTTATCTATTGGGGGAATGTATTATTTCTTCTTTTCAAAGGACGTTATTTCTTCAGATTATCCACCAAATTTCACATTAAGTTTTAAATTATATATTGAATCAGATAGCAATAATACTTCAGTCAGCATAGAAGGCCAAGACCTTTTAAAGAAAAGAAATGCGTGGATACAGGTACTTGATTCAGACGGAAATGAAGTATATGAATTGTACAAGCCAAAGGACGCTCCTATTCACTACACACCAGCAGATATAGTACATTATCACATGTACCCAGGTACAATCCATGGATATACTTTGTTTGTTGCGGATACTAATGGTGACAACAATCTAAGTTATATTATTGGATTTCCCACTACTACTATTAGCAAGCACACATTTGAATATGAATCCAGCACCTTTGCTTTTATTATAGAACTTATTTTGATGGTTTTGATCATATCTTTTTCTGTATTTCTAATGATGAGCTTTATATTTGGAAATAAGCTAACAACTCCATTACTTCATATAATTCAAGGCGTAGATTTTTTGGCACAAGGAAAATATATTATTGAGTATGAAGAGAAAGGAATTTATGGGAAAGTCTTTAGAAGCTTAAATAAACTTACGGAAAATTTGAAGGTAAATAGGAGAGAAAGAGTAAAAACCGAAAAAATGAGAGAGGAATGGATTGCGAATATATCTCATGATTTGAAAACACCTCTTTCTTCAATAAAAGGGTATGCTGAGATTTTATCTAATTCAGATTATAATGTTTCTAACAGAGAAATTATTAATTACTCCAATATTATTGTAAATAAAGCTAATTACATGGAAGAGATGATAGAAGAGCTTAGGCTTCATGAAAAATTAAAGAACAATGTATTGACTATTGATAAAACCAAAGATAATCTCATTAAGTTTTTGAGAGAAATAATAATTGAAATATTAAACCATCCAGATTATGAAGATAGAATAATATATTTCAATCCTCAGGAAGAGAATATAGAGTTTTATTTTGATAAAAATCTTATGCGAAGGAGTATAACTAACCTTATATTTAACGCTTTGCTCCATAATGAAAAGGATACCGAAATCTTTATAGATGTTAGCAAACAGGATAAAATATGCATTAAAATTAAAGATAATGGAAATGGCATATCAGAGGAAGATTTAAAGAATTTATTTAATAGATACTACAGAGGAACAAATACAGAAAACCATAAGGGTTCTGGACTTGGAATGTCTATAGCAAAAGAAGTAATAGAAGCTCATGGAGGAAGTATATCTGTTGAAAGTCAATTAAACAAAGGAACCACTATAAAAATAGTTTTTTAATTGTTCTCAGAAGATAGTATAGTTTCAATATGCTATCTTTTTTTATGGAATTTCTATTATAGCTAAAAAAATTAAGGAAGAATTAAGGTAAAGAAAATTCTAATTTAAGATTCATTTTGTATATTTATATTTGTAAAAGATACAAAAATGTCTAATTAGAAAAATTAAAGGACTTAAAAGGAAGGTGAAAAATTTGAAACATCTAATTTATATTGAACTAAAAAAAGCGTTAAATAAAAGGCTTTTTATTATTAGTCTATCTCTAATATTTTTGCCTATTATTATTATTTTGCCAATAATAAATGGAACCTATATTTTTCATAAAGCCATAGACGTACATCAGCAATTATTTAGTAGTTCACCAATACCATTGCTGTTCCCAATACTCATAGTACCACTTTATGCTAGTTCCTATGCTAATGAGAAAAAGGATAATTACTTACAATATATAAAGCCTAGGACATTAATCTCAGATTATGTATTAGCAAAGGGCGTTGTTAATGCTTTTTTAACTTTCGCAGTAGCTTTTTTCATGATATTTATTCCATTTCTATTCATCCAATATATAGACCCTATGATTGGATATATTCACTATGAAACAGAATTTTTAAACCCTGTTTCTATTGGAACATTTGAAGTTGTCGCTCAGAAATCAGTTTTTCTTTATGGGATAATATATTCATTATGGGTGGGGTTAAATGGTGCTTTCTATACAACTATAGCTTACTTATTTACAATATGTCTCAAGAATAAGTTTGTAGCTTTATTTATTCCATTTCTATGGTGGTTTATTATGAATTTTGTTACGGCAATATTATGGATAGAAAGATTTTCCCCTGTTTTTACAGTTTTCCCATTTTCAATAACTGCTCAACCAATGTGGACAATATTTATTCCTTGTGCTGTACTAATACTGATTATAGCTACTTTGATTACTTATATTAAAAAGACAAGAAGGGTTTGGAATGATTAGTATAATAAGAACTAAGGATAAAATAGTTTCATGGAAATGGGCATTTGCAGTATTACCCATAGTCTTATACTCTTTAAGCAATAGACAATCAATGCCATATTTCGAAGAAAGGCACAATGTAATTGCTAATTTTTGGGATTATATACTAATGTCAATAAATGATGTTTATCTATTATCATTCTATATTTTCCCGTTGATTATATTTGTTTCTACTGTTTATATAAATAGAACTTTTGATTATACAAAGCTTATAAGATTAGGTTCCTATAAAAAATGGATATTTACAAAGCTAAGACAATTATTTAAAATTGATATTTTCTTTTTGACTATTATATTAGGGTCATTACTATTAACTTCAATTAATACTCCATTTTCAATGGAATGGAGTGATGTTGGGAAAATAAACACATCAGGAAATGAGATTTTATATTATTTACAGAACTATTTTTCTAAACCATATATTGCGCTGATGCTGCAAATAGGCTTGTTCCTATTAACAACAATAGTTTTTCAATTAGTGCTATGTATTCTTTATGCAGGATTTAAGAAAACATCATTACTGCATCTAATAAATGGACTATTGTATCTATATGGAGCCATTAGTTTTAAAGCATTTCCGTCATCAATGAAATTATTTATGTCTCCTAATTATCTGAGCTTGTTTCATGGAACAGCTTCTTTTGATAGTGTGGTTATGCCTTTTGCGATAATGCTTTCTACTTTATTGATTTTAGCTTTTGTAGCCAATAATATTGATAGAAACTATGGTCATATTAAAAATCATATATTAAGACATTTCTCCATATTAACGTATGGTTTTCTATGCTTTATAGGAATATGGTTTAATACAGGTAACTATGTTAACATGGGGTTATCTATTTGGGAAATTTTTGTAGTTAATTTTATAGGTACTACCAATGAGACGTTTTCCTTGCTTTCCTTTGCTTATTATGTAATTGTATTTATTGGTTTCGTTTATTTTGTTCAATTGCTATTGCAAAAGTATCTATCAGAAATGAGTTTTTATACCATGATAAGGTATGAGGCAATGAATAGATGGTTTTTTAGTTGGTTTCCTAAAATATTAAAATCAATTATCATGTTGTTGCTATCATTATTTTCTGTCACAGTTTCTATAGCTGTGATAAAAGGATATTTTTTTAATGTAGAGGAGAATTTATTCCAAATTATTTATCAATTTATGATTAATGGATTTTTGCAACTATTGTTTTATGTGATTTTTGTAGTAATAGTTTCTTTATTTACAAAGGATGTATTAAAAAGCTTTATTGCTCTTTTGGTATTAACTATTTTTATGCTGCCTGGGTTTAGAATAAATAATCTAATACCAGTAGGATTAAATAGCATGGGATATATATTGGAAGATACTTCGATATTTTTAATATCAGCTAAACTAATAGTCTATATTGCAATTGAATCCATAGCTTTATTATATTTATTAAATAAAAAAGACTATATATTTTAGAAGGAAAGGTGAATATTATGAGCTTGATAGAATTGAGAAATATTAGCAAATCATATAAAGGATTAACTTTATTTGAAAACACATCGGCTACATTTGAAAAAGGTAAAATATATGGAATTATAGGTCACAATGGCTCTGGTAAATCAGTACTATTTAAAATGATGTGCGGATTTGTTTTTCCAGACCAAGGAAGTATCTTTGTAAATGGAGAAGAACTTGGAAAAAATAAAAGATTTCCTGAGAACTTTGGAATTATTATTGATAAACCTGGATATCTAGGGGATAAAACTGGATTTGAAAACTTAAGATATTTGGCTGATATACAAAATAAAATATCTGATGAAAAGATTAAAGAAGTTATGGAAAAAGTAGGTCTACATCATACTATTAAGCAAAAGGTGAAGAATTATTCACTTGGTATGAAACAGAAATTGGCTATTGCTCAAGCAATAATGGAAGATCAGGAGGTATTATTACTTGATGAACCTTTTAATGGTTTAGATGTCGACAGTGTAGAGAATATCAGGAGTCTGATAATGGGTTTAAATAAGGAAGGAAAGACAATTATTTTAACAAGTCACAATAATGAGGATATAGATATTCTTTGTGAACATGTGTTTAGAGTTAGAAATTATTCTTTAGAACAATTAAAATAAACACTTATTGTGTTTTGTAATATTGTAAAAAATATATATCCTCCTGTTTGTATAGGTTTAGGAACAGCCATAGGTTCAGGTATTGGTAGCATTATGGACTATTAAATAGCCAATAAAGCCTGTCATATTCTCACAATAGAATGGACAGGCTTTGAAACTATAGAAAATTAATATAATGCTTATAACAGAGCTTTTTATATAAAGGACACCAGTATGCCGCCTTCACCTGAATAAGTTCCTATTGCGGCACCAATAGTGGATATAATGATTTGTTTAAACTTATATTTTTCTTCAATTATGGCTTTAAATTCCTGAGCTTTGGAGAAGCAGTTTGCATGAGCTATTGCAAGTATCTTGCTTTCATGGTTTGCACATCTTTCTCCAACAATATCAATTAACCTATTAAAAGCCCTATTAGAACCTCTGACCTTCTCAGCTAAATCTACAATACCATTACCATCGGATTTCATAATCAATTTAATTGAAAGAAGTGATGCTATCTGACCCCTTACTTTTCCTATTCTTCCACCTTTGATTATATTTTCGAGGGTATCAAGCAGGAAAAACACCTGTCCTTCTTTGGCGCATTTTTTAAAATAATCTGCAAGTTTATCTATGTTCATGCCCTCTAATGCTATCTGTGCAGCCTTCAAAGCTATTAGGCCTTCTCCAACAGAAGCACTCAATGAGTCTATAACATGTATTTTTTTATGTTTATTATCTTTTTCATAAATTTCTTTTGCAATTAGGGCGCTGTTATATGTACTGCTAAGGCCTGAAGATATAGTAACAACTAGAATATCATCTTCAGTCTTATCAAATTCACTAATGAACTGTTGGGGGGATGGACTAGCAGTTTTAGGTAATTCTTTATGCATTTTCATCATATTATAGAATTCGTTTTTGGTTAACTCAATCCCATCCATAAAACTTTTATCATCAAATCTGATTTCAAGGGGTACAACTCCTATATTGTACTCTTCCAAAATTTCCTGGGGAAGATCAGAACAACTATCCGTAATAATCTTAATTCCCATAAGAATTCCTCCTTCTATTTTAATGGTAACATATTTATTTATAATTGGCTATATGTTCAAAAAAACAAGAGATAGAATGCTTTCTTTATGAAAATTAAGGAATTGTTACGAAAACAAAAGAATTATAAGGCATTTTGTTAAAAACATTGTCATTTTTGTATAATCTTTGTTAGAATAGAATTTGTGACCTAAGATTAATACAGAATAGAGAAGGTGTGGACTTGAATAATTTATACAGTACAACAAACAGCCGGTTCATAATTGAAAAGAAAAGAAGTGTAAATGAATTTATAAAAGGAATAAATCAGGGGTTTCCTATAACATTAGGATATATTCCCGTTGCTTTTACATTTGGGCTAATGGCAGTCAATGGGGGAATACCTGCTTGGATAGCGATTTTAATTTCATTAACAAACCTGACATCAGCTGGGCAATTTGCAGGAACTGGTCTGATCATAGCAGATGCTTCTCTTTTTGAAATCGGATTAGTTACATTTATCATAAACATTCGTTATATGTTAATGTCATTATCTCTTTCTCAAAAAATCACACCTGAAATGTCTTTACTTAAGAGAAGTATCATGGCTTTTGGGATTACAGATGAGATTTTTGCAGTTGCTTCCTTGGAAAAACAAGAAATTACTTTTGACTATATGATGGGTCTTACTGTTTGCCCTTATTTTGGATGGGCCTTAGGCACTGCCTTAGGGGCAATGATTACTTCAGTTTTGCCTGAAGCATTACAAAGTTCAATGGGCATAGCATTATATGCAATGTTTATTGCTCTTATTGTTCCATCAGCAAAGAAATCCAAGGCTGCTTTAATAGTTGTAATTACTGCAGTCACAGTAAGTTCTGCTTTAAAATTGCTGCCATTTATTAAATTGGTATCAGAAGGATGGTGCATTATAATTACTACCATTATAGCAGCAGCTATAGGAGCAGTGCTTTTTCCAAGAGAGGATGATTAATTTGAGTAAGAGATTGATTGCTGTATTTTTAATGGCAATTGTTACATATGCTATAAGGTTTATTCCAATAGGGGTTTTTAGAAGAAAGATAAAATCAAGATTTTTAAAATCTTTTCTATTCTACATACCCTTTGCTGTATTAGGAGCTATGACTTTCCCAAGTATATTATTCTCTACTTCAAATATATATTTTTCAATAATTGGTGCTGCCACAGCAATGATTTTGGCATACTATGAAAAGGGACTTTTAACAGTTGCTGTAAGTGCAGTTTTAGTTGTGTATTTTTGTGAATTGATTTTTTAATATATCTTTTCTATGAAAATTAATGAAAGTAACATAAGGAGATGTTTTATAGCCCCCTTGTGTTGTATTTAATTTCTCATATATCCTATCTTTATATATTTACGATAGTAATAGGTTATAGGTCCCCAATGATTTCGAAGGCGTTTTTCAAAGATTTTTTTATGAGTTTCTAGCTCAAACACATCTTCATTCGAAGCAGGAGAATTGCTATATTTACTTTTCACAAAAACCTCCGTGATTTCTCTTATTCCTTTCTGGTTATGGATGTAAAATTTATACGCAATCCTATTTGCATATTCATAGTGAGTTTCTCCATATTCTTGAGGATAACCTAGTAGCTCCACGAGTTTTAAAATTTGCTTATATAAATAAATAATCCTCTTATTATTAGATAACTTTTTTGCTTGAGCCTCCTGATATTTATACTTTAAGAATCCTATTAGAAACCTTACTGGGATTATTAACAATAAAACACTCATAAATATGTCTACAATAAATTTCGGTAAATCAGCCGATATGTCTTTATAGGGCTCATCATAGTTTGAACTTGTTTCATCACCAAGAAAATCCTGGTCAACGTCCATTAGAGGATCACCAACATCTATTTCTGGTCTTCTTCTATTTTCACTATTTTCACTTAAATAACTATTTTCATTCAAGACACTGGACTGATAATTTTCTAGTCGAGGTTGTACAGGGTAAAAAGGTGTAGGTTCAAAGGTCATCCAACCAACGGGCTCTATAAATGCTTCTACCCATGCATGAGCATTATTGTGTCTAACTTCATATATCCCTGGTTCTACTGAGTCCTGTGCCAAATATCCTTCTATATATCTACTAGGTATCCCTTCTAAGCGAAGCATTATAGTCATAGCTGTGGCATAATATGTACAGTAGCCCTTTTGTTCATCAAATAGGAAATAATCAATAAAATCTTTGCCTTCTGGCACCTCATCTACATCTAGATTATATTTATAATTGCTTCGAAGATGATTTTCAATAGCTACAGCTTTTTGAAAATCGTTATTTGTATTTCTGACTATTTTTTTTACAAGCTCTTTTGTCTGTTCTGTTATTCTATCTTCAGGAATTTGTAAATAAATGTCTAAATCATCTATATCTTCCTTTTTCTGATCTATACCAAGAGACACAAGAATTCCATAGGGAAGAGGTTTTTGCACTCGGACAGTATAGCTTTCGCTATCATAAATTCCGTTGGGGAAAAACAAAACACCATCACGGTTTACTTTAAGCATATGGTTATCGTTGATATTTACTTGTACTGCTTTATAAGGACTAAATAGTGTGGTCGAAGCAAAAGAATGGTTGATAATGGTGACATGTGTTTCATTGTAATAGAATTTCTGTTCACCGTGGGAAAGACCACCGAAATCTTGTCCTAAACCATAATTTTCTGAAGGCACGGTTATGGTATTCCATGAGTTCCCAGTATATATGTGTTTTACACTTCCTCTAAGATAACTACTACTATCTGCATATACTGTCATGATTTTCTTACCACTTAGATTTACAGGCCCTCCTAACCTTTCGTTATCTTCCTGATAGCCTGTAAATGAAAAGCTAAATAAGGAAGCTTTTCCAGACCTTCTACTGTAGTTATCGTAGGAGCGCAATTCTTCAACAAATGGAAAAGCATTATAAACTTTTTGCTGTAGCCAAGGCCATTGAATATAGTTGCTGCTTTTGGGTAATAGCAGTGCTATGAAAACAATTAGCATACTATACAGAGTTACTGTTTTGAGCCATGGAGTGTAAAGTATTTCAAAATTGTTTGATGAACTATCTATTTGTGCTCTTCTGTTAGGATATTTATTTAAGCCCATGAGGACAAAAAATGTTAATAAAAATATGGAAATCATCCAATATGCCTGATCATAAAAATTATACCAATAGTAAAGGAATGAGACTATATAAACAGGAAGCAGCAGATAAATACTTTTATTTTTTAACAGAATGAAGACAGTGAACAATGAAACCAAAGCTACAAGTATTACCCATAACAATAACACATTTTCTGATGCAATATTTTCTTTGCCTTGAAGATTATTGATTATGTTCTCAAATAAATAAAGGACTCTTTCTATAAGAGTGAAAAAAATAGGGGTAATAAAACGGTGCACTAAAATAGTGACCAGAAAAATAATAGCCAAAAAAGCATATAGAATCAGCGGCTTTTTCATGAAGAATTTAACTGATGCATTTACTAGCAAAACCATTAATATTTGCAGTATAATATTTAATTTTAAATTTATTGCCAAACCCAAAACGTACACAAGACTAAATACAAAAGAAGCATAAACAAGGTTAAATATTAGATTTTGAATTTTAATCGATATTCTATCCATCATAGACCTCCAATACTTCTTTGATACTAGTGTTATGGTCTAGAATATATATAGGTATATTTTCTTGCTTTAACATTCTACTGACTATCTGATCAATATATCCTGTTTTATTTTCCTTATCAGTTATAACGATAAATATTGGACTGAAATTTTTCATCCTAAGTTGAATACCTAATGCTCCCATTTTTTTATCAAAGTTTGGAGTGATAATTATAACTGTCGAATTTCTTTTGAACATTTCAATTCTGGGGATGAAAATAGAATTGAAGTCAAGAGCTCCATTCCCCTTAAATCTGGCTAAAGCCTCTAGAAAAGGTTTAAAGTCAGACTTTTGTTGGCCTTGTATTTTTATGGAATTTTCTTCGCTTTGAGTATATAAACTAACTTCTATGTTTTGATTTAAACAATAATTTACTATACTAAGAGCAGCATTTGCTGCCTTATCCTCAAGGTGACGATCTACATCATATTTGAAAAGCTTTACTTCATTATCTATAAATATGGCAGCATAGGTATCCCCATGATTTTCATAGTTTTTAACTATAGGAATATCTTTTTTTGCGGATAGCTTCCAATGAATAGCTTTTATAGAGTCACCTTCTCTATATTCCCTTAAAGAAGCAACTCTACTTTTATCCTGGAAGACTGAATCCTGTACCAGAGCCTCTCCAGATTCGTGGCTAGCAGTTATTCTGAAAGTAGAAAGATTAATGGTTTGTGGATAAACTAAAAGAGAGGCATTACTTGTAATTTTCTTCTCAAAGGAGTAAAATCCAAATACGTCTCGGATCGTTACTTTTATTTCTCCAAGCTGGTAATAACCCCTTCTTCTTAAAAGTATAGTCTCTTCGTGGCTGAAGGATTCTTTTTTTCCCAGTACCAAAGTCAATTTAGGAGAGTCTATTCCTGTTAGTTGTTTAGAAATATGGCTATAAATCTCTAAATATGGTATACGAAAAATACTATTATTTGTTACTTCATAGCTTATGTTTATGCTTTCACCAGAAAACAGAGATTCTCTTGGAACCTTAACAGAACCAATTAACCCTGCAAGGGTAACTAAACTGTGGATCAAAGGAAGGAGGAATATTAGCAAAAATATGTAGAACAAAAAATAGGGAATGGTTCCACCAACTAATAATACAAAGACAAGTAGAACTAAAAAGATTAATGAGAGACCAACTTTTAATCTATTCATTTACTATCACCGGTACAAATACTCGATTAATAACTCCTTTTAATATCTCTTCAATACTCTTCCTTTCGATTCTGGCTTCAGGTGAGAGGATTAGCCTATGCCCTAATACTGGTGTCACCATTTCTTTAACATCATCAGGAATGACATAGTTTCGACCTGATAAGAATGCCTTTGCTTTTGCAGCTTTTAATAAATCAATTGATGCCCTTGGACTGACTCCAAGTTGCAAATCTTTATAATCTCGGGTCACATTAGAAATACTGACGATATAATCCAAAATATCATGGTGGACTGTCAATCTATCTACCTTCAATTGCATCCCTAATATATCTTCCTGTGAGACAACAGGTTCTATAAGATTTAGATTTCTTATAGATTGATAATTCTTCAATATCTCTATTTCATATGGTTTCTCTGGATATCCAAGTGACAAACGCATTAAAAAGCGATCAAGCTGTGCTTCTGGCAATGGGAAAGTGCCTTGATATTCCAATGGATTTTGAGTTGCCAGTACCATGAATGGCTTTTCTAAAACATAGTGATTATCTTCTGTAGACACTTCACCCTCTTCCATAGCTTGCAATAGACTAGACTGGGTTTTTGGAGAGGTTCTGTTGATTTCATCGGCTAGAAATATTTGATTAAAAATAGGCCCCTTTTTAAAGGAGAAAGTTCCAGTGGTTTTGTCATAGATACTAACTCCTATAATATCTGAAGGCATCAGGTCTGGAGTAAACTGAACTCTTTTATAGGATAAGTCCATACTTTTAGCGAGAGCTTTAACAAGAGTTGTTTTTCCAACACCTGGTATATCTTCTATTAAAAGATGACCTCTTGCAAGTAAAGAAATTAAAACCTTTTCCAGGACATCATCCTTGCCAACGATGACCTTCTTTAGATTTTCCAAAATATCTAATGCCTTTTTGTTATCCATATATACCCCCCTTATTGCTCACTAGACATAACAAGAAGATTCCATATTTATCCTAGCTATAACATTTGCAAGTTTTAAAGGTAATGAACTAATGCATAATAGTATTATCATAACAAAACTATAAACCTATATTTATAAATATATCATATTTTTTGGAAAGTAAAACTATAATGTTAATCTGTTTCAATAATTTAAGAAGTAAAGAGATATTGTATTCTAAACAGTGATTCAAATTGCTAATTATGACTGCACAATTTTTTATACTGGCATATAACTCACCGATATAGTTTATTTTAAAATAGATTTCACATGATAATTTAAAAAACATTGGTGTATTAAACAAAGTTATAGTATATTTAATGTATATTTTAAAATACTATGCAACGATGTAAATTTATATATAAGTCATAAAAAAGATTTATTGCTTCAAAAAAAAGAAAGGCGTGAAAAAATGGAAGTCATATCTATAAGGGAATGTCCTGAATATAAGAATAAAGCAATCAAATATTTTCAAAGCAAATGGGCGAGCCAGCACAGCATGATGGTCTATGATGATTGTATCTCAAACTGTATCACTACTTCTAATCCGTTACCTCAATGGTATTTATTGATAGACGATGATAGAGATAAAATAATGGGCTGTGCTGGTCTTATTACAAATGATTTTATTAGTCGTATGGATTTATATCCTTGGGTTTGTGCGGTATATATAGAGGAAGAATATAGAGGAAACTCTTATGGCTCAGTTTTATTGGAGCGTGCAAAGAAAGATGCAAAGAACAGTGGATTTTCTCACCTATATCTCTGTACAGATCATGTAGGGTATTATGAACATTATGGATTTGAATATATTGGAACAGGTTATCATCCATGGGGAGAAAGTTCTCGTATTTATGCTGTATCCTTATGATACCTTAATTATAGTAAATCTTAACTTATGATAAGGAGGAAATCAAATGACTGTAGAAAGTGTTAAAAATCATATAGAAAAAGCAGGACTTAATTTAGAAATTATTGAGATGAATACAAGTACAGCTACTGTTGAATTAGCAGCAAATGCTCTTGGAGTTGAACCTGCAAGGATAGCTAAGACTATGGCTATTAGATTAAAGGATAGAGATATACTTATTATAGCCAAAGGAGATATGAAGATAGACAATAGAAAATTTAAAGATTACTTTAAAGAAAAGGTTAAGTTTGTTAGGCAGGAAGAAATAGAGGATGTAACTGGGCATCCAATGGGTGGAGTATGCCCTTTTGGACTTATCAAACCTTTGGATATTTACTTAGATATTTCTTTAGAAGATTTTGATTATGTTTATCCTGCAGCTGGAAGTCCTAATACATGTATAAAAATAGATGTAGATTATTTAAGTGAGGTAACAAAAGGAATATGGATAGATGTATGTAAGAATTAAGGAGATATAAATGTAGCAGGTTCTACATTGTGCTTTTGATTGAAGCTAAGAGTAAGAGGGGGTATTTAGATGAATATAAGAATATTGCATACTAACGATGTTCATAGTAGGTTTGAAAATTTCGCAAAAATAACAAGTAAAATAAAAGGGTTTAAGAATGATACTACTTTGATTTTAGATGCAGGGGATTTCAATGATTTTATGAGACTGGAGCTCCAAGGGACAGATGGAAGAGCTGGCTGCAGCTTATTAAATATTGCAGGATATGATGCTATTACTGTTGGAAATAATGAGGGATTTCAAGGGGTAGAAATTCTTGAGTCTATGGCATCTACAGGGTTAGTTCCATTTATTAGCTGTAATTTACATAAGGCTGATAAGAGCAATATTAAAGGTTTAAAAAGAAGCATTATTGTTGATAAAGGTGGGTTTAAATTTCTCATTATAGGATTAACACCTATGTTCAATGTATTTTTTTCATTACTTAATATGTATGCTTCTAATCCTATTGATGAAATTAAAAGGGAAATTGAAGAAAATAGAGGTAAATACGATATATGCATACTATTAAGCCACTCTGGTATTGATGCTGACTTAGAGATAGCTAAAAAAATAGATGGTATTGATATAATTATAGGAGGTCATAGCCATACTCTTATGGACAATGCTAAGGTAGTAAATAAGACCATCATTCACCAGTCAGGTAACTATGGAGAGCACATCGGAGTTCTGAACATAGAAATTAAAGAAGGAAAAATTTCAGAATTTATTGCAAATAATATTAAGGTTGAAGATATGGTTGCAGATAGTGAAATTATTCAAGAACTTTCTAAGCAGAAGCAAATTGCAGTGGAAGCTTTAAGCCAGCCACTTTATGAAATAGACCGTCACATATGGCATGATGTTGTTGAGGAAAATCCAATTACTAACCTTTTAGCAGATGCCTTGATAGATGTGATACCTTGTGACCTAAGCATAATTAACAGTGGCATAATAAGCGGAGGTATAAGAATGGGTGCTGTTTCAAATAAAAAGCTTCTTGAAATAAGTCCTTCCCCATTGAACCCAACATACATGGAAATTGAGGGAAAATATATAAAAGAGGCATTGAGGCTGTCTCTTCAGGCTGATATATGTCTGCAGGATGGGAAAGGTGCAGGATTTAGAGGAAAATATCTTGGAAGACTACACGTATCCAATGCTATTATTGAACACAATGGAACGGACATTTTAAGAGTGAAGCTTAAAGATGGTGAACTTGAAGATGAAAAGACTTACAGGGTAGCTACTTCCGATTATTTACAAAGGGGTACAGGCTATAGTAGCCTAGCAAATAATAAAAACGAGAGATTTAATCCTGAATATACTAGGGATGTTCTAAGAGAATATATAAACAAAAAAGAGTTTTTAGAAAAGTGCTTTACTGATAGATGGGAAAAGCTAGATTAGGGATGTGTTGGGATGACATTATATTAAAGACTCACTTTTGATTTATAGGTTTTATGTTTGACAGAAGCGAGCTTTTAGTTTTATAAAGCTTTTTATATTTACTATTTTCCAAGACATTACTTCAGTAGTATTAATTCGTTTAATTGATATCTTGGTTTACATAATGCAGAAAAAAGGTCATTCCTCTAGAGGGATGACCTTTTTTCCTTTTCTAAGTATATTATAGCCTAGAAATACCAAATATACAAGAAATATTTTGAAATATTTAGAATTACAGAGATTATATGATATAATATTTTTCTCATATAGTAGTGCCACGTATTTGCTAATAACATGGACTTTATTTATTGATGTTTATTATATAGAATTAATATACTGTCATTTCACCGCATAAATGTTCTTTCTGCTTATTACATGATTTAATTTGGGAGGTGTAAGTTTTATGCAGGCTCAGAAACACCTGGCATTTGATGAGGAAAATAGTTATTTAAAGGATACTAGTAAATGTATGAACAGTGAGATAGATTATCTTGCGAATGAAGTAGAGAAAATGAATGAAGAACTATCAAAACTTAAAAAATCAGTGGGTGGTAATTATAGTGATGATGTCATTACAAAAACCACAATACATGAAGCAAATAAGAGAAAGCTTAATCAACTTAGGAGAGCTGAGAGCAAACCGTATTTTGGAAGAATTGATTTCAAAGATATTGAGAAGTCTGAATATGAAACCTTCTATGTTGGCAAAACGAGTCTGACTAGAAGAACTGATGACAAGATGCTAATTATTGACTGGAGAGCTCCTATGGCGAGCTTATACTACAGTGGTGAAATAGGAGATGTAATGTACAAAGCGCCTGCCGGACTAATAATAGGAGATTTGAAGCTTAAGAGGCAATATGAAATAGAGAAAAGTGAGTTAATTAATATTTTTGATAAAGGACTTACTCCTATGGATGAATATCTTCAAACTGCATTATGGGAAAAGAAAGATAATAGACTTAAGGATATTGTCAATACCATACAAAGTGAACAGAATGACATTATAAGAGCAGATAAAGGAAAGGTGGTTATTGTACAGGGGGTAGCAGGAAGTGGAAAGACTACTATCGTTTTACATAGGATAGCGTATCTTATGTACACGTATCAAGAGGCATTCGATGCTGAAAAGCTACTCATTATAGTACCTAACAATCTTTTCCTAAACTATATATCTGATGTATTGCCTGATTTGGGAGTTGAAGAAATAAAACAATCTACATTTGAAGATATTGCAATGTCTCTATTAAATGCAGAACATAGATTATTAGATATTGAAACCAAATTTTATCAGTTGCTAGACTATCAGAAGTTATCAGAAGAATACAGGAAGAAGCTACAATTAAGTTCGTTTTTTAAAGGCTCTATGATATTTAAAAATATAATAGATAAATATGTTATGTATCTGTCTTCAAGTTTTGTTCCTAAAATTGATCTTAAAATAAAAGACTTTATAATATATTCATATGATGAAGTACTTAAAATGTATGAAGAAGATTACAGATACCTTCCTATTGCCCCCCGTTCAAAGAGAATACAGAAATATATCGAGTCAAATATAGCAGATAGAGTTAAGAATATCCAAGAAAAGATTACTAGACAATATGACAAGAAAGTGAAACTTTTGAAGACTTCTGTAGAAGATATAGAGTCTATTAGAAGTGAACTTATAAGATTATATGATGAGAGAGACAATATTAATCAAGAGTTAAAAGATTCCATGCACAAAGCTGTAAAACAATACTTTGACCAATGGCAGAATCTTGACGTAGGTATGCTGTACAAAGATCTAATATCGGATTATAAGAATTTAAAGATATATATTGATGGGGAAATTGACCCCGATAGCATTGAATTTATCACTAACTATTCTAAGAATATATTTGATAATGGAATGCTAGAGAGAGAAGATTTAGCAGCATTATTGTATCTCTATATGAGACTTGAAGGATTATCTTTAAAGGGCAAATACAATCATATAGTGATAGACGAAGCACAAGACTATAGTGAACTTCAAATGTATATATTAAGGCAGCTTAGCAGCAATGATTCATTTACAATTGTGGGAGATATTTCGCAAGGAATACATTCATATAAGGGTGTAGGAAATTGGAAAAAACTGATGGAGGATGTATTTTCAGATTGCGATAAGGAATTGTTGAACTTAAAAAAATGTTACCGTTCTACTATGGAGATAATGAATTTTGCTAATCAAGTAATAAAAAAATGGAGAAAAGGGGATATCATTCTTGCCGAGCCTGTATTAAGATCAGGAGATAAACCTTTTATCATAAAGAAGAATAGCAGCGGTGAAATTATTAATGACATAGCTTTAAGAATAAAAGAGCTTAAATACGAAGGACATAAGTCAATTGCAGTAATATGCAAGACCACTCAGGAAAGCATGGATGCATATGAAGCATTGAAGAATACTGTAAATGATGACATAAATTTAATTACTGATAAAGATACTTCTTATGGAGGTGGAATAGTAGTAATTCCAACATATTTGTCAAAGGGATTAGAGTTTGATGCTGTCATAGTATTTAACTGCTCAAGCGATAATTATATTGCTGATGAGCTTCATATCAAATTATTATACGTTTCAATAACAAGACCTTTGCATAAGCTTTTTATATATTATAAAGATGAGCCTTCGGTATTATTAGACATTAATGGTGAATACTTTAATATTGATACTCACTAGAATTATGACGGGGTAAAAAAACTCCTTCTAGGCAAGAGCGGAATCTTATCTGGAAGGAGTTTTGTAATTATTTAACATAATTTGTTGAAATTCTATTAGCAGGGATGTCTCTTTCCACTAATTCTTCAATTGGGTAACCAAGAGTAATAGCAGAAGTTGGATTGTAGCCTTCTGGTATTCCTAGCTCTTGTTTTAAGCTATCGTCAATTGCACCTGCTCTTATAAGTCCAAGCAAATAAACACTGCCAAGACCTATATCAGTGGCTGCAAGATGCATGTTTTCGATAATACAAGCAGCATTTGCATATGTAGTACTGACTTTAGAAGCGTCCTTTAACTTAGTAGACACAAAAATAACAGTTGGTGCTCCGTAGAATGGGTTAGCGTCTGGATTGTTAGTAACATTTGCAGTAGACTTTACAATCTTATTCAATAGATTAGCATTTTGTACAACTGTGATATGTACGTCTTCATATAACCCATTTCCAACAGGTGCAGCATAGGCTGCATAAAGAACCTTTTTTAATTCTTCATCAGTAATCTGCTCAGGTTTATAACTTCTTGTTGATTTTCTAGTTGCTATAGTTTTAAAAAATTCCATGTAAATCACTCCTTTATAATCTATTATATATTGTTAAATTTAAAATTTAAAGTATTTTCATATAATTGCATCATATCCAGATTCACATTTTCTATTCAATTCTGATGAATATGAAGGTTTTACTTGGAAAAGAATAAAAAGACCAAATAAAATATGCTAGGGAGAAGTGAAAATGAGAGAAAGAAAAGTAAAACAGCCTATCATCAGCATTACCCGAAATAGAGAAGAACAACTATCAATTATTGAGGGATTAGAATTGCTTCCAGTTGATAAAATAATCAATAATGGAGACAAAGTAGTTATTACCCCTAACTGGGTAAAAATTAAGCCGCCATATACAGGTACAGTTGTAGGACCTGAGACATTAAGAGAGCTAATACAATATGTTAAAAGGTTTAAACCTAGGGAGGTAATTGTTGCTACAGGCTCAGGGGGAGATGATACACGAAATGTCTTTGAAAGCATTGGGTACGATAGAGTTATTCAAGATGAAGAGGTTAAATTTGTAGACTTAAATTATGGGCCTTATACAGAATTAGAATTAGCCCATAGTATAATAAATAAAACTAAAATAAATAATCTTATTGAAGACATGGATGTACTAATTAGTTTTACACAATTGAAACAACATGAAGAAGCTACTATAAGCGCCTCTATCAAGAATATAGCTCTAGGATGGCCACCTGCGGAAGTACATGGATTTCCTAAAAAAC
>CAZUFW010000014.1:0-4597 GCA_964619895.1 uncultured Clostridia bacterium | reverse complement strand
TGGCTAAGAAGATACCCATTGATTTAGCCATTGTAAGTGTAGATAAGGGAATGGTAGGTACAGGACCTTCAGATGGAAAAGCTGTATATACTGAGGGACTAGTCATTGCTTCTACTGATCCAGTAGCTGCTGATGCCATAGGAGCAAGACTTCTAGGATTTTTGCCTCAGGCTATACAGTATGTTTATGCATTACATAGAGACAAAATAGGAGAGGCTGATGCCAACAATATGATATTAAAGGGGATAACCTTAGAAGAGGCAGAAAAAATTTTTTCCATGGCAGCATATGGCCAAGAGATTGTATTAGATAAAAACAATCAAATCAAGAGCATCCATGGAAATCAATAGTGTTGGAGTTAGAATTAAAATCTAGCTCATAGAACAATTAGTATAAGAAACTTTATTAAACTAACAAAGTCTTATCAAATATTTAAACAAATAGGTATATGTAGGGTATCTATATTCATAGATATTCTACAGGTGTTAATAAGTCATAAATACGAGGTAGGGGGAGTGTTATGGATTATATTATTAAAGAGGTTAAGAACTTTTACAAGGTAATTAAACTAAAAGAATTTCGTAGAACTGAAGGTATTACTTTTGACATAATGGTAAAATCTATGATACCAAAGATTGACGCCATAGATAGAGTACTACATAAGAGTGATGCAGTATCCCCAGGAGCTGTAGGAGATGTCGAACGTCCATGGTATATGCATCCATATCAGGAGGACAATTTATTTGTACTTCATGGTAAAAGATATGTTGAATTATATACACAAGAACATGGAACAATTGAAAGATTTGTAGTTACACCTGATTATATAGAACACAATGGAGAAATTATTTGTGAAGGAGGAGCTATTTTAACTTGGCCGACTTACGTATTCCATAGAATAATAAGTGGAGAAAATGGTTCTGCTTCCATTAACTTAGCAACTCACCATGAAGGCATTGACATGAGAACTAATTTTAATATTTATGATTTAAATACAGAAACAGGGGAATATAAAGTAATAAGAGAAGGATATAAAGATCAAAAGTAACAGGGTAATCCTGTTACTTTTGATTTGAAAAAGCTTGCTTAAGGCTTTATACTAAAATTAAATATTTAGGATATAAAAACTATGCGAGGTGTTACAATGACAAACTATAACTTTAATTTGAAGGAAACTGATGGAGAAAATATATCATTAGATAGTTTTAAAGGACATAAGAAGTATTGAAGTATATAAAGGAAGAGTTACAGAATTAGATGTTGTATTCGTATAACAAAAATGGTATGCTAGTATAAATAAGATATTTAAGAATATCTGTCTGTTAAAGGGGAGTAACTACCTGATAGAGGAGATAAAGTCAACAACCGGTAGGGATTTATGAAAAACTACCTGGCTTTATCCTTTGATACGTCAAAGAAGTAAGACCTTTAGCGATATTTTATCCTTATAGGATAAAATGCCGTTAAAGGTCTTTTTATTTGGACTTATTAATAGGACATAATTTATTCTAAGGAGGCGGGTAATATAAGGGTATATAATGAGTGTATAGGTAAAACTTAATAGAAATAGTGTATGCCAATGAAGCAATAATGCTAAAAGTAAAATAAATCAGCTTAACAAAGGAGAGTGACTAACTATGTGGTTCTCAAAATACCATGAAGAAGTCCTTAAAGAACTTAATGTAGACTCAACTATAGGACTAACTACAGAAGAAGCAAATGCAAGGCTAGAAAAATACGGTAAAAATAAGCTTAAGGGAAAACCTAAAAAAAGCTTAATCTCACTATTTTTTGCACAGCTTAAGGATATGTTAATATATGTCCTTTTAGGAGCTACAGCTATAACAATTGCAATTGGTGAATATGGAGATGCAATAATTATTCTTCTGGTTGTTGTTTTAAATGCAGTAATAGGTGTAGTGCAGGAGTATAAGGCAGAAAAAGCAATAGAAGCACTACAGCAAATGACTACTCCTAAGTCTCTTGTAAGACGTGATGGGGAAATTAAAGAAATCAACTCAGAGGAATTAGTACCCGGAGATATAATAATCATAGATGCAGGTAGATATATACCTGCGGATTTAAGACTATTAGAAAGTGCAAACCTTCAAATAGAAGAATCTGCTTTAACAGGTGAATCTGTACCTTCAGACAAGGATGCTAATGATATTTATGAAGACCCAAAGACTCCTATAGGAGATAAATCAAATATGGCATTTATGTCTACACTTGCTACTTATGGTAGAGGTGAAGGTGTTGTTGTAGCAACAGCTATGGATACAGAAATTGGTAAAATAGCTAGGATACTTGATGAAGATAATGAAGAAATGACTCCTCTACAAAAGAGGTTAGATGAGCTTGGCAGAATTCTTGGATTTATAGCAATAGGAATATGTGCACTTATATTTGTAATTTCTTTATTTCAAAAGAGAGATTTGTTTGAAATGTTCTTAACTGCAATAAGCTTAGCAGTTGCAGCAATACCAGAAGGGCTAGCTGCAATAGTAGCTATAGTGTTAGCTCTTGGGGTTACCAAAATGTCTAAAATCAATGCTATAGTTAAAAAGCTACCAGCAGTTGAGACATTAGGTTCTGTAAACATTATATGTTCAGATAAAACTGGTACACTAACACAGAATAAGATGACAGTTGTGAAACATTATACTTTGAATAACCTTAAAGATGTACCTACTACAGAAAGTAGCTTTGAAGTTTCTAGTGATGAAGCCGAATTAGTAAAATCCTTAGTTTTATGTTCAGATGCTACTTATGAAAATGGGGAGAGCACTGGTGATCCTACAGAAGTAGCTCTTGTAGTACTAGGTGATAAATATAATCTTACAAGAAGAGAGCTGAATTCAAAACATAAAAGGGTTTCTGAAAAACCATTTGATTCAGACAGAAAGTTGATGTCAACTTTAAATGAAGAAGGAAGTGGGTATAGAGTTCATACTAAAGGGGCAATTGACAATATATTAAAAATTTCAACTAGTGCTCTTGTAGATGGCAAGATAATTCCTTTAACTGAAGAAATAAAAGCTAAATATTTAAAGGTTGCAGAACAAATGTCGGATGATGCACTTAGAGTACTTGGTACGGCTTTTAAAGATACGGACAAGTTAATATCCACTGAAGAAATGGAAAAAGACTTAACTGTAATTGGATTAGTTGGTATGATAGACCCTCCAAGACTTGAGGTAAAAGACTCCATAAGAGAAGCAAAGCTTGCAGGCATAACTCCAGTAATGATTACTGGTGACCATAGAAACACAGCAGTTGCAATAGCAAAAGAGCTTGGAATAGCTGATTCTATAGAGCAAAGCTTAACAGGTGCTGAAATAGATGAATTATCAGATGAAGAATTTTCAAGAAAAATCAATGATTACAGAGTATTTGCTAGAGTTTCCCCTGAGCACAAGGTTAAGATAGTTAAGGCTTACAAAGCTCAAGGAAATATAGTATCTATGACTGGTGATGGTGTAAACGATGCACCTTCATTAAAATATGCTGATATTGGTGTAGCTATGGGTATAACAGGCACAGACGTATCTAAGGGTGCTAGCGATATGATACTTACAGATGATAATTTTACAACCATAGTTCATGCAATTGAAGAGGGTAGAAATATTTATAATAATATCAAGAAAGCTGTAATATTCTTATTATCATGTAATCTTGGAGAAGTTATTACAGTGTTTGCATCTATATTATTCTATTGGCCAGTACCTCTTATGCCTACCCAGATATTATGGATAAATCTAATAACTGATACATTTCCTGCTATAGCACTTGGCATCGACCCTGGAGATAAGGATGTCATGAAAAAGAAACCACGAGACCCAAAAGAAAGCTTCTTTGCAAAAGGAGCAGGAACAAGAGCAATTATTGGTGGTACATTAATAGGTATATTAACTTTAGCAGCATTCTATTTTGGACTAAATGAATATGGATATAGTTTAGGTTCAAAGGAAATTCCTGAATATGTATTGACTTATGCAAGAACAATGTCATTTGTTGTACTTGCTGCTTCTCAGTTATTTTACTCATTAACAATGAGAAATTCAACTAAATCAATATTCCAAGTTGGATTATTCTCTAATATGTACCTAATAGGTGCAATAATTATAGGATTTATCCTACAGCTTGGAGTTATTTCAGTACCATTCCTTGCAAAAGTATTTAGTGTGCATAATCTAAGTTTAAGAGACTGGGGATTAGTAATATCATTTGCTTTAGTTCCATTAATAGTAAATGAAATAATCAAAACATTTATGAGGGTAAAAGAAAAGAGAGCAAGAGAAGAGTTTAATGAATAAAATTGAATTAAAGCAATGTAGAGTTTGGGAATGAGAATATTCATTCCCTTCTCTTCTCTTCTATTCTTCAATGGTAGTGGAGGAAATTTAATAAACAGAAAGAAATATATTATTTGATGTTTACTATACAATCTACATATGTGTATTAATTAAATTATCTAGCATATTATGCTAATAAATATGAGTATAGGAGGCAGGTTGTATGAAAGTGTTGCTTTTACCTTTTATCGCATTACGAAAATTAGTTGAATGTATTATAAAAATGACGGGAAGATTAGTAG
>CAZUFW010000013.1:11059-51206 GCA_964619895.1 uncultured Clostridia bacterium | reverse complement strand
AGCGTCCGGCTCATAACCGGCAGGTCCGGGGTTCGAGTCCCTGAAGGCCCACCATTATGACCTAACCCGATTTATGGAATAAATCGTAGGTAGGTCAAATGCAACGAGCACCAGATTTATGTGAGCTTAGCGAACTAATAAATTTGTGTGCGAGACTGCTTTAAATGCCCAGATAGCTCAGTAGGTAGAGCAGGGGACTGAAAATCCCCGTGTCGGTGGTTCGATTCCGCCTCTGGGCACCATAAAAGTTTAAGCGAGACAATTGTCTCGCTTAAACTTTTTTTGCTTCAGATCAAAAAGCTTCCAATCTAATTTCCTTCTAATTTATATTTCTTAATAGTCACCATATCATAAAAAAAATTTACTTACATTTTACATAACTCTATCTTTTGATTTTACTTCTATAACTTATAATGACATTGAAAAACAAAATAAAGGAGAGTATAAAACATGAAAAAAACACTATCTATTATGGTACTTATAGCATTATCTGTAACTTCATTTGTAGGATGTTCTAAATCAGAAGGCGGTTTTAATGTAAACAAAGATATTTCAGTTATATCTCGAGAAGATGGTTCAGGAACAAGAGGAGCATTTATAGAGCTTTTTAAAATTGAAGAAAAAGATAGTAATGGTAATAAAGTTGATAATACAACTAAGGAAGCTACTATTGCAAACAAAACTGATGTTATGTTGACAAATGTAGCTGGTGATCCTTATGCAATAGGTTATGTTTCTCTTGGTTCATTGAATGATAATGTAAAAGCACTAATGATTGATAACACTGCTGCAAATGTGGAAAATATTAAAAATGGAACTTATAAAATTGCTCGTCCATTCAATATTGCTATAAAAGGAGAAGCAACAGGACTTAAGAAGGATTTTATAGATTTTATATTGAGTGCTGATGGACAATCAGTAGTAGAAAAAAGCTACATTCGAATTAATGATAATGTCGCTGCTTATAATGGCACTAAACCAAGTGGAAAGCTTGTAGTAGCAGGTTCTTCTTCTGTAACCCCTATAATGGAAAAGCTAAAAGAAGCCTATATAGCTATTAATCCAAATGCAAGCATTGAAATTCAACAAAGTGACTCTACAACAGGTATTCAAGCAACAATTGATGGAACATGTGACATAGGTATGGCATCTCGTGAATTAAAAGATAGTGAAAAAGCGAATTTAACTCCTATTGAAATAGCACTAGACGGTATTGTAGTTATAGCAAATAAAGAAAACCCACTAGATAATCTTACTAGTGATGAAGTGAAGAGCATTTTTACAGGAAGTTATACTAATTGGAATGAAGTGATTAAAGAATCAAAATAATAAAGTTATTGAAGAAGTGTTTTTAAAACTCTATTATGTTTAGGAGAAAAATATGAAAGACTATAAAGAAATCTTCATGAAAAATGTATTTTTAGTCGCGGCTCTAACCTCTATTATTGCTGTAGCATTAATTTGTGTTTTTCTGTTTGCCAACGGTATTCCTGCTATGAGCAAAATAGGTATTTTTCAATTCCTTCTAGGAAAGGATTGGTCCCCAGGAAATGAGCCTGCTTCTTATGGTATTTTTCCAATGATACTAGGTAGTATTTATGTTACCGCGGGTGCACTTATTATCGGTGCACCAGTTGGTGTTTTAACTGCTGTTTTCATGGCTAAGTTTTGTCCGAAAAAAGTCCATAAGGTATTAAAACCTGCAGTAGGATTATTGGCGGGAATTCCTTCAGTGGTATATGGATTTTTTGGACTAGTAGTAATTGTACCATTTGTGAGAAATGTATTTGGTGGAAATGGAAGTAGTATGTTAACAGCATCTATTTTACTTGGTATTATGATACTACCTACCATAATCGAAGTAAGTGAATCTGCTATTCGTGCCGTGCCTGATAGCTATTATGAGGGCGCTTTAGCCTTGGGAGCAAGTAGGGAAAGAAGTATATTTTTCGCAACTCTACCTGCTGCAAAATCAGGAATAATGGCAAGTATTGTTCTAGGTATTGGAAGAGCAATAGGTGAGACTATGGCTGTAATTATGGTAGCAGGGAATCAGGCAAGAATGCCAGCAGGATTATTAAAAGGTGTCAGAACCTTAACTGCTAATATTGTTATTGAAATGGGTTACGCTGCTGATTTACATCGAGGAGCCTTGATAGCTACAGCAGTAGTATTATTTGCATTTATTCTCATCATCAACTTTATCTTTTCAATGCTAACAAGGAGGAAAATATAATGGTTCAGATGAACAAACAGACTTTAAAGAGCCAGATAAAAGCATATAAAAAAAGTCCATTATCATTGATATTATTTTTGATGGTGACAATATCAGCAATTCTAACTTTTGCTACCTTATTATTTCTAATTGGCTATATGTTAATTAAGGGCATTCCCTACATTTCCCTTGATCTTTTTTCATGGAAGTATACCACAGAAAATGTTTCTCTTATGCCTGCTATAATAAATACTGTTATTATGATTGTACTATCTTTGCTTATAGCTGTTCCACTAGGTATTTTTTCAGCAATTTATTTGGTTGAATACGCTAAGCGTGGCAACAAAGTCACTAGAGTAGTGCAGTTAACCACAGAAACTCTTTCTGGCATACCTTCTATTGTATATGGTTTATTCGGCTTACTCTTTTTTGTTACAACACTTGGATGGGGGTTTTCGCTACTTGCAGGTGCCTTTACCCTTTCTATTATGATACTACCTCTAATTATGCGTACTACAGAAGAAGCATTAAAAGCAGTACCTGACTCGTATCGCGAAGGTAGTTTTGGTCTTGGCGCTGGAAAGCTAAGAACTGTGTTTAGAATAGTTTTACCATCGGCTCTTCCTGGCATATTAGCAGGGATAATTCTTGCTATAGGAAGAATTGTTGGAGAAACAGCTGCACTTATGTACACAGCTGGTACTGTAGCAGAAATACCTTCCAATTTACTTTCTTCAGGCCGGACTCTTGCAATTCATATGTACGCGCTTTCTAGTGAAGGATTGCATACTGATAAAGCATATGCTACAGCTGTAGTATTGCTTATTATTGTTTTACTCATCAATTGGCTCTCTGCATATGTGGCAAAAAAAATAGTGAAAGGATAACAGTTATGAGCGATAAATTTAAAATCAACGATTTAAAACTTTATTATGGAGATTTCATGGGACTTAAAGGTATAAACCTAGCATTACAGAGCAATGAAATCACTGCTTTCATTGGTCCATCAGGTTGTGGAAAATCTACTTTACTAAAAACCCTTAATCGAATGAATGATTTAGTAGAGAATTGCAAGATTGTTGGAGAAGTGCTTCTTGACGGACAAGACATTTACGGTGATATAGACATTAATCAGCTTCGTAAGCGTGTAGGTATGGTGTTTCAAAAGCCTAATTTATTTCCAATGAGTGTATATGACAATATTGCCTTTGGGCCAAGGACCCATGGAATCCGTTCAAAAATGAAGTTAGATGAAATTGTAGAGGCTTCATTGAAAAATGCTGCAATATGGGATGAAGTTAAAGATAGATTGAAAAAAAACGCATTGGATTTGTCTGGTGGGCAGCAGCAGAGACTTTGTATAGCAAGAGCATTAGCTGTGCAGCCTGAGGTTCTGCTTATGGATGAACCAACCTCTGCCCTAGATCCTATTTCCACCTCAAAGATAGAAGACCTTGTACTGGAGCTAAAAAAGAACTATACTATTATTATGGTTACGCATAATATGCAACAAGCCGCAAGAGTATCTGATAAAACAGCTTTCTTTCTACTTGGCGAGGTAATAGAATATGGTATTACAGAGGATTTGTTCTCTATGCCAAAAGATAAACGTACTGAAGACTATATTACAGGGAGGTTTGGTTAGAAGATTATGCGTAATAAATTTGATAGAGAATTGGAATTATTAAATACAGAGCTTATAGAAATGGGTTTACTAATTGAGCATGCAATTAAAAATGCCGTTGAAGCATTGATTAAGAAAGATGAAGTTTTGGCTAAAGAGGCTATTCAATTTGATGAAATAGTAGATGAAAAAGAAAAGGATATTGAGAGTAGATGTTTGAAACTGTTATTACAGCAACAACCAGTAGCATCTGATTTACGCTTAGTTTCCACAGCATTAAAAATGATAACTGATATGGAACGTATTGGAGACCATGCTTCAGATATTTCAGAGATTACTCTGAGATTAAAAGACAAGGAATACATTAAAAAGCTGGAGCATATTCACCAAATGGCTCAAGCCACCATTAAAATGGTAAAAGACAGTATAGATGCTTTTGTAGCACGAGATTTAGTATTGGCTCATGAGGTTGAAGCTTATGATGACGTAGTAGACGATTTATTTAATACAGTAAAAAATGAATTGATTAAATTAATTCATGAAAATGCTGAAAATGGAGAACAAGCAGTAGATTTGTTGATGATTGCTAAGTATTTTGAACGAATTGGCGACCATGCAGTAAATATTGCTGAGTGGGTTGTTTTTTCCATAACAGGAAAACATAAAAACGAAAGGGTATTGTAATGATTTATATTGTTGAAGACGATAAAAACATAAGAGAATTGGAAAGCTATGTCTTGCAAAGTAGTGGGTATTTAGTAAAGTCCTTCGAAAATAGCCTAGATTTTTATGCTGCTTGTAATGAAGAATTACCTGATCTTATTTTGCTAGATATTATGTTACCTAATGAAGATGGACTTATTATACTAAAAAATTTGCGTGAACAAGAAAGAACAAAAAACATACCCATTATTATGGTGACTGCTAAAACAACTGAGCTTGATAAGGTAAAAGGACTTGACGCAGGAGCTGATGATTATATTTCCAAACCTTTTGGCGTTATGGAGTTAATCTCTCGGGTCAAGGCCCTACTACGACGAACTCGTCAAGTAGATGACAGCAAAATATTACGTTTTAAAGATATTTTGCTTGATGATGAAAGACATCTAGTGACAGTTAGCGGGAGAGACTGTGAGCTAACTTTTAAGGAGTTCGAGCTACTAAAGTATTTACTTCATAATCAAGGTATTGTTTTATCAAGAGAAAAACTCATGGAACAAGTTTGGGGTTTTGAGTTTGAAGGAGAAAGTAGGACTGTAGATATGCACATTAAAACACTGAGACAAAAGCTAGGAGTAGGTGGAAAGGCAATCAAAACAGTACGAAATGTTGGATACAAAATAGGTGATTGATATGAAAAGTAAAATTAATTTTCATTTATACCTTATTGGTGGAATATCTATTCTACTTACTACTATCTTTGTTACCCTTATATATTATGGTCTTTTTGAACAGCAAGTTAAAAGGGATTTAAGACTTTACGGACAATTACTGACTCAAAATTATTCATTATCTGATTATAAACAAAGCTTTAGCGAAATTAATACACAAGAGGTACGTATTACTCTTGTCAACCCTTCTGGCAAAGTAATTTTTGACAGCGATGCTGATATTAATCAAATGGAGAACCATGGCAATCGTCCTGAAATATTAGAGGCTACTAAGTCAGGTAAGGGTGAAGCAGTTCGTTATTCTAGTACACTAGAAAACAATACTTTTTATTATGCCATACTACTGAATGATGGTAATATACTACGTGTTTCAAAGCAAACGCATAGTATCTTTACTTTATTTTTAGGCGTGTTTCCTCTTGTCATTGGACTTGCAACACTTGTATTTATATTGTGTCTTATACTTTCTAATTCTTTAACTGAGCGAATTATTCTCCCTATTGAGAAAATGGCAGAAAATATTAACCTATTAGAAGATAATTTAGTCTATGATGAACTAGTTCCCTTTGTTAAAACAATAAAGACACAAAATACCCGCATTCTTAGGCAGATGGAACATCTAGAACAAGAACAAAATAAAATACAGATAATAATTGAAAATATGTCTGAGGGACTTTTACTGCTAAGTACTGATAAAAGTATACTAACTGTTAATCATAGCGCAGTTCGCTTGCTTTCTGCAAAGAAAATAGATTATTTGAGTAAAAGTATTATATATCTTTCTCGCAATGAACAGTTAAACAATTGTATTGATTGTGCAGTTAAAGGAGAAAGTAAATCTACTGATATTTTTATTGATGGTAGATATCTTCAGATTTTTGCTAATCCTGTTTATGATAAATACGAAATTATTGGCGTCATGTGTTTCTTGCTAGATGTCACAGAAAAAAAAGAGAGCGAAAAAATACGACGAGAGTTTACAGCAAATGTATCCCACGAATTGAAAACACCCCTTACTTCTATTTCTGGATATGCAGAATTAATTGAAAATGGAATGGCAAAGCAAGAAGATATTAAAGGTTTTGCAGAAAAAATACACAATGAAGCTAGTAGATTAATATTACTTATTAATGATATTATTAGGCTATCTGAGCTAGATGAACCTAATAAAGATATGGAGTTTGAACAAGTAGATTTGCTAGAGGTTGCAAAAGAATGTGTAAATTTACTTTCAATGCCAGCACAAAACAAGGGCGTTTCTATGGAAGTAATAGGCGAACCCTGCATAGTGTTTGCTAATAAAGGTATGATGGAAGAACTTATTTATAATCTTTGTGATAATGCTATTCGATATAATAAACCTAATGGTAGCGTAACTGTAATAGTTAAGACTCAAGATAAATCTAAAATACTATCTGTTGAAGATACAGGTATTGGAATTGCAAAAGAGTATCAAAGTAGAATCTTTGAACGCTTTTATCGTGTGGATAAGAGCCGTCTAAAAGCTACAGGTGGTACAGGACTAGGACTATCTATTGTCAAGCATATTGTACAAAGACATAATGCAAAGTTATCATTAAGCAGCACTATTAATGTTGGAACAAAAATTACAGTTACATTTATAGATGCTAAGTAGTAGCTGTAAGAGCCATAAGTGAGCGGAACAGTATTCAAGTGTATTTTTAAAAATTTGGAATCAGAGCATCTATAACAAAATACTGCTCAATTGATGAACATATCAATTGAGCAGTATTTTGTTTTTTTTATATATAGTATTATTTTCGTTCTTTATCTTCATAGCAACTACAACATTTCTTTGATATAATTTATTAGTATACTTAGTAGAAGAGTATAATTCTATCAATAAATTGAAAGGAAGATGGGTGTGGAAGTTATTAAGCATACTTTAAATGAACAAATTAATATCCCAAACATCCTTAAGAATCAGATAACAGATAAAAAAATTTGTTTTATGGATATTGAAACAACAGGGTTTAGTAGAAAATATAATCAAATTATATTGATTGGGATGCTTTATTCTAACAATTCAAAGACTGAAATAGTGCAACTTTTTTCATCCAGCGAAAAAGATGAAAAAGAGTTACTATGTAAGTTTAAAGATTTAATTTCAGACTTTGAGTTTATAGTTACTTTTAATGGTGATGCATTTGATATACCCTTTATTAATTCTAGATTTAGCCATCATAATATAGATTATCAAATAGACAAAGATAAGAGTATTGATATCTTAAAGGTTATTAGAAAGAATAAAAATATATTAGACCTAGAAAAATATAATCTTAAAAGTATAGAAAGGTTTTTGGGAATAGAAAGAGAAGATAAAATAAGTGGGAAAGAAAGTATAGAAATGTACTTTGAGTACACTAAAACAAAAAATAATGATACTAAGGACATTATTTTAATGCACAACTACGAAGATATATATAACCTTCCAAAAATTATGAAAATCTTTGATGTCATAGATGTTAAAAGCAGAATTAATTTTAAGTCAATGTACTTAAATCACAATATAGATATAGCCATAGAAGTTGATAGTGCAGAATATAACGGGAATATGATGTTTTTAGAAGGCTCTACAAATATTTTAAATTTATCAGAGGAAATACATTATGGAAATGATTATGTATTTAAGTGGTATCCTCAAATAGGCAAATTTCAGATAAGCTTTCAAACTGAGAATGGAAAATTATCAGATGGAAGTAAATGCCTATATATTGATTCGAACACGTTTAAATCAAATATTGGGGAAATAAACAAATTAAATTATACATTACCAGATAATATTATAATGCTTAATCATAATAATTGTATGGTAAAGGATAATATTGAATTATTTATAAAATATCTATGGGAAGAGCTAAATAATAATAAATTGGGATTAGGGTTTGAAGAGAGGGAAACAAATGAAGACAGCTGATAACTATGTTTCGATATTAAAAAAGATTGCCAAGGATGCTTTAGAGCAAATTGAGAAAGAGCAAATTGATGAGTATATTAATAGAGTTAAAAGTATTCTATTTTTTATAGGTAAATCAGTGGTTAGTATTAAATATTTGAAAGAAAACCTAGGTATAAGTTCAGAGAATATTAATTTAGAACAGATAGAAAAAGTCTATCCCCAATTATTATCCGAAACTTTTAAGGAAGAGGAAAAATTATTTGAAGATAGAGGATTATTAAATGATAATCTAAAAAGACATATTATTATGATACTTAATAGTATTAGTGATGAAGAATTAGGGAGTTTTTCATTGGGACAACTTTATGAATCTTTTATTACTAATAAACAAAGAAAACTATTAGGTCAGGTCTATACACCAGATTATATTGTGAAATACATGATTTCTTGTGGAATATCCAGTGAAGAGATAATTAAAAATCCTTACTTTAGTGTTGTAGATCCTGCCTGTGGTGGTGGATATTTTTTATTGGAAGCTTACGACAGAATAAAAGAAATATTTGAAGCAAACTATTCTCTAATAATACAAAATAAACCTGAAGTTGAAAAAGAAATGAAGAATGAAGGAATACATTCATTTATACTAAGAAACAATATTGCAGGATTTGATATAGATCCTTTTGCAGTCTATATGACAAAAATATCTCTAATTCTTAAAGGTGATTTAGGAAATTATATGGCGATGAACATATATAAGAGAGATATATTAATAGAGAAAAATAGCACCTTAATAGAAATCTTAGAGGAAATGACTCATGAAGACAGTGATGTAGGCAAATACGACTTAGTAATTGGTAACCCTCCTTATATTGGGCATAAAAGCATCAATAAAGAATATAGGAGAAGACTTCAAAGTACATACTACGATGTTTATTCTGATAAAGCTGATATTTCTTATTGCTTTTTTAAAAGGGGCTATGACCTTCTTAAAGATAATGGTAAGTTAATATTTATTACTTCAAGGTATTTTCTTGAAGCGCCTTCAGCTAAAGGTTTGAGAAATTTTATAAAAAGCAGGTATAAAGTAGAGAAAATAGTAGATTTTTATGGACAAAATATCTTTAGTGGAATAGGCATTAGTCCCGTAATAATAAGCAACATTAAGAGCCAGGATCTTAGTAACAATATTTTGGTCTATAGATACAAGAAAGATAAATCTACAAGACAAATTGGTCTAGAGCTTGACAATGATTTTGAGAATTATTGGGTATGCCAAAAAGATTTAGATGGTAATGGATGGCTATTAGTGAAAGAAGAGGAAAGAAAACTATTTTTAAAAATTAATACTCAAGGAGAACGCATATTAGATGAGATATGTTTATGTAATCAGGGAGTAATAACGGGATGTGATAGTGCATTTATTGTAGACTCTGAAACTATTGAAAGGGACAACCTAGAAAAGAATATTTGTAAGCCTTGGGTGAAAAATAGTGAAGTAAGAAAGTATAAAAAAATTGGAAGTAAGCGATTTATTTTATACACAGATTCTGTAGAGGATATAGGCTCATACAAAAACACTATATCTCATATTTCACCCTATAGAGACAGACTTGAAAAGAGAAGGGAATGTTTAACAGGTGTTAGAAAATGGTATGAACTTCAGTGGGGAAGAGACATAAATATTTTTAAACAGCCTAAGATATTTTTTCCTTACAAGTCAATGTCAAATGAATTTACAATAGAATATGGAGAGGTATGCTGTAGTGCTGATGTATATATATTAAGCATTAGAGATAAGTTTAAAAGCGAAATATCTCTTGAATATCTATTGGCCTTTCTGAATTCTTCATTATTTGAATTTTATTTTAAGTCTGTTGCAAAAAAATTAAATGAAGGTATGTACGAGTATTATCCAAATAAGCTCATGATTCTAAAAATTAAATTAGGTAAGGAAAGAGAATTAGTAGAAAACAAAGTGAAAAAAATAATGAATTTGTATAACATTCTCGGACAAATAGAATCATTAGAAGGGAACAAACAATCTCATAAAGACGTTGAACATTTAGGAGAAGAAATTGAGATAGAAATTAATTATATAAATCATTACTTCTTTAAGCTCTATGAACTGGATAGTGATGAAATTGACATTATTGAAGAGGTCAGTCTAACTTTCAGTTAGATAAATATTATTACTGAGCTTTGTTCAAATAAATCTAAGGGGGTATTCTATTGAAGTTAAGAAGAACAATTGTGACAATATTTTTCTGCTTTATGTTGTTTTTTAGTTTAAACATGATAAATGCAAGAGTTTATTTTTATGATATTTATGGTCACTGGGCAGAAGATTCTATAATGTGGGGTACCAATACTGTAAGACTGTTAAATGGATATGAAGATGGTTCCTTCGTTCCAGATGGCAATATAAGCAGAGCCGAATATGTATCTCTACTTTATAGAACAGCAAAAAAGCAGGAAATAATTAAAGATACTGATGAAATGAGTGTTGCAAGCAGTCAGCAATTAAGAATTGAAGGATCTAAATATTCTGACTTAAATTATGGTTTTTGGGCATATGATCATATTTTTAATGTTATGTCATTTATAGATAAAAAAAATACTGGCCTTAAGTTTCAAGAAATATTTCCTGGGGACAGATTTCTTCCTAATGAAAAAATAACTAGAGAAGAAGCAGCGGTTCTGACCTACTTTTTTACAACATTGCCTATTGATCTAAAAGAAATTAGCTTCATTGACATTGACAATGACTATAAATATTATAATCAAATTAATTCAATGGCTAGAAATAAGATTATAACTGGAAATCCAGATAGAGCATTTAGACCTGAAAACAGCATTACTAGAGCTGAAGCTGTTACAATTATTAAAAGATTATTTACAGACATGGAATATCAGAAAAAATCCTATATTGGAGACATAAAACTTATTGGCAGCACCAACTCAATTAAATATCCTTTATTCGGAAATTACACAGATAGGAAGCTTGATAATAAAGACTTACTATATAAAAGGGCTATTGATACTTTAGAATACAAATCACTAGTTGGCATCATACCTTTTGAAGAGCAACATCTATATGATTCAAATCCTGTAAAAACTATAGAGGACTTAAAGAAAGACAATTATAGCAATATCATTGGAATGAATTATTATCTTATTAAGTATGGAAGTAAAGCTTATAGTGACAAAACTCAGCTTGTTGATGAAATATTTACCGCATATGCTAACGGTGCTATAGTCAACGACGATGAATTGCAGATTGTTTTTAATGAATTTTACAATTTAGTAGAAAACGCTGATTTAGTGCTAAGAGCCTTAGAACGTTGGGAAAGCACTGCGTCAAGTGAAAGTGCTAGGAATAATGCTTTATTCATGAAATCTAAGGCCTATATATTGAAGGGAAAAACTAGTGAAACAATTAAATTCTATGAAAATATTAATAGCTCTAATGTAAAAATTCGAGTGATGCAGCTAATGAATCAAAGCCATATACTTATTTCTCTATATGAATATGATTCTGCTGAAAAAGTTCTTAGAGCAGGTTGGGAACAAATAAAAACATTAGATGGATATAAAATTAGCAGTAAAGAATATGATGAACAGTTTATAGGAGCTTTAAAAGAAGTTTTTAAATTAAAAGCAAATTAATAAATATTTTAATAAAAATAATAGAAGAGTTTTCTTAAATGAAAACAAACTTCTATTATTTTTTTCTTTATAATTCTTATTTTCTCTTAGTATTCCCCTGTATAATTACAGGTTTTTTTATTATTAGGTTATAAAACAAAGACATTTAGACCATAATATATTAGTGAGATTGGAGGGATTGTATGTCTTACAAGATTGGAATTCCACAAAGCTTATTTTTTTACGATTATTATCCACTATGGAAGGAATTCTTTAATGAACTTGGGGCCGAGGTAGTTGTTTCACCTAAGACCAACAAAATTATTTTAAATCATGGAGTATCAAATTGCGTTGATGAAGCTTGCCTTCCCGTGAAAGTGTACCATGGCCATGTGGAAGAGTTAAAGGGCAAGGTAGACTATTTATTTATACCCAAAATAATAAGTATTCATAAAAGAGAATACGGATGCCCAAAGTATTTAGGGCTACCCGAAATGGTGCAAAATTCTGTTATTAATCTTCCTACATGCATTGATGTAAAGGTTAATTTGATTAAATCTAAATCAGAATTGTTTAAAGCCATTACAGAAACAGGTAAATATTTCACTTCAAGTCAAACTAAAATTAAGAGAGCATATAAGGTTGCATCTAATCATTATCAGAACTATAGGAAAATCATTAGCAAAGGTATAATCCCTATTGAGGCCATAAAGATTTATAATAGTGCTACTAAAGCAATAAGGCCAATTAATAATAATGGGCCTATATTTATGTTAGTAGGTCACCCATATAATTTATATGATGAATACATAAATATGAATCTTATTGAAAAACTTTTAGGCAAGGGAATAAACATCATAACTCCTGAAATGATAGATACTGACAAAGTAAATCATTATTCTTCGCAGTTACCAAAGAGAATGTTTTGGAGCTTTGGAAAAAGAATTATTGGTTCATCATTTTCAATGATTAGTGAGAAAAGGATAGATGGGATAATATATGTTTCATCGTTTGGATGTGGAATTGACTCAATACTTATAGATTTTGTTCAGCGAAAAGCTAGAGAAGAAGGTATTCCTTTTACATTATTAACAATAGATGAACATACAGGAGAGGCTGGGATAAATACTAGAATAGAAGCGTTTATTGATATGATCAAACGGAGGAACAGAAATGAAAATAACATTTCCACACATGGGTAATACATATATTGCTGCAAAAGGATTACTTGAAGATTTAGGCAATGAAGTGGTTTTAGCTCCTAGATGTAGTAAAAGGACTCTTGAGCTTGGGACAAAATATTCACCAGAATCAATCTGTCTGCCCTTAAAAATAAATATTGGTAATTACATTGAAAGTATCGAAAAAGGAGCAGATACTATCGTAATAACGGGAAGCTGTGGTCCTTGCAGATTTGGGTTTTATCATGTTATGGAACAGGCCCTATTAAGTGATTTAGGATATGATGTAAATATTATAGCCTTTGATCCTCCTGACGGTAAACCAATGGTATTATTTAAGAGAATAGCTGAAGCTATGAATACATCAAATCCTTATAAAATAATTAGAAGTGGTAAAAGAGCTTTTAAAATATTATGTGAAGCCGATGCACTAACTGATTTAGCCAACAAGAAGCGTCCAATAGCGGTAAATAGTTTTCAAGTGGATATGATAATGGAGGGTTTCTATAAAGATATTGAATACACGCATGGAGTACAAGAGATTTTAGAGATTATAGAAAATACTAAAACCAAACTTCATGGAATAGAAATAGATTTTGAAAAAAAACCAATTAAAATTGGCATAATTGGAGAAATATATACTATTATCGAACCCTTTGTGAATTTAGATGTTGAAAAAAAGCTTGGACATCTTGGTGCGGAAGTAGAGAAAGCTTTGACACCAAGTAATTGGGCAAGTCATCATATTTTTTCCTTTCCTTTTGGTTCAAAAGAGGAGAAAAATAAATGGAAGGCTGCAAGTCCATATTTAAGCACATTAGTAGGGGGACATGGAAGAGAAACCATAGGTAGTGCAGTGCAATATGCCCAAGAAGGATATGATGGTCTAGTACAGATATTTCCTTTAACATGTATGCCTGAGATTGTGGCTGAGAGTATTCTTCCTGCAATACAAAGAGATTATAATATACCCATACTTACTTTAGTAGTTGACGAGATGACAGGCGAGGCTGGTTATCTTACTAGATTAGAAGCATTTGTAGATCTTTTGAAGAAAAGAAGGGAGGATAAAAACATTGATGAGATGTTACTTAGGAGTTGATGTTGGATCTGTAAGCACAAATATTGTTTTAATAGATGAAGAGGATAATATAATATTAAAAAAATACGTAAGAACACAAGGTAAACCCATAGAGATTTTGCAAAATGGACTTGGAGAAATAAAGGACGAATTTGGAGAGATAGTGGTAAAGGGAGTAGGAGCTACTGGTAGTGGGAGATACTTAGCCAATATGATATTGGGAGCTGATGTGGTAAAGAATGAGATAACCTCCCATGCTGTTGCATCAACAAAATATGTACCTAATGTAAGAACAATTTTAGAGATTGGCGGACAGGACTCAAAAATAATATTGCTAAGGGATGGAATAGTAACTGATTTTGCAATGAACACAGTTTGCGCAGCTGGTACAGGTTCATTTTTGGATAGGCAAGCTTCAAGACTAGGAATTGAAATTCAAGAATTTGGAATGCTAGCACTTAAGTCCAAGAATCCAGTTAGAATAGCTGGAAGATGTGCAGTTTTTGCTGAATCAGATATGATTCATAAACAACAATTAGGTCATAATCAAGAAGATATAGTAAGAGGTCTCTGTGAAGCATTAGTTAGAAACTATTTAAATAATGTAGGCAAGGGAAAAGAAATTCTAGATACAGTAATGTTTCAGGGCGGAGTAGCGGCTAATGTAGGAATTAAAAAAGCCTTTGAGGATGTCCTTAATACCAAGGTTATAGTACCAGAAAATTTTGATGTTATGGGAGCAATTGGAGTAGCTTTACTTGCTAAAGAAGAAATAAGGCTTAAAGGAAAAACTAGCTTTAGAGGCCTTGGTATTTCCGATATACCATATAGAGTTAAGGGTTCTGAATGTGGGGACTGCTCAAATATGTGTGAAGTGATTGAGATAGTGGGTAACAACTCAATAATAGCTAGATATGGAGATAAATGTGGGAAATGGACTGGGCAGCTAACAGCTTCAAACAAAAACTTAGCTTAAAGCGGATACTTTTCGTATCTGCTTTTTTATGACCTAACCCGATTTCCTGAATGCTTTTATCAGGAAATCGATGGTAGGTCAAATGCACCGAGCACCAAATTTATGTGAGCGACAGCGAACAAATAAATTTGTGTTGCGAGACTGCTTATTAGCTAATGGCTAAAGTAAATATCCTGTGCTATAATAATATCATTAATAAAGAAGAAAGGATGACATTATGAGCGAAAACTGCCTAAAAAACAACTCTTTAAAGCCTGAAAATAATGGGGAGAAATGGGACTATAAACAAACAATAATTAATGGGTTAAAAAACGGTATAAATACTACATGGGAACTAACTAAAATTATAGTACCAGTTTTTTTTGCTGTAACGATTTTAAAGCATACATTTCTTTTAGATGCTATATCTAATGTTTTTAAGCCATTTATGAATATTGTAGGTCTTCCAGGTGAAGCTGCAATCGTATTAGTGTTAGGAAACATGGTAAATTTGTTTGCTGCACTCGGTGCTGTAGCAACTCTTACTTTAACCTCAAAGGAGATTACCATCATAGCAATAATGCTTTCATTTTCTCATAGCTTATTTATGGAAACAGCAGTAGCTAAAAAGACTGGCATAAATGTAGCAATTATCCTGATAATTAGATTTTCTCTTGCAATTGTATCTGGATTAGTATTAAACATACTCTTATAATTTGGAGGTGGAAAAATGGATTTTATAGAAATAATTAAAGAAGGAACTACAGGAAGTATTAGTTCGGTTTTAAACATAGCAAAAATAGTAATTCCATTAATGGTGGCAATTCAGTTGTTAAAAGATCTTAATATATTAAACAAATTATCTCATCTAATGAGACCATTAGCAAAATTTTTAGGAATTTCAGAGGATTCCACATTTCCTCTTATTATTGGTTTAGTAATAGGACTTGCGTACGGGGCAGGAGTAATAATAAATAGTGCTAAAGAAGGAAATTTAAATAAAAAAGATCTTTATCTTGTAGTTATTTTTTTAGTTGCTTGCCATTCTGTATTTGAGGACACATTGTTATTTGCTGCAATAGGTGCTAATGGCTGGCTTTTATTAGGAACAAGAATAATAATAGCACTGGTTTTAACCTCATTGACAGCAAGGTATATCGACAAAATATTGGCTAAAGGTCGTATATAGATAAAAGAAGGATTATTCTGACATGTATAGAATAATTAATATACAAATAGTCAGAAAAGGAGAAATTCATATGTCCCTCTTAGATATCAATGAAGTGAAAATAGGTATGGTACTTAATAAAGATGTAGAAAATGAAAAAACAGGAGTAGTACTATTAACAAGTGGAACCATATTAAATAGAAATAATATTTTTACTTTAAAAAGCCTAGGAGTAAAACATGTAGACATATATGAGAGCAAAAATTGTGACGACAACTATCTAATTGTTAATAATGATAGATTTTCTGAAAAATATGAAAGATTTTCTAATAAGACCCGAGCAATTCTTTATAGTGCAAGATTTGGAAAAAAGCTAGCAATAAATGAAATTGGCGAGATCGCAAACGAAATGATGGAAGAGATTGTTAAGAGTAATAATATACTAGGTAGATTGAGGCAAATAGAAGAAGATAACGACTATACTTTTCAACACTCCCTTGATGTGAGTATGCTGGCTGTAATGATTGGGAAATGGTTAGGATATTCAAGTATTGAACTTAAACAACTTTCTCTTGCAGGATTATTTCATGATATAGGTAAAGTTAAGATTTCAGATAATATTATGTATAAACCTGATAAACTTAATGATAGCGAGTTTGAACTAGTGAAAAAGCATACTATTTTTGGATACAATATATTAAATGAAACTATAGGTATAAGTAAAAATGTAGCTCTCGGAGCATTACAGCACCATGAAAGAGAAGATGGAAGCGGATACCCATTAGGATTTAAATCAGAAAAAATTCATGAATTTGCAAAAATCATAGCTGTATGCGATATATTTGATGCAATGACATCAAAAAGAGCTTATAAGGAAAAACAATCACCTTTTTTAGTAGCAGAGCATATTGTTAATAATAGTTTTGGAATTTTAGATGCTAGAATTGCAACGGTGTTTATTAACAATATCTCGAAATTTTATGTAGGTAATGTTGTTAAACTTAATAATGGGGACATAGGAGAGATTGTATATGTCCATAAGCAAATGCCTACAAGGCCAGTAGTTAAAGTTGAAGACCAATTCCTTGACTTGTTAAAAGAAAAAGATTTATACATATCAGATGTAATTAACTAATATAAAAGCTCAAATCCACTAGGATTTGAGCTTTTTATATATGTTACTGTATTATCCCTCTATGTTTTCTGCTTCAGTGCTTTCAGATGCACAGCGGCGTGGTTTCTTATTATCAATTTGTCTAGGGAATAGGCTTGGGAAAGTACTGCAAATTGGAGATTCTTCAGCAGATAATACAGGGAATCCTGTAGATAGTACACAAAGTTGAACAGGTACTACAATTTTCTTTTCGCAAGTTACGCATAATGCTATGAGTAAGCTAGCTCTAACTACACCAGTAGTTGGATTGACTGTTATATCTCTCATGATACTATTTGTAGCAAGTCTTGTTTCGCAAGAAATATTACAGAATTCTGTAAACCTTGGAAGGAAAGCACCTTCAAATACTGATGGCAAGCATAGTTCAAAGAAATTTGTCAATAATAATGGATTTTCAGCTGTTCCAACTGGTACATTTGCTGTTAAAGTAGCTGTACATTCCTTGTCACAATTATCAGTAAATAGAACATCAATTTCTATAACTACATTACCTGTAATTCTTATGTTCTGTGTTCCGAAAATAGGAGTTCCTCTACCAAGTTCATCACAATCCTGAGTATCAGTGAAAACTAGTCTTTCACTAGCAAATCCGTCAGGTCCTATTGCAGTTACAGGTACACCATTTGCAGTCTCCACAAATTCTGCACCTGAAAGAGTAGTATTAGGAGTTGCCACTAGGTTTTCAGGATCATTAATATTCCTTGGGTTGAAGAACTTTTTGCATCTGATATCAAGTATTCTTATTATTCTTGCTCCACTACCTAATGCTGGAGAAAATGTTTGATTAGCAACAGTTCTTATTGCTTGAAGATTGAATAATTTAGCATCGTAAACTTTTTGTACATATATTGGTTCGTTTACAACCTTTTTTAAATTACCATCAAATGGGGCGCAACCAGTTGTAGCAGTACAACATTTATCAGGTAAGCTAAGGTTTATTGGTCCAGATTTATTTCCACAAGACATAACTAATCCTCCTTTTCTAAAAATATGAATACACTTCTCAATTTCAATATATTCCCCAATAAAATTTATGTTACATCCATGTATTATTCTGTCATATTTTTATTAGAGAAAAAATATTATTATATGAAGAGCTAATTTACGTTTATACAATATAATATGAATACATGCTTCAATGGGTTACGGAATATTATTTTTGATAGGAGGCATTGTAATGGGCTTTATGAATATTCATGATGTACTAATTATGGACAATGAAGAAAATATATATAGTTTTTATATGTATGAGAAAAAAATCAAGATGATATTTTATGATAGAAAAAGTGGAAGGGCAGACAAGAAGCCGATTATTAACGATTGTTTAGATGAGTATGATGCTACTATATCAAAAAGAGGAACAATTTATCTAGTGTGTCAAAAGATAGATGGAAGCATAGTATTAGTATCAATAGATGGAAACAGACAAGAAGAAAATATACTTGCTGAGGAATTTGAAGCCAAGCTCAAAAATTTAAACATTAGGGTAATAAAAGATCAAATACATATTATATATTGTCTAGAGTCTAATGAAGGAGATAATAGGTACAGAATTTACCATCACAGTTTATTAGGGGATGAATGGAAAACGCATATAATTTCGGATATTTCAATAAGAGATATTTTAAATCCAATATCCGTTGTAGAACTAGGAGGTAAGTTAATCGTTGGCTATTATGATACCGTAAATAACTGTGAACAGATTTTTATCAGTAAATACGATCTAACCAATTTTAGCTGGTCAGATAGAATTCAACTTACTATAGATAATTCAGTGAAATCGTACTTAGATATGATAGGTCATAATGAAAATGAAATAGATTTATGTTATAGCAAACTCGTAGAAGGAAATTTCTTAGTTACACATGAAAAGCATAATATATCTTATGAAAAAATTACTAGAATAGCTGATCATATATTATCAAATCCTTCAAATTGTACTTATCCTACACTTATATATAGTGGAAGAACTCTATGGACTATATGGATAGAATACAATGGTTTACTAAGCTGTTATTCTGATGATGGAGGTTTAAACTGGAGCCTACCTTATTCTTGGGAGAATTCAAAAAAAGATGATTTTGCAAGATATAAATTTTATTCTAATAATGATTCTATAGCAAATGAATATATTTTTAACTTTGGATTTGGGACGTATGGAGAAGAAATGTCTTTTATAGGATTTGGCGACATTGAAAAAGCAATAGAAGTTCCTTTAAAATCTCAGCTTAAAAAAAAAGATAATGACGAAAGTGATGAAAATATAGAGGATGTAGAAAGTATGAATGAAGCAGAAATAATATCTGAGAAGGAAGTGATTAGAATCAATGATAATAATCATATAGAAAAAGAGATTGAAGAATTGAAAAAAAGAGTTTCATCTCTAGAAAAGGATTCGAAAATAATTAGTGAATCATTAGAAAGCACGTCATCAGAACCTAATATTGAAATTCAGGAACTATTCAATGAGCTAGAAAAAATAGCAGACATAGAAAAACGTTTAAGTGATGTAGAAAATTATTTAAATAGAAGGAGAAGGGGTCTTATAAGATTATAGATAAAAATTGGCTTGGAAGTACCAAGCCAATTTCGCTATTTTTTCACATATATATCCTTCTCAAATATTTCTCTTATGACATTAATATCATTAGTTATACTTAGTATTAGCATAAGCTTTATGCGGGCTTTTTGACCAGGGAGATTATTACCAAAAATTGCTCCAATATTTCTAAGGTTTTTCCCACCACCAGGGTAACCATATGTATCAAGTACCCTACCTGTAGGACATCTAGAGACAATAACTACAGGAATATTTTTATCTAAGCTCTTTTTAATTCCTTTAAACATTTCAACCGGTACATTTCCTCGTCCTAAAGCTTCTACTACAATACCTTTATATCCAGAATCTACACAGTAATCAATGAAATCTGAATCCATGCCAGCAACACATTTAATCAAAGCAATTTTAGACTCGATGTTTTCGGTTTCAATATGATGATGATTAACAATGTCTCTATAAAAAATTACTTCATCATTATCTACTATACCTAAAGGGCCGAATTCAGGAGATTTGAAAGTATCTAAAGACAAAGTATTTGTTTTAGTCACTTCTGATGCAGCATTCACTTCATTATTCATAACAACTAGTACGCCTTTATTAATTGCTTCTTTAGATATTGCAGTACATATTGCTGCTGATAAATTACTTGGTCCATCATAACCTAGTTCAGAAGAATTTCTCATTGCACCAACAACAACAATTGGTTTTTTTGATTTGATAGTTAGATCTAGTAAATAAGCAGTTTCCTCAAGGGTGTCTGTGCCATGAGTTAATACAACTCCAGTAATATCATCTCTTTCTACAGTCTTTTTTACAAGCTTAGATAATTCCATCATCATTTTAGGAGTTATATGAGGTCCCGGATAGTCACCATAGTTTATTGTTTCAATTTCTGTAAATCTTTCAATATTTGTAACCATACCAATTATTTCGTCACTCGATAAAGCAGGAATAGCGGCATTTAAACTAGGATCCACCTTCATAGATATTGTACCACCAGTAAAAATTACAGCCACTTTATTATTCAATGATAAGCCCCCCTACAGAAATTAATTTAATCCAATATAATTCTAACATAAAAAAGAAGTATTTGAAAAGACACAAAAAGACCCCTTCGGGGTCTTTTTGTGCGTTCCTATACGTTTAGGAAGCAAAGTAAAACCGTTCAAAAGGGGTATTGGGAATAGAGATCTTATTTGAGGTTACCAGGGGGATAACCACAAACAAATTATAACAAAATACGACAGCTTCTGCAATACCTTTAGCAAAAAAAATCAAAGTTTTTATTTTTATTGTTAACTTGACTTTTAACTTTTAGTAAATTCCTATATAATAATAACCATGTAAACCATTATAATTAGTAAACTTAGAAAATATATAAAAATCGAATACTTATATAATACTACATATAGAATACAATAAATTTTTATATATGGGAGAATGAGGTGAATCAATGAAAGTTTATTTAGATAATAGTTCTACAACTCGACCAAGAGATGAAGTGATCGATGAAATGCTCCATATGCTGAAATATGAATATGGTAATCCATCTTCATTGCATAGGATGGGATTAGAAGTTGAAAAACGAATAGAAGGTTCAAGAAAATGTATAGCAGATTTTCTAAAATGTGATAAGGAAGAGATTTTCTTTACATCTGGAGGCACAGAATCAAATAATATTTCTGTTCAAGGCTTAGTTAATAAAAACATTAAGAGAGGAAATCATATAGTCACAACAAAATTTGAGCATTCTTCGGTATTAAATATTGTAAAGCACTATGAAAACAAGGGATTAAAAGTAACTTACTTAGACCTAGACGAATGTGGTATGATAAACCTAGAACAATTAGAAAATAGTATCAGTGAAAATACTATTCTTGTTGCTATAATGATGGTAAATAATGAGATAGGTACAATTTTGCCCATAAGTGACATTAGTAAAGTAATAAAAAATAAAAATAGAAATACAAAAATCCATGTAGATGGGATTCAAGCCTTTAGTAAGTTTGATATTGATGTGAGAAAGCTTAACATAGATACATTTTCTTTTAGTAGTCATAAGGTTCATGGACCTAAAGGTGTAGGTGGACTATATGTGAAAAAAGATATTATTCTTGAGCCTATAATTTATGGCGGGAATCAAGAAAGAGGTATAAGATCTGGTACTGAAAATGTGCCTGGAATTGTAGGTTTCGGAAAGGCCGTAGAAATATTAAAAGAAAAATATAAAAAAGAATCTGAAGATATAAAGAAAGTTAAGGATTATTTTATAGAAAAATTAAAGGCTAACATTGATAATATTAAAATAAATAGCTTTCTAGATGATAAATGTGCTCCTCATATTTTAAACGTCTCATTTGTAGGGGTAAGAGGAGAAGTATTATTACATTATTTGGAGGATAATGGAATTTATGTATCTACTGCATCAGCCTGTTCTTCACATGGCAAAGGAAAGAGCCATGTACTTAAAGCAATAGGGTTGAAGGATGATGAGATAGAAGGTGCAATTAGATTTAGCTTTTCACATTATAATACCTTAGAGGAAATTGATTATGCTATAGAGAAGCTTGAACAATCTGTAAAAGATATTAGAAGAATAACTATGAGGTGATAATATTGGATAAAGTAATAAGCGTAAGTTTTGGTGAAATTGCTTTAAAGGGTCAAAATCGTTATTTTTTTGAGAATAAGCTAGTAAGAAATATTAAAAAAATTGCAAATGGAATAGGACCAACTAAAGTCTATAAGGAGCAAAGCAAAATTTATATCGAAGTTGAAGAAGAGTATCAAGATGAATTAATAAAAAGATTGAGAAGAATTTTTGGTATAGTCAATATTAGTCCTTCCTACAGAATAGAAAAGGATATTGATGAAATTAAAAAACGCTCATTAGAGCTACTAGAGGAAACAAGAAATAAAAGAGACATAAAAACCTTTAAAGTCGCTGTAAATAGAGCAGACAAGAAATTTCAACCTAATTCAGTAGAACTTGCAAAAGAGGTAGGAGCATATATTTTAAATAATTCAGAAGGCCTTACTGTAGATGTGCATAATCCAGATGTTTATGTGTATATAGATATTAGAAGCCTTTGTTATATATATACTGATAAGATCAAGGCTTTTGGTGGATTACCAGTAGGTACAAATGGAAAAGGGTTATTGCTTTTGTCTGGAGGTATAGATAGTCCTGTAGCAGGTTTTCTAATAGCTAAAAGAGGAGTAGAGATAAGCGCTGTACACTATCATAGTTATCCATTTACTAGTGAAAGAGCTGAAGAGAAAGTCAAAACACTTGCAGAAATATTAACTAATTATTGCGGTAAAATTAAGCTATTTAGTGTAAATCTATTAAATATACAAAAGAATATTAATGAAAAATGTCCTGAAGATGAAATGACTATTATTTCAAGAAGATTTATGATGAGAATAGCAGAAAAAATTGCTTTACAAGAAGAAATAGATGCATTAATTACTGGAGAGAGTTTAGGACAAGTGGCTAGCCAAACAATTAAGGGGATTCATGTAACTAATTCTTCTGTGAACATACCTGTTTTGAGACCACTTATAGGAATGGATAAGGTAGAGATAACAGAAATATCTAAGGAAATAGGAACATTTGAAACTTCCATTCTTCCATTTGAAGATTGTTGTACAGTCTTCTTACCTAAACATCCTGTGACAAGACCTAAGTTAGAAGATATTGAAGAATCAGAGAAAGCTTTAGATGTAGAAGAACTTGTAGATGAAGCTATAGATAAAATGGAGGTATATGAAATAAGGCCATAGAAAATATTAGAAAAAAATATACTTTTATAGTATTATATTATTAAAATTATTAATATTTAATTAGTAAGTGATATAATTAGAGAATATTTATTGTAAAGGAGAATATCATTATGAAAAAAGGGTTAATGGTGCTAGCTATAATACTTGTAGTAGTAATAGCTTTTGGCTCTACCATTGCAAGTAGCTATAACGGATTAGTGAGGTTAGACGAAGAAACTAATGCTAAATGGGCACAAATTGAGAACCAATTACAAAGAAGAGCGGATTTAATACCTAATTTAGTAAACACTGTAAAGGGATTTGCAGCTCAAGAACAGAATGTATTAATAGGAGTTACAGAAGCTAGAAGTAAACTTGAGACAGCTAGAACTCCTCGTGAATTTGCTGAAGCTGATGCACAACTTACAACTGCATTATCTAGATTAAATGTAGTGGTAGAAGCTTATCCAGAACTTAAGTCAAATGAAAACTTTATTAGATTACAAGATGAATTAGCAGGAACAGAAAATAGGTTAGCTGTGGCTAGAATGGATTATAATGAAGCAGCAAAAGCGTTCAATAGCAGAGTTAGAAGATTTCCAACAAACATAGTTGCAGGTATGTTTGGATTTGAACAAAAAGAATATTTTGAAGTAAGTGATCAAGCTAAAGAAGTACCAAAAGTAAACTTTTAGCAAGGTGAATTAAATGAAAAAAAACAGATTAATTCTTTGGTTTTCGTTAGCAATTCTGATTCTTATATCCAATGCTAGCGTGTATGGTGCTGGATTTAAGCTGCCAGAACCAAGCAAATATTTTTATGTTTATGATGAAGCTAATATTGTAGATAACCATTTAAAGGACTATATAATAAGTATTAATGAGCAACTCTATAACAAAACTGGAGCTCAAATAGTAGTTGCTACCTTAAACTCACTGAACGGTAGCAGTGAACAAGAAATTGCAGTGCAGCTCTTTAGAAAATGGGGTATCGGCAGCAAGGAAAAAAACAATGGCGTATTAATGCTTATAGCTCCTAATGAAAAAAGGCTATGGATTGAAGTAGGCTATGGCTTAGAAGGAGCTTTACCAGATGGAAAAGTAGGAGAAATTAGAGATAAATATATATTTCCATATTTTAAAGAAGGAGACTATAATACTGGAATACTAAAAGGATTTGACGCCATATTAACTGTAATAGCTAAGGAATATAACATAGAGAACTTTGACAGTTCTGAGTATGGAAGAAATTATGACGGTTATGGCAAAAATTCTAATAGTGAATCAAAAAGCATAAATCCGATAATGATAGTTATAGGTATAATAATATTTTTGTTTATTGACTATAGATTTTTTGGTGGAATGCTTACTATGATGCTGCTTAGATCCTCATCAAGAGGTGGAAGAGGAGGCTATGGCGGCGGCAGAGGCGGTGGCGGAAATCGTGGAGGAGGAGGTTCCTCTGGCGGCGGTGGAGCTGGTGGTGGTTGGTAGGGCGTAGATGATAATTCTACGCCTTTTTATGACCTAACCCGATTTCCTAAATGTTTTTATCAGGAAATCGCTGGTAGGTCAAACGCAGCGAGCAAATAAATTTGTGTTGCGAGACTGCGATTATGATAATAGCGACTAAAAGTTATAATTATTTTTTTATGGGTAATAATAACTTAATAAAGCAAATGCAAATCATTTGCATTGACAGGAGGTAAAGCTAATGGTTAAAAGGTTTAATAAGAAAATTATTGCAATAATGGTGACATTGATGCTTTTTTTAAATGGGTGTACAACTGGAAAACCTAAAAGTAGCGGAGAAGATAAGATAAAAGTTTATGCAAGCTTTTATCCTGTTTATTTTGCTGCAGAGCAAATCGGTGGAAATAGGATAGAATTATATAGTATAATTCCAAATGGCTCAGAACCTCATGATTACGAACCTTCTATGAGAGAAATCGCAGATGTAGAGAGTGGAGATATTTTTATTTATAATGGAGTTGGAATGGAGCCTTGGGCAGAAAAATTATCTAGCAATTTAGAGAAAAAAGGAATCAAGACATTGAATTTAAGTCAATATGTTGATCTTATAAAAGTTGAAGAAGATGATGACCATGATGACCATCATCATGGCTTATACGATCCTCACATTTGGCTTGATCCAATTAATATGGATAAGATGGCTCATGAAATAATGCTTGAGTTTGCAAATCTAGACGAAGCTAATGAGAATTTCTATAAGAAAAATTATGAAGATTTCTCGAAGAGACTAAAAGATTTAGATTTAGCATATAGTTCTGAGCTCGAAAAGAAAAATAAAGACACAATATTAGTTTCTCATCAAGCTTTTGGCTATTTAACAAGAAGATATGGACTAAAGCAAGTTTCAGTTACAGGTATAACTCCACATGAAGAGCCTAGTCCAAGAACTCTGGCTAAGCTTCTAGATACAATAAAAAAAGATGATTTTGAATTCATATTCTTAGAGACTTTAGCAAGTCCAAAGGTAGTAGAATTGCTGGCTAAGGAAGGAAATCTAAAAATACTTGAATTAAATCCAATTGCTGGTCTTACAAAGGAACAGCAGGAAAAAAATGAAGATTACTTTTCACTAATGGAACAAAATCTTGAAAATCTAAAAAAGGCATTGGTGAAATAGAATGAGTGAAGCAATAGTAAAAGTAGACAACCTAAGCTTTGGATATGATAAAAAATTAGTTCTTAATGATATAAGTTTTGAAATAGAAAAAAAAGATTATGTAGCTGTAGTAGGGGCTAATGGTTCTGCAAAAAGCACGCTTCTAAAACTAATAATGGGTTTCTTAAAGCCTAATACTGGCAGTATAAAAATATTTGGTGCCAATGTAGTAGATTTTAGAAATTGGAACAAAATTGGCTATTTGCCTCAGAATGCTAGAAACTTTAATCAGAGATTTCCTGCTACAGTAGAAGAAGTGGTTGGAAGCAGTCAATATTCACAAATGGGCATGTTTAAAATATTAAACAAGAAAATAAAGCGGTGTACTTTATCTACCCTAGAAGCTGTGAATATGTTGGAATTCAAAGATAGTCTTATAGGCAATCTTTCTGGAGGGCAACAGCAGAGGGTTTTTTTAGCAAAACTTTTAGTTAATAATCCAGAAATAATTATTATGGATGAACCATTGATAGGTGTTGATACCGAATCTCAGGACGCTTATTTTAATTTGATAAATAGACTAAATAAAGATTATGGAATAACTATAGTTATTGTTACCCACGATATCAACTCAATAAAACATAGAGCAAACAAAATGCTTCATATAGATAATGGAAAAATTAATATTGAAAATTTGGTAAATAAGTATTGAAATCAAGAAAATGTAATATTTTAATTAATCTGTATAACGAGATTTGTAGTGAGGAGACAGCAAAAATGAGTATATTTTCATATCCTTTTATGCAAAGAGCCTTATTTATAGGCATAATTATTTCCGTAATATGTTCTAGTATGGGACTTTTTTTAGTACTGCGTAGGTTTTCAATGGTAGGAGATACTCTTTCCCATACTGCTTTAGCTGGTGTTGCTATTGGAATGATTGCAAATATTTATCCTGTATATACTGCTATAATTACTACTCTTGCAGCATCCTTTGTAGTTGAAAAGCTGCGAAAAGAGTACAAAGAATATGCAGAGCTTTCACTTGCCATAGTCATGGCAGCAGGAATAGGTGCAGCTAGCTTATTGATTAGTATTGGGAAAAACAAAACTATAGGCATAATGAATTACATGTTTGGTAGTATATCCTTAGTTACAGAAGAAGATTTAAAAATAGCTTTAGTTTTAGGAATAGCTATTATTGCTATTATTCTATTATTTTTTAGAACATTATTCTATATAACTTTTGATGAGACAGATGCAAAACTAAGAGGTATACCAATAAAAAAATTAAATACATTATTTGCAATGCTTGTAGCTATTACTATAACATTGTCTATGAGAATTGTGGGAATTTTATTAGTTTCATCAATGATGACAGTACCAGTAGCCATTAGTATTCAAATAGCAAAAAGCTTTAAGCAAGCTTTCATATATACTAATATTTTTGGAATGCTTTCAGTTGTAATAGGATTAATATCTTCATTTTACTTAGATGTGGCACCAGGTGGGGCAATAGTAATAATATCACTGTTACTATTATTCATAGTTATTCTTATTAAAAGCTTATATTTACAATTTATTAAAAATAAAATGAAAACCTTAGATGGAGATGTTGATAATGGACAAATTGTATAATATATATGAGAATATAAAAGAAAAAGGATACAAGCTTACTGATCATAGAAAGATAATACTAAGAGTTCTTATGGAAAACAGTGACTATCTATTAGAACCATCAGAAATATTTGAAAGAGTTCTTAAGATTAATAAAGATATTAATTTTTCAACAATATATAGAAATCTTGAGATATTTCTTAATGCAGGTGTTGTAAGGAAGATAAATATAGAAAATGGGAAAAGTGCTTATCAAATTATCTTTGAAGATGATCATACCCATAGTATGATATGTAAAAAGTGCGGAAGAGTAGAGGTATTAAACACTTGTCCCTTTGAAAAAATAGATATGATGATATTTGAAAAAAAAGGGTTCATGCCTGAATCGCATAAATTTGAAATTTATGGGCTTTGCAAAAAATGTCTATCAAAAAAATAAATTTTAAGAGTTTCTGTTAAAGAAGCTCTTTTTTGATTGTAGAAAAATCAGATAAATTACAGGTTTTAAGACAGAAAAATATTTTTTTATTTCTATTGACTTTTTAAATAAATTTTGATTATAATATACTAGTCGGACATAGTAGTTTAGTAATTATAAACAAAAAGTTTAATAAAGAGCTAATTTGACGAGGAGGATTTTTAGTGAAAATAGGTGAAAAAATTAGACGTTTAAGGGTTAAGAGCTCTTTGACTCAAGAAGAGTTGGCAAACCGTTGCGAACTCACAAAAGGGTTTATTTCTCAACTTGAGAGAGACCTTACATCTCCTTCAATAGCTACATTAATGGACATATTAGAAGGTTTGGGAACAAACTTAAGAGATTTTTTTAATGAAATAGAAGATGAAAAAATAGTATTTTCAAAAGAAGATGTGTTTGTTACTGAAAATGACGAATTTAAATATACTTTAAACTGGCTAATTCCAAATGCTCAAAAAAATCAGATGGAGCCTATTCTTTTGGAAATCGACCTAGATGGCAGTTCAAAAGAAGATTATCCCCATGAGGGCGAGGAATTTGGCTACGTATTATCAGGTACAATTTCTATACACATAGGAAATGATAAATATAAGGCTAAAAAGGGAGATAGTTTTTATTTTAAGGCTCATGCCAATCATTATATAAAAAACATAGGAAAAACAAAAGCAAAAGTATTGTGGGTGTGTACGCCACCAAATTTTTAGAGAGTTAGGGGGATAGAATTGGAGAATAATATTATAATTGATTTAAAAAATATTTCAAAAGAATATGATGGAGTAGAAGTACTACAGGATATTAATCTCTACATTAGAAAGAATGAGTTTTTAACACTACTTGGACCAAGTGGTTGTGGCAAAACTACTACTCTAAGAATAATAGGAGGGTTTGAACAACCCACAACAGGTGACTTAATTTTTGAGGGAAAGAGAATAAATGATGTTCCTCCATTTAAAAGACAAATAAATACAGTATTCCAAAAATATGCACTATTTCCTCATATGAACGTATATGAAAATATAGCTTTTGGTCTTAAAATAAAAAAGGTTCCTGAAATTGAAATAAAAGAAAGAGTACAAAGAATTTTAAGACTAGTAAATTTAAGCGGATATGAAAAAAGAGATGTTGATTCATTAAGTGGTGGGCAGCAACAGAGGATAGCAATTGCCAGGGCACTTGTAAATGAACCAAAGGTATTACTTTTAGATGAACCACTAGGAGCTTTGGATTTAAAGCTTAGGAAAGAGATGCAGATAGAATTAAAGGACATGCAAAAAAGAGTAGGAATTACATTTATTTATGTAACTCATGACCAGGAAGAGGCTCTAACAATGTCTGACACTATAATAGTTATGGACAAAGGGAAGATACAACAAATTGGTACACCTGAAGATATATACAACGAGCCTAAAAATGCTTTTGTTGCAGATTTCATAGGGGAGAGCAATATAGTGGAAGGAACAATGATTAAGGATTTATTAGTAGAGTTTGCTGATACTAAATTTATTTGCGTAGATAAAGGATTTGGAGAAAATACGCCTGTAGATATTGTTGTAAGGCCTGAAGATATAAAGGTAGTGTCTGAAGAAGAGGGGATGCTTACTGGATTGGTGACATCTGTCACATTTAAAGGAGTTCACTATGAAATGATGGTACAAGAAAAAGATAGGGAATGGATGATACACAGTACAGTAATGGAACCAGTAGGCTCACACATTGGTATGGTTATTGAACCAGAAAGTATTCATATCATGAAAAAGGTGGCTCAAAAATGAAAAAGAGTATAGCATCATATCCGTTTTTAATTTGGGTGACTATGTTTACAATTGTACCTCTCTTATTAGTGTTACTTTTTAGCCTTACGGATGGCAACGTTCAAAATATTAAAGAAATGAAATTTACATTAGATAATTTTATAAGATTTATGCAACCGAATTATTTAAGTGTATTAGGACGTTCAGCAGGACTTGCTCTGATATCAACAGTAATATGCTTTGTCTTAGGCTATCCTATGGCTATGATATTAGCTGGTATGGAAGCAAAGAAAAGAAACTTCTGGGTACTCTTATTCATTGTGCCTATGTGGATGAATTTTTTACTAAGAACATATGCTTGGATGACACTTTTAGGAAAACAAGGACTAATAAATAGATTATTAGAATATTTAAATCTGCCTACTTTAAATTTACTATATAATAATGGTGCGGTTATTCTTGGTATGGTTTATAATTTTTTACCATTTATGGTACTGCCAATATATACAGTACTCAGTAAAATAGACAAGAGTATTATTGAGGCTGCAGAGGACTTAGGTTCAGATAGGGTTACTGTTTTCAGGAAGATAATTTTCCCTTTAAGCATACCTGGGGTAGTTTCAGGCATAACTATGGTATTTATGCCTGCAGTAAGTACATTTGTTATTTCAAGACTACTAGGTGGGAATCGTTATATGCTTATAGGTAACTTAATAGAACAGCAATTCTTAACAGTATATGACTGGCATTTTGGCTCTGCTATATCTATCATAATGATGATTATGATACTTATTGCCATGGCTTTCATGGAAAAATTCGATAAAGATAAGGAAGGGGGCAGAATATGGTAGAAAAGTGGATAAAGAGATTCTATGCATTTTTACTTTATTTATTCCTTTATGCCCCAATTATAGTTTTAATAGTATATTCTTTTAATAATTCCAAGTCGAGAGGAAATTGGGATGGCTTTACACTAAAATGGTATGTAGAACTATTTAAAGATAGACAGATAATGAAGGCCCTATACTATACTTTATTAGTGGCTTTCTTATCCTCTACAATAGCAACGGTAATTGGTACCTTAGCAGCCATTGGAATACACAATGCAGGACATTTAAAAAAGAAGATATTACTTAACCTAAATTATATTCCTGTACTAAACCCTGATATAGTAACAGGAGTTGCATTGATGTCACTTTTTGTATTTGTTGGCAAGCAGCTAGGACTAATTACTATGTTACTAGCACATATTACATTTAATATTCCATATGTAGTATTATCAGTGTTACCGAAGCTAAAACAGTTAAATAAGCACTTAGCAGAGGCAGCAATGGATTTGGGGGCAACTCCTTTTTATGCATTTAGAAAAGTAGTGTTGCCAGAAATAATGCCTGGAATTATCTCAGGTGCTTTAATTGCTTTTACTATGTCAATAGATGATTTTGTTATAAGCTTTTTCACTACAGGCTCTGGGGTGTCAAATTTATCTATAACAATATTTTCGATGGCAAGAAGGGGAATTAATCCTAAGATAAATGCGTTATCAACACTAATGTTTTTAAGTGTTTTAATTCTTCTTTTATTAATAAATAGAAGAAGTTCTTTGGAAATTAAAGGAAAGGATGATGTAGCTTGAGAAAAAGTTTAAAAATATTATTGTCAGTAATGATATTAGGAATAGTTCTAATTAGTTCAGGTTGTAGCAATGGAAATCAAACTGTACTTAATGTATATAATTGGGGAGATTATATTGATGAGTCAGTTATTGAAGAATTTGAAAAAGAATTTAATGTTAAAGTAAACTACGAAGATTTTGCTACAAACGAAGAGATGTATGTAAAGATTAAGTCTGGTGGAACAGATTATGACGTTGTATTTCCTTCTGATTATATGATCGAAAAAATGATTAAAGAAGATCTACTATTAAAGCTTGATATGAATAATATACCTAATTACAAAAATATAGATGATAGATTTAAAAGCCTGGACTTTGATCCTAACAATGAATACTCAGTACCTTATATGTGGGGAACAGTAGGTATATTATATAATCAAAAAATTGTTAAAGAACCTGTGGATAGCTGGAATATATTATGGGACAGCAAATATAAAGGTCAGATATTAATGCTTGATAGCCAAAGAGATTCAATAGCTGTAGCACTTAAAAAATTAGGATATTCTATGAATACTAGAAACCTTAAAGAATTAGAGGAAGCAAAGGAAGAGTTAATTAAGCAAAAGCCTTTACTTCTAGCCTATGTAGGTGATGAAGTAAAAGACATGATGATTGGTGAGGAAGCAGCTTTATCAGTAGTGTGGTCTGGAGATGCAGTATATATGATGGAACAAAACAAAGATTTAAGATATGTAGTACCAAAGGAAGGCAGCAACTATTGGTTTGATAATATGGTGATACCAAAGACAAGTAAGAACAAAAAACTAGCAGAAGAGTTTATTAATTTCATGAGTAGACCAGAAATTGCATTAAAGAATACAGAATATATAGGATATTCAACTACCAATAAAGAAACTATGAAACTACTTGATCCTGCTGTAGTGAATAATGAGGTGGCGTATCCTAGTGATGATATTATTAATAATTGTGAAGTTTTCCTAGACCCAGGAGACTTTATAAAAGAATACGATAGAATATGGACTGATGTTAAAAGTTAAACCACGGATTTCCGTGGTTTTTTCTTTAGATCAATATATACTTGATTAAATATTTAACAAGTGGGTAATAAATAAGAAAAGAAATTAGGGTATACTTATAATATTTTAGGAGGGGTTTTGAGTTGGAAAAATACGTTATTATAGGAAATGGTATAGCAGGATTATCAGCTGCAAAAGAAATTAGAAATATAGATAAAGAAGGTAGTATAACCATAATTACATCTGAAGAGTATTTAACATATTATAGGGTCAAGCTTTCACACTATATAAGCAAAACATTTGATGATAGTGAACTTCTAGTTCATAAAAAAAGCTGGTATGATGAAAATAATGTTGAAGTTCTTCTTGGAAAAATCGTTGAGAAAATTGATACAGAAAATAAATACGTGAGATTAGACGATGGGAAAACTGTTGAATATGATAAGCTTTTACTAGCTAATGGAAGCAGACCATTTGTCCCTCCAATTAGTGGCAAGTTTAAAGATGGCGTATTTGCTTTGAGAACATTAAGGGATTTAAAACATATAAAGAAGTATTTTGACTTGTGTGAGGATATTACCGTAATTGGAGGAGGACTTCTAGGACTTGAAGCAGCATGGGCAATAAAAGAGTTAGGAAAGAAAGTAAATGTGGTGGAATTTTTCCCTTACTTACTTCCTAGACAACTTGATATGGAATTGGCAAACATAGTTAGTAAAAAACTAGAGGATAATGGACTGAAGCTTTATTTTGATACTGCTGCTGAAGAAATATTAGGAGAAGTTAGAACAGAAGGAATTAGGTTCAAAGATGGCAGAGAAATCAAAACAGATGCCATTCTATTCTCAGCGGGTATTAGACCAAATATTGACCTAGTAAGAGAAACATCGATAGAGTTTGATAAAGGTGTGAAAGTAGACAATCATTTAAAAACTAATATAGAAGATATATATGCATCAGGTGATATTGCAGAGGTAAATGGAGTTGTATTAGGGCTTTGGACAGCAGCAAATGACCAAGGAAAAATAGCTGGTGCCAATATGACAGGAGCAAATAAAGAATATAAAATGCCAGAGCCATTTACTACATTATCCATAGGAGATATATCACTTTTCTCAATAGGGAACATTAAAGACTATACCTATGTTCTAAAATATGACGAAGGAGATAATCATTTTAGGCTTTTCATAACTGACAATAAATTATCTGGTAGTATTTTGCTCGGAGATATTTCTAAAATGGCAAAGGTTAAAAAGGCAGTTAATAGTAACATGGATATTTCAGAATATATTAAAGAAGGTTTAAATTGTAAAGAAATAATTGAAAGAATTTAATTAAACTAAAATCATATAATAAGCAGATAGTAGGGAAAATCCAACTATCTGCTTATTTTTTTGTATATTAAAGTGCATATTATAGATATATAACTTGAATATTTAATAATCTTTTTAAACATATATTTAGAAACTACTGAGCAATATTGTTCATAAATATAACTTGCATCAGGTATTAGTATCTGGTACTATTAACATATACTACAATAACAGGAAGGGATAACTATGAAAAAGATTCAAATAGTAACAGATAGCACGGCTTATTTAGCAAAAGAATACTCTTTTGGTAAAACCATTAAGATAGTACCTCTTTCAGTAAATTTTTTGGGCAAGGCAGATAAAGAAGGTTTTCCAGGTGAATTTGAAGATTTTTATGAAAAATTAGAAAGCACAAAAGAGTTTCCTACAACATCTCAGCCAGCAGTAGGAGACTTTATAGAAGCATATAAAAGAGCATTAGAGATAGGAGATGAGATAATAACTATTGTTATATCATCTGAGCTAAGCGGAACTTACAATAGTGCTAGATTAGCTGCTGACATGTTAGATGCAGAAAAAATAACTGTTATAGATTCCAAGACATCCGCAGGAAATTTAAAATTACTTGTTGAAAAAGCTATTCAGCTATCTGAGCAAGGATTTTCCAGAGGTGAAATAGAGGCTGAAATAATAAAGCAGAGAGAAAACATGAACATTAATCTGACTGTAGATACATTAGAATATCTAAAGCGTGGAGGAAGGCTATCAAGTACTACAGCTTTTATTGGAACTTTACTTAACATTAAACCTGTAATTGGATTAGTTGATGGTAAACTAGTACCTGTAGGAAAGGAAAGAGGAAAAAAGAAAGCTATGGAAAGTATTATTTCTATGGTTCCAGAATATGCAAAAAGAATTTCAATAGCACATGTGCAAAACAGAAGCGAAGCAGAGGCATATAAAATTGAATTAGAAAAGCGTTTTACAAATGCTATTATTACAATAGATGAGTTAGGTCCTGTTATAGGCTCACATCTTGGACCTAAAGCCATAGGATTATGTGCAAGCTGGTAGATAGAAAAATCACTATATATAGTGATTTTTTTCAATTTCTATGCTATTCTCATATTTAGGGGAGGTTGAGATATGGAAAAAGAGATAGTATCACTAACTGAATGCAGAAGTTATGATTATGATAAAGTAAAGGATTCTATTAATAAAAGTTTTAATAACCTTGGCGGAATAGAGAAATACATTAATAAAGGCGAAACTGTGCTTTTAAAGATGAACCTATTAATGAAAAAGAAACCCGATGAAGCTACTACTACACATCCTGCATTTGTTAAGGCATTAGCAGAAACATTAATAGAATATGGTGCCAAAGTTATTATAGGAGATAGTCCTGGAGGACCTTTTAACGAAAAAGTATTGAAAAGTATATATAAATACTGTGGTATAGAGGAAATTGCAAATGAAGTGGGAGCAGAGCTAAATTATAATACAAATTCTGTGGAAGTGAAAAATGAAAAAGGAAAGATACTAAAAAGCATGGAAGTAGCCGAAATGGTGACTAATGTAGATAAGATTATTTCGGTTTCCAAACTTAAAACTCATGGAATGATGTTATTTACAGGAGCTGTAAAAAACATGTTTGGAATTATTCCAGGAATACTTAAAGCAGAATATCATTTTAAAATGCCTCATATAGAAGACTTTTCTCAAGCTTTATTAGATATTTGCTTATATGCTAATCCAATACTATCTTTTATGGACGGAATAGTAGGTATGGAGGGAGCAGGACCATCAGCAGGAGAGCCAAAGGATATAGGAGTAGTATTAGCTTCTACATCACCTTGTCATTTAGATGTTGTAGCTACTACAATAGTTAATATAGATCCTTTGAAGGTGCCTACAATTTCAAGAGCTGTAGAAAGAAAAATAATAAAAGGGAATTTAGATGATATAGAACTTGTAGGTGATGATATTGAACAATTTAAGGTTTATGATTTCAAAGCCCCAAGTATTCGAAGTGTGCATTTTATCAAAGATAATAAGCCATCCTTTGTAAGAACCATATCGAATAAGCTACTGCAGCCTAAGCCAGTATTTAATCACAAAGATTGTATAGGCTGTAGGGACTGTGCAGCTAATTGTCCTCCGAAGGTTATAGAAATGGTGAACAATAAGCCAGTTGTAAACTTAGATGGCTGTATAAGATGCTTTTGTTGTCAAGAACTTTGTCCTAAGAAGGCTGTTACTATTCATAGGCCTGTACTTATGAAGCTGTTATCAAAAATGTAAAAATGTTATTGACACTTTCTAATTATGGTGTTAACATTATTAATCATATAAATTATATAAAAATTCAGTGAATAGAAAGAGTAGATAGTGCATGATATTATAGAGAGTCAGGGATGGTGGAATCCTGACATGGATTGACTATTGAATGGTTCTATGAGAAGCGGTGGGAAATCTTATGAAAGTATCACTAGCCGTAAGTCTTACGTTATAAAGACAGGGTATCAAAGTATGTTATTATATATTTTCGTACCTGATAGAGAGAGACAGCATTGCTGTCTAAGATAGGTGGCACCGCGGAATGTTAAGCATTTCGTCCCTTTGTTATAGGGACGGAGTGCTTTTTTTATTTATTTTTTCAAAAATACTTTAATAATAAAAAATAAAAGGAGGAATTGATTATGTATCAATTTGGTGATTTTGGGGGACAAATAGTAACTGAAAAAATGAAAGAAATATTAGATGAACTTGAAAGAGAATATATTAAGACTAAAAACGATGAAAGCTTTATTGATGAATACAAGTATTATCTAAAAGATTATTCTGGAAGATCCACACCACTATATTTTGCAGAAAACCTAACTAAAAAATTTGGGAAGGGTAAAATATATTTAAAGAGAGAAGACTTGAATCATACTGGAGCACATAAAATCAATAACGCTATTGGACAGGCTTTATTGGCTAGAAGAATGGGAAAGAAAAAGATTGTGGCTGAAACTGGTGCAGGTCAACATGGTGTTGCTACAGCCACTATTTGTGCAATGTTTGGTCTAGAATGCGAAATATTTATGGGAGAAGAAGATGTAAAAAGACAGGCACTTAATGTTTTCAAGATGAAAATGCTAGGAGCAAAAGTCAATTCCGTCACTGTAGGAACTAGAACTCTACAGGATGCAGTAGACGAAGCACTAAAAAAATGGGTAGAAAATATAGATGATACATTTTATCTTTTAGGTTCTGCTGTTGGTCCTCATCCATATCCAACCATAGTAAGAGACTTTCAGAGAATCATAGGAGATGAAGTTAAGGAACAAATCCTAGAGAAAGAGGGAAGATTGCCAGATTATCTAGTGGCTTGTGTAGGTGGAGGAAGTAATGCTATTGGACTCTTTTATCCTTTCTTAGAAGATAAAAGTGTAAAAATATACGGAGTTGAACCAGCAGGTAAAGGACTAAATACTGACCTTCATGCTGCTACTATATCAAAGGGAACAATTGGTACTATTCATGGTATGAGGACTTATGTTCTTCAGGATGAAAATGGGGAAGTTCAACCTGTTTATTCCATATCTGCAGGTTTAGATTATCCAGGAGTTGGTCCAGAGCATGCATTTTTACATTACACAAAAAGAGTAAATTATGTTACCGCAACAGATAAAGAGGCTCTAGATGCCTTTATGCTGTTAACATCTATTGAAGGAATTATTCCAGCGCTAGAAAGTTCTCATGCCATTGCATATTTAACTGAGCTTATGCCCCAAACTAAAAAAGATAATATTATTGTAGTAAATCTTTCAGGTCGTGGAGACAAAGATATAGACACAGTAATGAAATTAGTAGATTTTAAATAAAAAATATAGGATAATAAGTATTATAAGTACTGAAGACAGGAGTGACACAGATTGTATAAGCTTGATATTAAATTAGCCGAGAAGAATTACCCTATTTTAATAAAATCAGGTATCATAAATAATATTGGTGATGAATTAGCAAAGGTTTATGAAAATAAAAGAATTACCATAATAACTGACTATAATGTAGAAAGAATATATGGGGAAAAATTAATAAATAACCTTGAAATTAATGGCTATGAAGCAAATACTATTTCTGTGGAGCCAGGTGAAAACAGTAAATCTATTGAAACATTGTCTAGGCTTTATGATAGATTGTTAGATACTAACATTACTAGAAAAGACATGATTATAGCTTTTGGCGGAGGAGTAATTGGAGATTTAGGGGGATTTGCAGCAGCTACACTTTTTAGAGGTGTTAAATATATACAAATCCCCACATCTCTATTGGCACAGATAGACAGCAGCATAGGAGGTAAGGTTGCTGTAAATCTTTCAAGAGGTAAAAATTTGGTGGGGAATTTTTATCATCCTGAGGCTGTATTTATAGATCCTGAATTATTAAAGACATTGCCTAAAAGATATCTATGTGATGGAATGGCAGAAGTTATTAAATATGCTTGTATAAAAGATGCAGACTTATTTAATAAACTTACAGAATTGGAGACAGAATTAGGTTTGTTTTCAATAATTCACGAGATAATATATAAGTGCTGCAGTATAAAAAAAGAAATAATAGAAAAAGATGAAAAAGAATTAGGGGATAGGATGCTTTTAAACTTTGGTCATACTATAGGTCATGCTATTGAAAGAGCCTTTAATTATGAAAGATATACCCATGGCGAAGCAGTAGCTATAGGGATGCACTACATTACCCAAAGAAGTGAAGATATTGGCATCACAAAAAAGGGTACCGCTAATTTAATAAAGGAACTTTTAGTTAAATTTGAATTGCCTTTTGAATTACCCGAAATAGATCATAATATGCTTATAGAAGCTATAAACCTAGATAAAAAAAGTGAAGCTAAGATTTTAAATATAGTCTTATTGAAAGAAATTGGAGACAGCTTTATAAAGAAAATAGAAAAAGAGGATATAAACTCATTCTTTAGAATTTAGTAATTATTTAATTTTGAAAGGAGCACAACAATGCAACACATTAAAATAACCCCTTCAATCTTAAAAGGAGATATAAATATTCCTCCATCAAAGAGCTTAAGCCATAGAGCAATTATTTGTGCGGCCTTGGCAAAAGGAATAAGTCATATTGATAATATAGTCTTTTCAGAAGATATAATATCTACTATTGAAGGAATGAAAGCTCTTGGCATGGAAGTAATAGACATATACACTAATGAAGAAACTAATAGAAGTAAAATAACAATAGAAGGTAAGGGGTTTGTAAAGAAGTTAAAGGAAACAATTGACTGTAAAGAATCTGGTTCTACATTGAGATTCTTGATACCAATTGCGTGCTTATTAGGGGAAAATATAACTTTTACAGGAGAGGGAAAGCTTGTAGAAAGGCCTTTGACTTCTTATTATAAAATATTTGATGCTCAAGGAATTAGATATTCAAATGAAGAAAGCAAGCTTCCAATTAGAATAGAAGGAATTCTTAAGCCAGATAATTTTAAGATAGAAGGTAATATTAGTTCTCAATTTATAACTGGTCTTATGCTTGCATTACCCCTATTGTCTGAAGATTCCATAATAGAAATAACAACAAAACTTGAATCTAAGGGATATATTGATTTGACATTAGATGTTTTAGATAAGTTTTCTGTTAAAATTAAAAACAGTAAATATCATACATTTTATATCCCAGGAAATCAAAAATATGTTCCAACAGATTACATAGTAGAAGGAGATTTTTCACAAGCAGCATTTTGGATAGTAGCAGGTATTTTAAATGATAATATTGTATTAAGAGGATTAAATCAAAATTCCCTTCAAGGAGATAGAGAAATATTAAGTATAGCTACTGCAATGAATGCTAATATTTTTTCTGAAGTTGAACAAATAAATGTAACAGCTTCTCAGACTAAGGGAACAATAATAGATGCATCACAATGCCCAGATTTAGTGCCAATACTAGCAGTTCTTGGTGCCTTAAGTAAGGATAAAACTGAAATAATTAATGCACAAAGACTAAGAAT
>CAZUFW010000013.1:0-11049 GCA_964619895.1 uncultured Clostridia bacterium | reverse complement strand
AAGAATAAAAGAATCTGATAGACTAAAGGCAATATCGACAGAACTGAACAAAATAGGTGCACGTATTACAGAAACTATGGATGGACTTATTATTAATGGTGTAGACACCTTGAATGGGGGAATAGTGGATAGTTGGAATGATCATAGGATTGCCATGGCATTAGCCATAGCTTCAACTAGATGCAAAGAACCATTGATTATAAAAAATAGCAATGCAGTAAACAAGTCATATCCAGGATTTTGGCAGGATTTTATTAGCTTGGGAGGAATTGTAGATGAGTGGAATATGGGGTAACAATCTAAAGATTTCAATTTTCGGGGAATCTCATGGCGAGAGTATCGGGATAGTTATAAATGGACTTTCAGTTGGTTTAGGGATAGATTTTGAACTAATAGACAAAGAAATGAAAAGAAGAGCACCAGGTAGAAACAAAATATCATCCCCAAGAAAAGAAAGTGATTCATTTGAAATAATAAGTGGTTATTTTAATAATAAAACAACTGGAACACCTTTATGTGCAATTATACACAATAAAGATAAAAGATCTCAAGACTATGATAAAATAAAGAGTATTCTACGTCCTGGACATGCTGACTATACTGGCTACATTAAGTATGAAGGATTTAATGATTATAGAGGAGGAGGACACTTATCTGGCAGACTCACTGCACCCTTAGTTTTTGCAGGTGCCATTGCAAAACAAATTTTGACTAAAAAAAATATTATTATTGGAAGCCATATATTTAGTATTGCTCATATCAAAGATAATATTTTTGATCTGGTAGATATTGATTCTGATAGTATAAAAAAATTAGTAGATAAAGAGTTTCCAGTGATAAATGATAAAGTAGGAAAAGAAATGATTGAATTAATTGAAGAAGTTGGTGTAGAGGGAGATTCTGTAGGAGGAATTATTGAAACTGCCATTTTAAACTTGCAAGCTGGAATTGGTGAACCTTTCTTTGATTCAATAGAAAGCAAGCTGTCACAATTACTATTTTCTATTCCAGGAGTTAAAGGGGTAGAGTTTGGAAAGGGATTCGAAATTACTAGACTAAGAGGTTCACATGCAAATGATGAATATTATATAGAAGATGGAGAAGTAAGGACATATACAAATAACAATGGAGGTATTCTAGGCGGAATATCAAACGGAATGCCTGTCATATTTAGAACTGCAATAAAACCTACTTCATCTATAGGCCTTAAACAAAGAACAGTAGATATAAAGCATATGAAAAACAGTGAAATAGAAATTGAAGGCAGACATGATCCATGCATAGTGCCTAGAGCAATTCCTGTAGTTGAAGCTGTATCAGCTTTATCTATATTAGATTTACTAATGGAGTAGGAGAGGATAGTTATGGATGAACTAATAAAATTTAGAGAAGAAATAGATAAAATCGATAATGAGCTGGTAGTACTTTTTGAAAAGAGAATGGGAATTGCAAAAAGAATAGCAGTATATAAAAGCAATAAAAATATACCTATATGTGATGAAGCCAGAGAAAATGCAGTAGTCAGAAAAAACATTGAAAAACTAGAGGACAAAAGCTTAAGTCAAGAGCTAGAATCATTTTATAAGGCAATATTTGAGATAAGTAAAGAAGTTCAAAGAAAAGTACTTGAGAACTCTAAATAATATTAAGAACTTCTGAGCTTCATCAGAACGAATTTTAGAAATTTTTTAGAAGAGTTAAGGAGGCTAGGATTTGAAGACCTCATATCAAAACATAGTTTTAATAGGAATGCCAGGTAGTGGTAAAACAACTATAGGGAAGAAACTATCTCTAGAACTTGGAATTGGATTTTATGATAGCGATGAATACATAGAAGAAATTACAGGCAAGAGTATATCAGAAATATTTCTAAGTGGAGAAGAGCTTTTTAGAAGTATAGAGACTGATGCTATAAAGGAAATAGCTTCAAAAACACCTTTTGTAGTAGCTACAGGCGGAGGAGTTGTGAAAAATATGGGAAATATTAAAGCATTAAAAAATGACGGAGTAGTAGTGTTCATAAATAGACCTATAGAAAATATAGCTTCGGATATAGATGCAGAAAAAAGGCCCTTGCTTAAAAATAAGAAAGAGAATTTATACAAACTTTACCATGAGAGAATCGAGTTATATAAAAAGTATTGTGATTATGAGATAATTAATGATAGAACTATAGATGATGCCGTTGCCAACATTGTGTCTACAATAAAGTAAAATCAGGAGGATGATACTTATGAAAATACTCATTGTAAATGGACCTAATATAAACTTATTAGGAGTTAGAGAAAAAGACATATATGGACATACTTCCTATGAAAAGCTATGCCAAGAATTAGAGAAAGATGCAAAGGAGTTTTCCTTAGATATTGCCATAGTTCAGAGTAATATTGAAGGTGAAATAATTAATTATATTCAAAATGCATTGGGAAAATATGATGGAATAATAATTAATCCCGGAGCATATACCCACTATAGCATAGCTATATATGATGCAATAAAGGCAGTCAACATACCAACTATAGAAGTGCATATTAGCAATATATATAGTAGAGAAGAATATAGAAGAAAATCAGTCACTGCTCCTGCATGTATAGGTCAAATCACTGGTTTTGGAGTATATGGTTATACTATGGCTATGATAGGGATGAAAAATTATCTAGAAAATCTAGTATGGATACATAAGTTATAATAAAATATTATATAAACATACGGAGGAAAATATGAACACCAATATAGAAAAATCAATCAAATTAGAAGAAAAGGACTTATTTAGTTTTTATTTTGCTCATACATTTAGAAAAAAATATAAATACATTGGTGCTACAATACTATTTCTAGTAGTACTAATAGCAACTTTAGTATTTAAAGAAGACACTTTAGTAAATAATATTATGCAGGTGGCAAGTGTAATTGGATTAATAACAATAATTATTCTACCAATTACTTTAAAGTTTAGAGCAAAGAAAGATTATAACTCAAATAAGCTGCTTAATAGAACACAAAATTATACTTTTGCAAATGAAGGAATAACTATTGAAACAGAAACAGGTAAAAGTATTATTAAATGGTCTGATTTATATAAAACAAAGGACACAAAAAGATGCCTATATCTATATATAGGAAACAATCAAGCAATAATATTGCCTAAACATTATTTTAATGATAATGAGATAACATCACTTAAAAAAATGGCAGAATATATTTAGTATAAGTCAAAAGAGCTTTTCGTTTCTAAGCATGGGGATTTCAATATTTATTTAATGAAATGCCCATGTTTTATTTTTATACAAAAGAGCATTGGAAGGTCAACTTTAGTAGTGATTAAAAATATCTATATATGATTAATGAACTATGGAAACTTTCTATAGGCAGAAGCTTCCTAATGAATTGTTAATGTATTATGCCTTTGTTAAACTATTATAGTACGTACTAATAAGTGTATTTTGTAGTGTTGAATAATTAAAGATTAACAATAAAAAAAGGGGGATAGTCAATGAGACCAGAAATTATGACAGAAGTAGAGGCATTAAGGGGTATTAACTCAGTAAAAATTAAAGAAGCTAGTGAATCAGGGAAAAAGGTAGTAGGAATGTATTGTGTATTCTCGCCGCAGGAAATTGCAATGGCAGCAGATGCAATCACTGTTAGCCTTTGTGGTACAACACAAGCACCTATAGAGGAAGCAGAAAAAGAGCTTCCAAGAAACCTATGTCCACTAATCAAATCAAGCTATGGCTTTGCTATTACTGATAAGTGCCCATATTTTTATTTTTCAGATGTGCTATTAGCAGAAACAACATGCGATGGAAAGAAAAAAATGTATGAGCTAATGTCTAAGCTAAAACCAATGCATATAATGAATCTACCACAAACTGCTAATGCAGAAGATTCATTAGAACTATGGAAAAAAGAAATGGTTTATTTTAAGGAATTTTTAGAGAAACAATTCGGAGTAGAAATCACAGAAGAAAAATTAAGAGATGCAATAAAATTAATGAATAGAGAAAGAAAAGCAATGAAGCGACTTCATCAGTTAAATACTCATAAGCCAGCACCTTTAGCAGGAATGGATATGATGCTAGCACAATGGCTAAAGGGCTTTAATGTTGATAAAGAGGCTGGAATTGAACTGATTGAAAAATTGATTAAAGAAGTCGAAGAAAGAATAGAAAAAGGAATTTTCGCCTTTGATGAAAGTGCACCACGCATTCTATTAACTGGATGTCCTATAGGAAGTGGTTCTGAAAAAGTACTAAGAATACTTGAAGAGTCAGGGGCTAGCGTAGTAGCTTTAGAAAATTGTACTGGCTACAAAGGGTTAGATGTACTTGTTGACGAAGACAAGGACCCTATTACAGCATTAGCAGAAAAGTATCTGTCAACTCCATGTTCTTGTATGACAAACAACAATGGCAGACTAGATTTAATTGAAAGGTTGGCAAAAGAGTATCAAGTAAATGGTATAGTGGATCTTACATGGCAAGCATGTCATACCTATAACATTGAATCCTTTACAGTTAAAAACTTTGCAAAAGATGTTCTAAATCTTCCTTTCCTTCAAATTGAAACAGACTATTCTGATTCAGATGTAGGACAAATAAAGGTAAGGGTAGAAGCATTTATAGAAGGAATAAAATAGTGAAAAAAGAGCCATTGGCTCTTTTTTCAGATAGTAAAATATTACTATAAATAATGTAGTAGTATTTGAGCAATTGTTCTCAAAGGAGTGATTACATGTATAGTGTTGGAATTGATGTAGGTTCAGTAGCAGCTAAAGCAGTAGTATTTAACGGTAAGGAAATAATTGCAAAGGAAATAATACCTACTGGCTGGAGTCCTAAAGAATCAGGAGAAAGACTATATGAAATGATTACCTCAAGCGCCAAAATTCAAAGACATGAAATTAAAGAAATAGTTGGAACTGGTTATGGTAGAGTGGCATTGACATTTATAGATAGAAAAGTAACTGAAATAACTTGTCATGGGAAGGGCGCTCACTTCATCGATTCTAATATTAGAACAGTCATTGATATTGGAGGACAGGATAGTAAGGTAATAAAACTAGATGAAAAAGGAAATATAGTTGATTTCTTAATGAATGATAAATGTGCAGCGGGAACGGGGCGCTTTTTACAGGTAATGGCCCATGCACTAGGAATAGATGTAAGTGAACTATCATGTATTGGAGAAGGTGCAACCCCTGAAACTATAAGCAGCATGTGCACTGTATTTGCAGAATCAGAGGTTGTAAGTTTAATGGCAGCTGGAGCATCAAAGGAGAGTATAGCAGCAGGATTGTTACAATCAGTATGTAGCAAAACTTATACTCTTGTTAGTAAAGTTGGAGTTGAAAATAAAGTTTTCTTTTCCGGTGGTGTATCTAGAAATTATTTACTTAGAGAGTTTATAAGTAAAAAGCTAGGAGTTGAGGTGTTTTCGTCAGAGCTTGCACAATATTTAGGAGCCATAGGCGCAGCAGTAATTGGTTATGGAGGTTAGCTAAGACTTATTTTTATTAGTCTTAGCTTTTTTATTTTGCGTAAAGAGTAAATAGTATAAATAAAAAAATAAGACACTATGTATAATAAAAAGCTAATTTTATTGATAAAAAAGCTGAATGATAATATATAAAAACAACACAAGATTATGGCAATGATGGAAATTGAAGATTGTTTATTATGATAATGGGTATGTAATAAATATATAAAACTTTAAAGTAAAGGAGTGTTTTTGTGGCCAAAGTAAGAAGTATAGATAGATATTTTAATGGTGATAAAGCTACAGATGGGGCAGGGGTAAAATTATATCGTACATTTGGATATTACCAAATTCCAGATTTTGATCCTTTTCTAATGATGGATTTTTTTGACTCATAAAACCCTGAAGACTACATAAAAGGATTTCCATGGCATCCTCATAGAGGAATAGATACAGTAACATATCTAATTTCGGGAAAAATGGAACATAGTGATAGCCTAGGCAATAAAGGAACTATAAATGATGGAGACTGTCAATGGATGACTGCAGGATCAGGAATCATGCATCAGGAAATGCCAAAGCCATCACCTAGGATGCTAGGAGTGCAACTTTGGGTCAATTTGCCTAAAAGAAATAAAATGACTAAACCTCAATATAGGGATATAAGAAAAGAAATGATACCAGAATATAAGGATGAAAATACAATTGTGAAAGTACTTGCTGGAAACTATAGGGGAATTAAAGGTCCTTTAGATGGCTTAGCTTTAGATTCAATTTTTTTAGATGTTGAATTAAAGCCAAATACGGAGTTTGAGTACTATTTCGATCCTGGTTTCAAAGCTTTTGCATTTCTGTTACAGGGAGAAGCCAATTTTATCCCCGAGAAAGAAGAAGTAGTGAATTATCCAAAAGGAGTGCTTTACTCAGAAGGTGAATATATTAAAGTATCAACAAAAGAAAAAGGTGGTAGGTTTTTACTCTTAGCTGGAGAACCCCTAAATGAACCTATTGCTTGGGGTGGACCAATAGTTATGAATACAAAAGAAGAATTGAATCAAGCATTTAAAGAAATAAAAGAAGGAACTTTTATTAAATAAAGGAAGGAAATACAGGAGCAGCTGTTGTACATGCGAATAAAAAACATTGAGGTTTCTATACTTTCAATAATGAAACCTCAATGTTTTTTATTATTGCCATAGATTAGGACTAGTTAATTTCCTCACAGGTAGAAATATATTTCTTTTTCCTAAAACAGATATGTCACCTTTATTGCTAATGAAATAAATAGAAAAACTTCATATTTTATAGACTATGGATTTTTTGTTTGACATAAAGGGTAAATAGTATAAAATGAAAAATAAATAAAGATAGATTTACAAGGGGAGATGGTTATGTTTGTTTTATATGACAAAGAAAAACATTTGAAACCTGTTAAGATTTGGCTAGAAAATGTAGAACAATTAGATAGGGATTGTTTGCAACAGGCATTAAATCTTTCAAACCTTCCATTTATACATAAGTGGGTGGCTTTGATGCCTGATACCCATTCGGGCTTTGGAATGCCTATTGGAGGAGTAATTGCTTGCGAAGGAATAGTTATCCCCAACGCAGTAGGAGTAGATATTGGGTGCGGTATGGGATTTATTGATACAAATATACACAAATCAGAACTAACTGAAAACGAGTATAAGAACCTTGTAGGTCAAATTATGAGAGATATACCTACAGGATTTAATCATCATAAAGACAAGCAGACTAGCAGAGTTTTAGCTCAAACTGGAAAAGATAATTTCTATAAAAACAATAAGGATTTGTATGATGAAATTGATAGAGGATACTATCAGATTGGTACACTAGGTGGAGGAAATCACTTTATTGAGCTGCAAGAGGATGAAAAAGGGTTTATATCTATAATGGTTCACTCTGGCAGCAGAAATTTCGGATACAAAATTGCGAAGTATTATAATCAATTAGCAAAAGAGCTTAATAAGAAATGGAATTCAAAGGTTCCTGTTGAATATGATTTAGCTTTTTTACCTATAGATTCTCCTGAAGGCATGGAGTATATAAAATGGATGAATCTTGCCCTGGATTTTGCATGGGAAAGTAGAGGAAAAATGATGGATGTAGTTAAGGATAAATTGTCTAAGCAGCTACCGCATATTAAATTTAGTGATGAAGTAAATGCCCATCATAATTATGCTTCATTAGAAACCCATTATGGGAAAGAAGTATGGGTACACAGAAAAGGTGCAATTTCTGCAGAAAAAGGCAAATTAGGTATAGTCCCAGGGGCTATGGGTAGTTACTCATATATTGTTGAAGGTTTAGGAAATCCTGAGTCTTTCAATAGTTGTTCTCATGGAGCAGGAAGGAAAATGTCTAGGGAACAAGCTAAAAAAGAGTTTTCAGTTGAGAAAACCATACTAGATTTAAAAGAACAAGGAATAATATTAGGCAAAAATAAAAAGTCTGATGTAAATGACGAAGTGAGATGGGCATATAAGGATATTGATTTTGTTATTGAACAAGAGCTTGATTTAATAAAGCCAATAAAAAAACTTAAGACCTTATGCGTTATAAAAGGTTAATTTTCTGTTTAAAAAGCTGGAGGCTACCATATGAAAATAACATACCCAGAAGAAGTTAAAATCATTTTTAAAGAGTTGAATAACAATGGATATTCTAGATATATTGTTGGAGGCTGTGTAAGAGATATTCTATTGGGAAAAGAGCCATTTGATTGGGACATATGCACAGATGCAAGACCTGAGGATATACAAAGAATTTTTAAAGAATTTTATACAATTCCGACAGGAATAAAGCATGGTACAATAACTGTAGTAATAAATAAAAAAAACTTTGAAGTTACAACTTTTAGAACAGATAAGGATTATATTGATCATAGAAGACCTAGAGAAGTAGAGTTTACCAGTAATATTTATGAGGATTTAAAACGAAGAGACTTTACAATCAATGCCCTTGCCTATAATGAATTTGATGGATTAGTTGATTGTTTTAATGGATTAAAAGATTTAAAAGAAAAAACAATTAGGACTGTTGGCAATGCTGATGAACGATTTAACGAAGATGCACTACGGATTATAAGAGGAGTAAGATTCTCATCACAACTTGGCTTTGAAATTGATGAAGATACTGCTTTGGCTATGACAAACAACAGGATTCTTCTTGAACACATAAGTAAGGAAAGAATCAGAGAAGAATTTTTAAAGATACTTTTAGCAGAAAAGCCATCAGAGGGGATAAAAAAACTAATTAATCTTAGATTAATGGAATATATAGTACCAGAGTTATTAGATTGTGTAGGCTTTGAACAAAAAAATCCTAATCATGATAAAGATGTTTTTAATCATATTATGGAGGTTCTAGACAATACAGAAAAGGATGTTTACCTAAGACTTGCCGCATTACTTCACGATATAGGAAAACCTCAATGTTTTACAGTAGATGAAAATGGAAAAGGACATTTCTATGGGCATCATAAAAAAAGTACTGAAATAGCAGAAAATATATTAACTAGACTAAAATTCGATAATAAGACAATAGGCATTGTAAAGCTGTTAGTTAATGAGCATATGTCTAGATACGAATTTTTAAGGGAAAAGAGTATAAAAAAATTTATTAATAAAATTGGTATAGATAATCTAGATAGACTTTTTAGACTTCAGGTTGCAGATATAAAAGGTTCTATGCCACCTCATAACTTTTCAAAATTAGAGCATTTAAGAGATGAGTGTACAAGGATAATAAACCAAAAAGAGCCTATGTCTGTAAAGGATTTAGATATTAATGGATATGATATAATGAATTTAGGCATAAATCAGGGAAAAGAAATAGGAGATATGCTAAATTGCTTGTTAGATATTGTACTAGAGAACCCTGAGTTAAACAAAAAGGAACTACTAACTGAGTTTATAAAACAGAAAAATGAGCAAATAAACTTCAAGCAAAAGGAGAATCAGAATAATGGCAGCATCTAATTTTTTAAGCACTTTTACAGATATGGAGATAGCATTTGCTGTTTATAGAATTGTTATTAGTATTATTTCATTTATAATAGTAGGAATAGATAAATCAAGAGCTAAAAAAGGTGATTGGAGAGTAAGAGAAGCCACCTTAATACTATTGTCTTTACTTGGAGGTGCTATTGGTGTATTAATTGGAATGGTGTTTTTTAATCATAAAACTAAAAAGCAAAAGTTTTATATTGGAGTACCCGCTATTTACATATTAAATAGAATAATGACTACAATAATAACAGTATATTTTAATAAATAACCAATGAAGCTTTAAGGAGAGATTACAGTGGAAGATATGGCTTTATTAATAAAAGATATAATACAAAGCGAAAAGCTTATTTATGCAGTACTCAGCAATTTGAAGAAAAAAAAAGAAAACTCCTTTAATAAGGTTAACATTAAGCCGGTACTAATAAAAGAAGAGAAGAAATTTCAATTTGCTTTTGAATATGAGAAAAAAGTTATACATAAGAACTTAGATTCATTAGAGGCTGTAGAGAAGCTAGAAAAATTGTTAGAGGAATACTTTAGACAAGCCATAATATTTACTACAGAGGCAGACTATCAAATCTTAATTAGCAAAAAAGGTAAGTACACAATTCTAAAAAAGAAGCCTACAAAAACAAATATTGATTTCAGCCATGATCGAAAAAAGACATATATTATTGAAGAAGGCACTTACTGTGACTTTCTTATAAGACTTGGTGTAATGAATGAAAATGGAAAGATTTTTTCAAAAAAATACGATAAATTTAGGCAAATTAATAGGTTTTTAGAAATGGTTGCAGATGTTATTCCAAAGATTAAAACGGATAAAACACTAAATATTGTAGACTTTGGATGTGGAAAATCGTATTTAACTTTTGCTTTATATCATTATTTGATAAACATATTAGATTTAGATGTAAATATTATAGGTTTAGATTTAAAGCATGATGTTATCAATTTTTGCAACGAAGTAGCTAAAGACCTTGACTATAATAAATTAAAATTTATACATGGCGACATTAAGGATTTTCAAGAATACGATAATGTGGATATGGTAGTTACACTTCATGCCTGTGATACAGCTACTGATGCTGCCTTGGTTAAGGCAGTAAATTGGGAAGCCCAAGCAATACTTTCAGTACCATGCTGTCAACATGAGCTTTATGATATTATTCATAATCCTATAATGATTTCGATGGAAAAGCATGGTATCATAAAAGAAAAGCTATCTTCTTTAGTTACAGATAGCATTAGAGCAAATATTTTAGAGATACTAGGTTATTCAACACAGCTTTTGGAATTCATAGACATGGAGCATACTCCGAAAAACATACTCATAAGAGCAATAAAAACAGACAAAATAAATAAAGAGGCCGTAGCCCAGTACCTAGACTTTAAAAAATTCTGGGGTATAGAAGAGCCATATATAGAAAAAGCACTTGGAGAGAGATTAAAGAAATATTTTGATATTTAGCACCCTAGTTTAGATAAAGCGAATTATAAGAAATTAGTTTTAGATCCTTTACTAAGCTTAGAATGATCA
>CAZUFW010000012.1:47727-52231 GCA_964619895.1 uncultured Clostridia bacterium | reverse complement strand
AGAGGATAGCAAAAAACTTGTACCGGAAGGAATAGAAGGAAGAGTACCTTACAGAGGACCAATTAGAGATGTAATCTTTCAACTAATAGGTGGTTTAAAAGCTGGTATGGGATATTGCGGTACTGCAACTATTGAAGATTTGAAAGAGAAAAGTCAATTTATCAGAATAACTAATGCAGGACTATTAGAAAGCCATCCGCATGATATTCAAATAACAAAAGAAGCTCCAAACTATAGTAAAGCTTACTAAGTAATACAGTCAAGAGATGGTTCTCTGACTTTCATATTTGAATATAGTGGATAAGGTAGATAAAAATTAATATGGAGGTTCATAATGAACAATATGATATTAATAATGGATTTTGGCGGGCAATACAGTCAACTCATAGCTAGAAGAGTAAGAGAAGGAAATGTATATTGTGAAATAGTGCCTTGTAACTATTCTATAGACAAAATAAAAGAAAAAGCACCAAATGGAATAATATTCTCAGGAGGACCAGCAAGTGTATACGCTGAGAACTCCCCTAAATGTGATAAAGAAGTGTTTAGCCTAGGAATTCCAGTGCTAGGGATATGCTATGGTGGACAACTTATGGCACAAGAATTTGGAGGAAAAGTAAATAGAGCCGAGCAGAGAGAATATGGGAAAATAGAGTTAAGAATCGAAAACAAAGATGGAATATTCAAAGACATTAATAATAGTATTTCTTGCTGGATGAGCCATACTGACTTTATTGAATTACCTCCAGAAGGTTTTGAGATTACTGCAAAAACTGAAAATTGTCCAGTAGCTGCTATGGAAAATAAAGATAAAAACCTATACGCAGTACAATTTCATCCTGAAGTAGAGCATACTGAAAGCGGAAAAGAAATATTAAATAACTTTGTTTCTAATATATGTGGTATTTCTCCAGATTGGAACATGGGTGACTTTGTAAATGATACTGTGCAAAAAATAAAAGAGCAAATCGGAGACAAAAAAGCTATTTGTGCTTTATCAGGCGGTGTAGACTCATCAGTAGCAGCAGTATTGATTCATAAAGCAATAGGGAAAAATCTAACTTGTGTGTTTGTAGATCATGGTCTTTTGAGAAAAAATGAAGGAGATCAAGTAGAGGAAGTATTCAGAAAGCAATTTGATATGAATCTTATTAGAGTAAATGCACAAGAAAGATTTTTAGGAAAACTAAAAGGAGTAACAGACCCTGAAAGAAAAAGAAAGATTATAGGAGAAGAGTTCATTAGAGTATTTGAAGAGGAAAAAGGAAAGCTTGGTCATATAGATTTTCTTGTTCAAGGAACTATCTATCCTGATGTCATAGAAAGCGGTACAGATAAAGCATCGGTTATAAAGAGTCACCACAACGTGGGAGGACTACCAGAGGATGTAGATTTTGAACTAGTAGAGCCATTAAGACTACTATTTAAGGATGAGGTTAGAAAAGTAGGTAAGGAGTTAGGTATCCCAGACGAAATAGTAAACAGACAGCCATTCCCAGGACCAGGACTTGCCATAAGAGTTCTTGGAGAAATAACAGAAGAAAAACTACAAATAGTAAGGGAAGCTGACTGGATATTTAGAGAAGAGGTAGCTAAAGCAGGTCTTCAAGACGAAATCTGGCAATACTTTGCAGCCCTTCCTAACATAAAAAGTGTAGGAGTTATGGGAGATGAAAGAACATATACTCATACAGTTGCACTGAGAGCAGTAACTTCAACTGATGGAATGACATCAGATTGGGCTAGAATACCTTATGAAGTGCTAGACAAAGTATCTAGAAGAATAGTAAATGAAGTAAAGGAAGTAAATAGAGTAGTATATGATATAACAAGTAAGCCACCAGCTACTATTGAGTGGGAGTAAGAAATAAAAACCTGATAATGGCTAGAAATAGCTATTATCAGGTTTGTTTTATGTGTGATGGTTCTAAAATAGTTCTATTTGATAAAACTAAAGTAATTCCTTAGACAGTCTTATTGATAGTGCTGATGTATACGATTTACTATCATTTGCAATTGTGCTAACATTTCTGTACTCCCAATCTGGAGAATATACCTTGTAGAAGGACCATTTCCAATCCGTTCAATTTTTTGAGATTCTAATAAGTTATCTAATGCTTTCCTAACTCTATATTCTGTGAGATTTAATGAATTTTCAATTTCACGCTTAGCAATTGGACCATGAGCTTTAACTATGCATTCAAAGACACTTTTTTCTTCATCGCTTAATTCTGGGTAAGAGTCTACTAAATCAATGTGCCATAGTTTTAATTCTGTATACTCTAAATTTGTGTAGATTTCAGGAATTCTATAATCATTACTTTTAGCTGATTTAAAGATTTGAGGACCTCCAAATCCTTGGCGTTCAGAAGCTCCGAGCAACCTAAATAATTTCATAATAGTTTCATTTCTAGGTTTTGAAATTCCTCCTTGCACAAATTCATGAATAGATATTAGCATCGTACCAGGATTAACGAATCTCATCCAACCATCAAACACTTCTATTTTAACAGAAGGAAGTCCTAAATCATAGTCAGCATGAGCTAGAGCATTGACAAAAGCTTCTCTAACAGCTTCATTGAACTGAGTATTTTTGACTCTAGTATTTGTTTTATCTAGTTTAAATTCATTGTAGATTAAAGCATTAAGTTTCTCATTTACTGTATTGTAAAAGTTATAAATATTCATCTGAAAGTTACTAGGTTCGTCAGTTGCAACTCGATCAATCCATCTTTCATTATTACCTTTACGATTAAAATAGTCCATATGAAAAGATGGGTAAATTTCTCTTATTGAATTGTATTTACCTAGAAACAGCAATCCACCTCTTGTTGTATTAATATTGTTAGTAGTTCGATTCTTACGCATAACTCCAATCTCTATCAAGAACTCTTCTGGTTTAAGAGAATCATACCCATTATTGGGATACCTAGAAGTAACTTTTTCTTTAAAGGAAGATACAGAAATTGGGTCTAAGTCCTCAATTGAGAATTGTTCTAATATAATAGAATCCATTTGTGGAGAAGAGTTACGCATAATAATTTTTAATTCATCATCTTTCATAAGCCTATCTCCGTCTCCTGTTCTAATATATGATTTAGTAATATCATTATTAATATATACAGGTTTTTTACTCCATGGAACTTCATTAACTCTAATAATAATTATTGATTTATTATATTCTAATGTTTTAATAATAATGTCATCATTATTTAACGAATTATAACTAACCTTATTTTGGTTAGCTAGTTGATTCCATAAATCTGATACTATTTTTTCTGGGTTATAAACTCCGGTGACTATATTTTCTTCCGTACCTTCCTCTACCCCTAAGATAATAAATCCTCCTTTAGTATTAGAAAAAGAAGAATATGTTTCCCAGAAACTTTTAGGTACAGAATTCGTCGCTTTTTTTAATTCAAATACATGTTTTTCTTTGATTTCTTTAATATTATCTACTATTACATCATAATTAAACATATATTTAATATTTCACCTCCAACAATGGATAAATTCTAAGTATTATTATAATATAAAAAAACATAACAAAAAATTTAGGTTTATCATAGTTGAAATTAATAATTAACATATTAGTAACTAGATAGTTACAGGATAATGAAATAGATAAGGTATTTAAATATAGGTATCCTTAACTATAATAATAAAACAATTAGCTTCATTTCACGAGAAATCACAAGATAATCGCGAGATAACAAATGGATTAAATCGTTGAAATGTAAAGCTTTGCAGTGCTTAATATATAATAATTAGCTTTATTTCACGAGATAATCACAAGATAATCGCGAGATAACAAATGAGATAAATCGTTGAAATATAAAGCTTTTTAGTATTCCATATACAATAATTGGTCTTATTTCACGAGATAATCACGAAATAAACTAGTTATTCCACATGATACTTATAATTCTTCTCTTCATTAAGAATATTAGGTTTATAATCCTTAGATGCACTTCTAGGGAAATTAGCTTTCCAGTCTTCACATTCCTCTAAAGTAATCTCTTCATTTTCATAGGCTTCTTTCTTTTCCATCCATAAACCTATTAATTCATTTAATGTTTCAGCAGTAGGAAGTCCTTAAGACCAGTTTTTTATCCTAGTTCCACTTCTAATGTTTCTAAATCTTTTATCATAGGGTCCATAGCTACTAACAACACCTTCATTACGATAAATCATACCATATTTGAAGCTATGAATAAAGATATAGCCTTAAATATCGGATTAAATAATCAGATCATAATTCTTTTAAAATAATAAGTTAAATAATAATTACATATTGAAAATTAAATAAGGAAGCTTAGTCCTTTTAGCTTCTATGCTCTACCGCTTTAATTGAAAGCTCTTTTCTTTGCCTTTCAATTCACTTTTCTTGCCTATCATAAAAAGATTATGATATAATACCTTTAGAAATAAAAAGTAAAACTTTATAAAATGGAGGTCATCATGGGTTTTAGTTATGATAGATTATGGAAGCTATTAATTGATA
>CAZUFW010000012.1:45408-47717 GCA_964619895.1 uncultured Clostridia bacterium | reverse complement strand
AAAAAATGAATAAAGAAGAACTCAGAAAAAGGACAGGTATGTCATCAACTACACTTGCTCGCATGGGGAAAGATGAGAATGTGAGTCTAGATGTACTAGGAAGGATATGTAAAGAACTAGAGTGTGATATAGGAGATATTATCAGTTATAAAGAGGAGTAATAAAGGGGTACAGGAGTATGAATTATACCTTAGCCTTTAATCGAAATATTTAACAAAGTTTTATATAAATTAAAGAACTAAGTAATTTTAAGAAAAGAAACAGGAGGAGTTCAATTGGATACAAATACAATCAAAGATTTGGAAAAAAGACTATGGGACACTGCTGATGAACTAAGAGCTAATACTGGGCTTAAGGCATCAGAATATTCCACTCCTATTTTAGGACTTATATTTTTAAAATTTGCAGATAGCAAATATGGAGAATATGAAGAAGAAATAAAGAAAGAATATGAAAAATTAAAAGGTGGTAGAAGAGAAAGAAAAATTGAAGACATAGCAAAGGATAAATGTGGTTTTTATTTACCAGATGAATCTAGATATGAATATTTCTTAAACTTGAGTGAAGAAGAAGATATAGCAAGTAAAATCAAAGAAGCCATAGAAGGAATAGAAAAATATTCTACGGATTTAGTAGGAATCTTACCTAAAGATAGTTATCATAATTTGAGTAAAGAAGATAATAATAAGGTTTTAAATAGATTGCTTAGAAATTTCAACGATATACCAACAGATATAGAAAATGATATATTTGGAGAGATATATGAATACTTCTTAGGAAACTTTGCTTTAGCAGAAGGACAAGGTGGTGGCGAATTCTTTACCCCAAGAACTGTAGTACAATATATGGTAGAAGTATTAAGGCCAACAGAGGGAAAAATATTAGACCCTGCATGTGGTTCAGGAGGTATGTTTGTCCAAACAGCCCATTACATAAAAAGACTGAAGAAAAAGCATGGAGATAATCATGATATAAATTTAAGAGCTTATGGGGTAGAGAGAACAGGAGAGACTGCAAATCTAGCCAAGATGAACTTGTTTTTAAATAATATTAGAGGAGAAATAACAGAAGGAAACTCTTATTATGTAGATCCATATGATTCCTTTGAAAACTTTGATTATGTAATGGCAAATCCACCCTTTAATGTGGACAATGTAGAGTTGGATTTAGTAAAAGGGCAAAAAAGATTTAACAAATATGGAATACCACAAACTAAGGGAAAAAATCCAAAAGTTCCAAATGCAAATTATCTTTGGATAAACCAATTTGCAGCAGCATTAAATGATAAAGGAAGAGCAGCACTGGTAATGGCAAACTCTGCTTCAGATGCTGGACATAGTGAAAAGGAAATAAGAAAAGCTTTAATAGAAGATGGTATAATATCTCAAATGGTAGCACTACCTTCCAATATGTTTATAACTGTTACACTGCCTGCTACCCTTTGGTTTTTTGATAGAGATAAGAAAAAGAAAGATGAAATATTATTTATAGATGCAAGAAATTTATTTACCCAGGTAGATAGAGCTCTCAGAAAATTCTCAGATGAGCAGATTAAAAACCTAGCAATAGTAACTAGACTATATGAAGGGGACTCGGAAAGTTTCTATGAACTTATAAGTGAATATGAGACTAGTAGAGATAATGGGGAAACAGAAGAAAAGAAGTATTTCCAAAAACAAATAGACTGGCTATTAGAAAGATTCCCAGAAGGCAAATATGAAGATATAGTTGGACTTTGTAAAGTAGCTAAACTAGAGGGAGAAGATGGGATAATAGATCAAGACTATTCACTAAATCCAGGCAGATATGTAGGAGTAGTCATAGAAGATGATGGGATGACAGCAGAGGAATTTAAAGAAGAGATTTTTAGTTTAAATGATGAATTTAAAAAACTAAATGAAGAAGCTAAGGAACTGGAGAAGAAAATTGAAGAGAATTTAGATAAATTGGTGATAGAATATGAGTAAGTGGCGAGAGTACAGTATTTCAGAGCTAGGGGAAATAGGAAGAGGAAAATCAAAACATAGGCCAAGGAACGATAGTATTTTATATTGTGGTAAATATCCATTTATCCAAACCGGGGATGTAAAGAAAGCGAACTTATATATAAGAAAGCATAATGAAACATATAATGATATAGGCTTAGCACAGAGTAAACTTTGGGATGAAGGAACGTTATGTATAACTATAGCTGCAAATATAGCAGATACTGCGATATTAAAATATCCAGCTTGTTTTCCAGATAGTATAATAGGATTTATACCATATGATGATATGTCGGATGTTAGATTTGTAAAGTATTATTTTGA
>CAZUFW010000012.1:0-45398 GCA_964619895.1 uncultured Clostridia bacterium | reverse complement strand
AAAAGCATATGGAATCCATATCCATGGGAGCAACACAAAACAATCTAAGTATAGAAAAATTGGAAAGCTTAAAATTTATATTTCCCAATTTAGAAACCCAAGAAAAAATTGCAGATGTCATTTCAGCCTATGATGAATTAATAGAAAATAATAATAGAAGAATAGAAATATTAGAAAAAACAGCAGAAGAAATATATTATGAGTGGTTTGTCAGAATGAGATTTCCAGGCCATGAAAATACTAAATTTGAAAAAGGAATACCTGAAGGATGGGAAGTAAAGAGAATAGGAGATTTGGGTGAATTTAAAAGAGGTAAGAATTTAAGAATCCAGGATGCAGTGGATGGCGATGTGCCTGTTATTGCTGGTGGAATAGAACCATCATGTTATCATAATGAAGCAAATACAAAAGCACCAGTAATTACGGTTAGTGCATCTGGTGCAAATGCAGGATATACACAGTTGAATTATGTTGATATTTGGGCTTCGGATTGCTCATATATTGATATAAAAGATACTGAATTAATATATTATATATATTTATTATTAAAGGTTTCTCATAAAGAAATAATGAACCTTCAGACAGGATCAGCACAACCACATGTTTATGCAAAAGATTTGAATAATTTTAAATTTTTAAAGCCTAATAATGATTTAACAATAAGATTAAATAAATTAGGTAAAGAAATATTTGAAGAAATAAAACATTTGATTTTAATAAACCAAAACCTAATCAAACAGCGTGACTTACTACTACCTAGACTTATGAACGGAACCATAGAAGTAAAGTAGAGGAGGGGTATTGTGGGGAAGATCTTAACAGAAGATATGATAGAAAAAGCTTGTATAGATAGATTATGTCTTGATAAATATGATTTTATAGATGCCTTTATTGAGCCAAATAAGGTTTTTTCTAGAGACAATATTTTAGAAGTAGAAGAAGATGGCACAGGAAGGAAAAACATCAAAGAAGTGATATTACCAGATATTTTAGTTAATAGTTTAAAAGGAAATAATCCACAAATACCAGAAAACATACTAAAGGATATAGTAAAGGATCTTAGAATATATATATCCAATAAAGATTTAAAGGATATTAACTACGAAAATTACAAATTAATAAAAGATGGTATAAGAGTAGAGTATGAAAAGGATGGAAAGAAAAGACAAGATATAGTTCGTCTTATTGCATTTAATAATGCTTATAGAAATACCTTTACCATAGTATCTCAAATGTGGATTAAGGGAGAATTTGGCTACAGAAGACCAGACTTAATATTATTTATAAATGGACTACCCTTAGTCTTTATAGAACTTAAAAATTCAGATGTGAAACTAAAAACAGCCTACGATAAGAATTTAAAAGACTATATTAGAGATATTCCTCAGTTATTCTTCTTTAATCAATTTTGTGTATTATCCAATGGAACTGAAACTAGATTAGGCAGTTTTACTGCAGGATATGAACATTTTTTTGAATGGCTAAGATTATCAGAAGAAGATAAAGTAGATAGAAAATCCATAAGAAAGAAAGGTACAAGCATAGAATATCTACTAGATGGACTTTTTGACCACGAAAACCTATTAGATTATATAGAGAACTTTATTTTATATGAAAATAAAAGGGAAAAGATAATAGCTAAAAACCACCAATTTTTAGGTATCAATAATGCAGTAGAAGCTTTTAAAAACAGAGAAAAACTAGATGGCAAACTAGGAGTTTTTTGGCATACCCAAGGCAGTGGCAAATCCTATTCCATGGGAATGTTGGTAAATAAGATAAATAGAAAGATATCAGGTAATTTTACATTCTTAATGATAACAGACAGGGTAGATTTAGATGATCAACTGTATAAGAATTTTTTAAGAACAGAAATCATTACTGAGGAAGAATCTGCACAACCTAAAAATAGTGAAAAGTTAAGGGAGTATTTAACTACAAATAGACCCTTTATATTTACATTGATTCATAAATTCAGATACGATAAGGGTAAGAAATACCCTCTTCTTTCTAAAAGAGATGATATTGTAGTAATAGTGGATGAGGCCCATAGAACTCAATATAAGGATTTAGCTGAAAACATGAGAACAGGTCTTCCAAATGCTCAATATATAGCTTTTACAGGAACGCCCTTATTAGGTTCTAAAAGACTAACTAATCAATGGTTTGGCGACTATGTAAGTGAATATAGCTTTGCCCAGTCCATAGAAGATGGCTCTACTGTACCTTTATATTATTCAAGGAGAGTACCAGAAGTAGCACTTATAAATACTGATTTAGATGATGATTATTTAGAAATAATTGAGAAAGAGAATCTAACGAAAGAAGAAGAGGAAAGACTAGCAAAATATTATGCTCAGACCAATGAAGTTCTAAAAAGAGATGATAGATTAAATAAGGTAGCCAAAGACATAGTAGAACATTTTCCAAGTAGGGGATATCTAGGAAAGGCAATGGTGGTTTCAGTAGATAAATTTACTGCTGTGAAAATGTATGACAAGGCTAAGCACTATTGGGATGAAAAGCTTAAAGATTTATTAATAAAGAGATCTAATGCTAAATCAGAAGAAGAGAAGCTCAAGATAAATAAACAAATTAACTATATGAAAAATGTAGAAATGGCAGTAGTAATAAGTGAAGATGGAGATGAGGAAGAGAAATTTAACAAACAAGGACTAGACATAAAGAAACATAGGCAAAGGATGAATTTAATTGATGAAAATGGACATGACATAGAAGATAATTTTAAAGATCCAAATCATCCTTTATCTTTAGTGTTTTTATGTGCCATGTGGCTTACGGGTTTTGATGTACCCAGTGTATCCACTCTATATTTAGACAAGCCAATGAAAGGACATACTCTAATGCAGGCCATAGCTAGAGTAAATAGGGTCTATCCTGGGAAAAATTCAGGGCTAATAGTAGATTATTTAAATTTGTTTAAGTCTATGAAAAAGGCATTAGGAGAATATGCTAATCCTGATAATGAAGATGAAATGCCAGTTAAACATATACAAGCTATGTTGGCCTTTTTAGATAATACAATAGAAGAGACAGATAAATTTTGTAAAGAACTAGGGATTAGCTTTGACAAGATTTTGGAGATAGACGATGTATTTCCTAGAATATCACTTTTTGAAGAGTATCTAGATATATTGTTAGATAATGATGAGTATAAAGAGAAGTTTAAAATATATTCTAATTTATGTAGAAATATTTATGATTCCAGCAAACCGGAGGTATTTGAAATAGGTTGGGATAGTAGATATTTATCCATTATATTTTATTTAGACGATATGATGCAGGTGGCAGTAAGAGAAGAAAACATTGAAAATGCAAAGGTTGAATTAAGTAGAACATTGGATTTAAGTGTAAAAGCGGAATCTGTTCTTGAGGATGATCAATCTAGTGAATATGATATTAAAATTATGAAGACCTTGAGCTTATCAGAGATAAACATAGATGATATTAGAAGAAAAATACAAGACTCTCCTTATAAGAATATAGAAATTCGAGAATTAAGATCTTTTATAGAAAACAAATTAGAAAAACTTCTAAAGGATAATAAGACTAGAATTAGTTTTGCAGAGAGATATAAAGCTATAATCGATAGCTATAATTCTGGAAACTCCACTAATGAGAATTATTATGAAGACTTGATTAACTTTGTGGATGATTTAAAAGAAGAAGATGAAAGACATATAAGAGAAGGACTAACTGAAGAAGAACTAGAAATATATGATCTACTGAAAAAGGATAATTTAACTAAAAATGAAGAAAAACAAGTAAAACTATCAGCTAAAAAATTATATGAGGCCATTACTAGTGAAAATAGTGGGACAAAGGTTATTGACTGGTATAAAGATGAACAACCAAGACAAAGGGTTAAATCTAGAGTAGAAGAAGTATTAGATACTTATCTTCCAGATAGTTATGGTAAAGATATATTTAATATGAAATCAGATATAATTTTTGCCCATATAGTTGAGGAAGCCATGATAGGTAAGCAGTATTATGCTAGTTAGAAGCGAGATAAAATTGGAGAAAGAGTTGATAAAATAAAGGATATATAGAAATGTAAGAAAGGAGAGTATGGTTTAGCTGATAGCTATATTATACAATTGACAATATGGAATTAGGAAATTTAGAAAGAATTGAAGATTTAAGATTAGTATGGAAAAATGAAGCATATGATTTTACTCCTTGGTTAGCTGAAGAAGATAATATGAGTATTTTAGGCGATGCTATTGGTATTGAAATTACAGAAATAACTACAGAATCACCAGTTGGAGGATTTAGTGCAGATATTATTGCTAAAGAAACAGGAACAGATCGTATTATTGTTATTGAAAACCAATTAGAAGATACGAATCATGACCATTTAGGAAAAATTATTACTTATGCAAGTGGCAAAGATGCTAGTATAATTATTTGGATTGTAAAAAATGCAAGAGAGGAACATAAAAAAGCAATTGAATGGTTAAATGACCATATGGATGAGAACATTGATTTCTTTCTTGTTCAAATTGAACTATGGAAAATTAGTGATTCTGCTCCTGCACCTCGTTTTAATGTATTAGAACAACCAAATAGTTGGGCTAAGGAAATTAAAAAGATATCCCAAGAAATGTCTGAAACCATGGCTTTTAAATTGGATTATTGGACTGCTTTTAGTGATTATGTTTTTGAAGAATCAAAATTTTCTAAATTATTTAATAAGAGAAAACCATCTACAGACCATTGGTACTCTGTTAGTGCTGGAAGTTCAGAGTTTAATTTTTCCTTTTTAATTAATACAGTAAGGAATATAATTACAGTAGAGTGTTATATCTCAAATAACAAAGATTTATTTCATCAATTTTATGCTAATAAAGAAAAAATAGAAAATGCTATTAGGATTGAATTGGATTGGAGAGAATTACCTGAAAGAAAAGCAAGTAGAATTCTAGTTGAAAAGCAAGTAAATTTAAAAGATAGAAATCAATGGGAAAAGCAATTTAATTGGATGAAAGAAATGGGCATTAAATTTTATCAGGCATTTAAATCTGTTGAGTGATTGGAATTTATGCAACTAAAGATGAATTTATATTTAAATATTTAATGATAGTTAGAATCAAATACTAAAATAAGGAGACCAACTATGAATTGTCAAGTAAAAATGTTGAGAAATATGTAATTAAATAATGCTCCAAAAAAAGGCGCACTTAAATAAGGCTATTAGAAATATGATTTAAAATAAGATGAGCTTAGTCTAAATTGAAAGCAACATTATCTTTTAATATTTTAAAGATTACTCTAACCAACTTATGAGCAACATGACCAAGTGCAGCATAATGGTTATTGCCTTGAGACCTTTTAAGCATAAAATAGTTATTGAATGTTTTGTTGTTTAACGAAATATTCCAAGCAGCATTGATTAAGGCATAACGCAGTAACTTTGAACCACGCTTTGACATTCTGGTGGTTTTAGCATTAAATTGACCGGATTGATTAACAGTAGGGTCTAAGCCAGCATATGCTAAAAGCTTTGAAGGATTGGAAAATCTAGAGATATCTCCAATTTCACCAAGGATCATAGCGCCGTTAAGAAATCCAATACCAGGAATAGTTAGAATTACAGAATCCATTTCAAGCATAACGGATTTAATGGATTCATCTAGTTCATCAATTTGCTTTTCCAATAACTCAATTTGAGAGATAGTTTGGGTTATTTGAATAGATAAAAAGGCATCACCAGTGCCTACAGATGATTTAGCCAGACCTTTTAAAGCAATAGCTTCTTCTTTACCAAAGCGGCCGTGGGAAGCCTTTTTAAGAAGATTACCTAAATAAGTAAGGTGTAAGGCAGCTATATCATTTGGGTTAGAATGTTTTTTAAGCAGCTCATAACAAGTATTGATATGAATACCAGATTTAAAAAAATATTGTAGCTCTGGAAAAACAATATCAACATAAGATACGAGCTGAATTTTCAATCTTGCCTTAGCCTTTTTAGTTTTTTCTCTAAAACGACAGAGGCTTTTTAGGCGAATTGAATCAATATCAGCTGGGTAAAAATCCTATGGTTGTTTAAAATCATTGATTTAATGATTAGTAAGGTATCAACCTTATCAGTCTTAGTTTTACGGATGTTAGACTTTCCTAAAGTAGCAGTTTGGATAGGGTTGATAACAGCAATATGGTAGCCCATATTGTAAAGATAACAAATAAGGTTTTTTCCATAATGAGAAGTTGACTCAAGTCCAATTAGAAGAATTTCCTGATCAAGGGTCTTGAGTTTAGACACTAATAGAGAGAAACCCTCAGAATCATTAGTAAAGCCAAAAGGTTGAATTAAGACTTCACCATCAGCGGTCATAGCAGCGGCAAAGTGTTTTTGTTTGGCAATATCAATGCCAACATAAATCATAGAATCACATCCTTAAAGATAAATTGACAACTGTTTTGATCCACCTAGTCTTATTCTCATAGCCTTGCGGGAGATAAAAGTTTAAAACTTATCCAACTATAAATAATTTAAATAAGACAGTGGCAATACACTCCTTCTAATAGTCAAGCTATAAGGTATTATAAAAAGTCCACAGTGTCTAATTTAATTATATCGGATAAACAACGATAAAAAGAAAGGAGAGTATGATTTTAGTCGTTGACTATATCATACAAGGATAATATGAGTATCAATGAGTTAGGAAGAATATTAAAGGATATGTATGACAATGCACCAGATAGGGATCAAGTAGCTATGATTCATTTATTTGCTATAAAACATGCTGACTATATAATAGATAGATATACCGCTGCGGAGATAGTAAAAGCCTCAGGAATAAATAAATCATATAGTACTGATATAAATAAAGGGCTTAGGCTTTCTAAATATGTAAAGCCTATATAAAGAATTATTTAAAAGTATAATTATTTTAAAATTAAGTAAGTATCCTAAATATGATATAATAGCACCCATAGTACTAAAATGGTTCTAAAAAATCCTAAAAACTACGATAAATTCCAACAAATCAAACAAAACCAAAATCACAACCCTTGAGAAATACACATTCAAAAACAAAATAAATCCATAAAAGCCGAGTGGGAGTAAATTAAATAAAAAATTAAAGAATAATAAAAAAATGAAATTTTAAGTGAGAGCGAAATGCACCCCAAAAGTTAGATAATAAATTTAACTTTTAGAGGTGCATTTTTTATATAGATAAAATCGGTGCATTAATACACCACTAATATGCATGAGGTGGCATTTATGCACCGATTTTTTGTTAATAATTTGCCAATAATTTAAATGAAATAATAGAAAAGGCTATTTTTAGAGGTTTAGATAATTGGCATGGAAATTGCTAATATATAAAGTTAAGTTGTTTGTTTATTATTTAACAAAGGATTATAGGCTTCCTTTAATAACCTAAATAAATTGATAAGGAGAATAAAGATGAACAAAGAAAAAAAAGGATTAGCATTAGGTGGAATATTTAGTATTGCATCTGTATGGTTTGGTGCACACGTAGGAGGCGGTTTTGCTAGCGGTAGTCAAACAATGAGTTTCTTTATTAAATATGGTAAACATGCAGCATTATTTGCAGTATTATCCATGGTTGTCGTAGGATTAACTTATCGTGAAAACATGATAATGGCGCGCCATTATAATGCTTACGATTACCACTCATTTGGCAAAGTATTATTTCAACCATATAACAAAATTTTATCTCCAATTTATGATGTTTGCTATATAATGGCAGGAATGTTGGCAGTTAGTGCATCTATTGCCGGAGCTGCAACATTATTAACTCAAGTCTTCGGAATCACATATTTCTTATCTGTATTAATTATTGGTGTATTAACACTATTATTAAGTATGTTTGGATCAAATTTGGTTAGTAAAGCATCTTCTGTTTTAACTATATTAATAGTTGTTTCTTTTTTAGTAATTTGCGTTCAGGGAATAAGCAAAAACGGTATGATTTTACAGCAAAACTTATCTCAACCTGTTGATAGTTCAACATTTTGGAAAGGAGCTTGGAAGGCTTTAAGTTATGCTGGATTCCAATGCTTTGCATTTTTAGGTCTTTTGGGTGCAACTTCATTAACAAAAACAGATGAAGATTGTACAAAAGTAACAGGAATTGGGTTTGTTCTTAATGGAGCATTGATTGCACTAACTGTTCTATTCATTCAAGCCTTTATGCCTGATGTAGCAAAAGAAACTTTACCAATATTAGCTGCTACAAAATTAATGGGCGGAGGATATTTAGTTATAATTTATTCTATTGCTTTATTTAGCGCATTTCTATCTACTGCAGTTGCTGTAGTCTACGGAAATATAATGCTATTTAGCCGCCTTTCTACTGAAAAGGGTCTTAAAATAGCAAAAAATAAAAATACTTTATCTTTGATTGTAGGTATAATAATAATTTTAATTTCTATGCTAGTTTCTTCTGTAGGATTAACAAAGATTATTGCTGTAGGGTATTCTTACTTTGGTTACATTGGAATTTTCTTGGTAATTTTGCCATCCTTAACTTATGGACATTTTAGAAATAAGAAATATAAAGAAAGTAATAATAATTAGTTGAATATTTTCAAGAGTAGGGAGGATTATTATGCAAATTACAAATGAAATGAAAGATTTACGAGAATTAGTGGAAAGTTATTTGGAAAAAGAAGTAGCTCCAGTAGTAGGAGAATATGATGCTTCTGGTGAATTTCCTGAAAAAATTTATAAAGATATTTTAGACATGGGACTTCACTTGTTGGAGGTCCCTGAAGAATATGGCGGAGCCATGGTGGATAGAAAAACCGAAGTGTATATTGCTGAGGCATTAGGCAGATATGATTGTGGACTTGCTTCAGCTATTGGAGCAAGTAACTCTGCATGCACTACCATAAATTTATTTGGAACTGCCGAACAAAAAAAACAATACTTTGATATCCTTTTATCCGGGAAATTAGCTGCTTTTTGCTTGACAGAACCAAATGCTGGTTCTGATGCAGCTTCCGTAAGCACAAAAGCCCGTTTAGAAGGAGATGAATATGTATTAAACGGAACAAAATGTTTTATCACCAATGGAGGAATAGCTGGAGTATACACAGTATTTGCATCTACTGATTTGTCCAAAGGCACAAAAGGTTTATCAGCATTTTTTGTGGAAAGAGACCGTCCAGGTGTATCTATTGGAAAACATGAAGACAAAATGGGAATCAGATTATCGAATACTACTGAGGTAATATTTGATGAATGTAGAATTCCAAAAGATCATTTAATTGGAGAAGAAGGTAAAGGGTTTGTTTATGCAATGAAAACACTAGACACTTCTCGTCCTTTTGTTGGAGCTACTGGTGTTGGACTAGCTCAAAGAGCTATTGATGAAGCTGTTAAATATTCCAAAGAACGTGTCCAATTTGGCAAACCTATTGCTTCTAAGCAAGCATTACAGTTTATGCTTGCAGACATGCAAATTCAAACAGAGGCGGCTCGTCAGTTGGTATACCATACTGCAGAGTTAATAGATAATGGAGAAAATTATTCGATTTACTCTGCTATGAGCAAAGTAATGGGAGCAGATACCGCCATGAAAGTGACATGTGATGCATTACAAATATTTGGCGGATATGGTTATATGAAAGAATATCCTATTGAAAAAATGATGAGAGATGCAAAAATTCTACAAATATACGAGGGAACAAATCAAATACAACGTGTTGTCATTTCAGGTATAATGCTGCATTAATAGGAGGAATTTAAATGAATATTTTAGTTTGTGTGAAACAAGTTCCAGATACAACTGAAATTAAGATTGATCCAGTAACTAATACCCTTATACGTCAAGGTGTGCCTAGTATTGTAAATACCTTTGATGCTTATGCTTTAGAATTAGCTGTTAGATTAAAAGAAAAGGAAGGCGGAAATATTACAGTAATTTCCATGGGGCCTGAACAAGCAAAAACAGCTTTAAAAGAATGCTTATCTGTAGGGGCTGATGAAGCGTATCTAATCAGTGATAGAGTTTTTGGGGGATCTGACACCTTGGCTACAAGCTATATTTTATCCACTTTTATTCGATTTTTAGAACAAGAAAAAAGCGCATTTGATTTAATCTTTTGTGGAATGCAAGCCATAGATGGAGATACTGGACAAGTGGGACCAGAAATTGCAGAACATCTAGGTTTACCTCAAGTGACTTATGCAACCGACATCAAACAGGAAGGTTCCCAAACATTAATCAAAAGAGATAATGATCAAGGATATGATTGGATTGAAGTGCAAACTCCTGCATTAATTACAGTATCCAAAACTGAATATGAACCAAGATATGCTACCATAAAAAGCAAAATGGCTGCTAATAGAGCAGAAATTCCAGTGTTGACTTCAAAAGATGTATCCATAGACTTAGAAAATTGTGGATTAAAAGGTTCTCCTACAAAGGTAAAGAAAACATATACACCAGTACGATCTAAAAATGGCGTAATTATTCAAGAAGAAGCAGTAGAAAATTCTGTAAAAACTTTAATGTCATTGCTAGTTGATTCTAAAGTACTGTAAAGGAGGCTAATCATGAGTGTGAATTCAGAATATAAAAATGTGTGGATTTATGTTGAAACCGAAGATGGAAAAGAAAAAAATGTAGGATTTGAATTATTACGTCCCGGCAGAGAAATCGCCGATGCATTAGGAGAAAAATTAGTCGCCATTGTAATTGGACATAATGTACAAGAAGTAGGGAAAGAAGCTTTAGAGTATGGAGCAGATGAAGTTATATTAGTTGATAAACCTATATATAATAGGTATTTAACTGACGCAGTTTATTTATGCTTTACACAACTAGTTGACAAATATAAGCCAAATACTATCTTAATTGGAGCAACAAGTAATGGAAGAGATTTTGGCCCACGAGTAGCTTGTAAGCTAAAAACTGGATTAACTGCAGACTGTACTAGTATTGAGTTCAACCAAGAAAGCAATAATGTAACCTGGATACGTCCAGCATTTGGGGGAAACCTTATGGCGAAAATAGAGTGCCCAGATCGTCGTCCACAAATGGGAACAGTTCGACCTGGTGTATTTAAAAAGCCAGAACGAAATGGACAAGTAGAGGGAAAGATTATTCAAGAAGATATTTCAATTCCTGAAGAAAACATTCGAACTAGAATACACGAAACTATCAAAGAAGTATCAGCAAAAGTAAATTTAGAAGATGCAGAAATTATTGTCTCTGGAGGACGCGGGCTTGGAAAAGCGGAAAACTTCTCTTACATTCGAGAATTAGCTGAAGTATTGGGAGGAGCAGTAGGCTCATCTAGAGCAGCAGTAGATAACGGCTGGATACCACATGCTCATCAAGTAGGACAAACCGGAAAAACAGTAGCTCCTAAAATATATATTGCTTGTGGAATATCTGGAGCAATTCAACATTTAGCAGGAATGTCAGGCTCAGATATTATTATTGCAATAAATAAAGATCCAGATGCACCTATATTTAAAGTTGCGGATTATGGAATTGTAGGAGATCTTTTTGAAGTTATACCACAATTTATTGAAGAAATAAAAAAATACAAAAATAATTAATGGCTAACTATTAAAAACTAATCGGAAATTCAGTTTAAGTTTTATAATTATGAGTTTATAAAAAGGATTATAGGCTGACTTTACTAACCTAAATACATTATATAAGGAGAAATGAATTATGAATAATAATCCATATAATCTATTACAGGATGTGAAAATAGTTGAATTAACAACATATGTAGCAGCACCATCAGCTGGACGTATATTAGCTGACTGGGGTGCTGACATAGTTAAGGTGGAAGCTGTACCTAAAGGAGATACGACACGTTTTGCCGTTCCTTTACCTGGAATGAAATACATTACTTACGATGTTCATAATGCCAATAAAAAAAGCATTGCCTTGGACTTAAAGACTCCTGAAGGTAAGGATGTCATGGATAAATTATTGGCAAATGCTGATGTTTTTCTAACCAACACTCGTGCTCGTGCTCTTGAGAAGTTGGGATTAGATTATAATACCCTTCATGACAAATATCCTAGACTTATCCATGCACATATGACTGGATTTGGAGAAACAGGCTCAATGGCAAATGACCCAGGTTTTGATAATGTTTGCTTCTGGGCATTAGGTGGTGCAATGATTGCATCTATGGAAAAAAATACAGCCCCTGTGATTCCTCCAAGTTCATTTGGAGATAATTCTACTGCTAGTACTATGGCTGCTGCAATATGTGCTGCACTGTACAAGCAGAAATGTACTAAAGAAGGTAGTAAAATTGTTGTATCACTTTATGGACAGGCTATTTACAATATGTTAGAGCCTATACTTTCAATTCAGTGTAGTGATTTAGATAAATACCCAAAGAGTCGTCTTGAGAACACTCCATTGAATAATACCTATAAATGTAAAGATGATAAGTGGATAATGGTGTGCTGTCATGAATACGAACGTTATTTTCCATACTTCATGAAAATTATAGGACGAGAAGAGCTAATTGAAAATCCAGAATATAATACATTTGCTAAGGGAAATGAAAATTGTAGAGAAATTGTTCAAATTATTAGTGAAGGTTTTATGAAATTTACTCGAGATGAGTTAGATGAAATTTTAAGAGAGAATGATATACCTCATTCCATAGTATGTAATGTTTATGAAATATTAGATTCTGAACAAGCAAAGGACAATTTATACTTGTCCAAGTTTACTCAGCCTAATGGTGATCAATATATAGAAAGTGCTACACCTGCAAAATTTGGCGGCGTTACACTTCCTCCTAGAAATCGTGCTCCATTCTTAGGTGAGCAATCTTCAAAAATTTTATCTGAACTTGGATACAACGAAGCACAGATTCAAGAAATGATATCAAAAGGCATTCTAATTGAGAAGCATCTACATGCTGATCAAGAAAAATAACTTTGTAAATTGACCGTGTTTATCGTGCAAGGAGGACAAAATGGACTTGTTGAATGTTACTCTTTCAGATGTGTTGAAAAAAAATGCAGAAGATTATCCTGAGGATATAGCATATATTTTTGATGATGTTAGCTATAATTGGAGACAAGTGGATGAAATTACCGACATCATAGCAGCAATGATGTTAAAAAAGAATATTCATAAAGGTACACATGTGGGGATTTGGAGCATCAATTCTATCCAACAGGTTTGTACCATGTACGCAGCAATGAAGATTGGTGCAGTTACAGCTGTTTTTAATTATTCATATAAGCATTTAGAAATGAAAAGTGTTTTATCTTATGCTGATATTGAATATTTATTCTATGGAGAATCTACAGGCTCTATTGATTATTTGGAAGTTATTAATAAAATTAAGAAGAATCTTCCTGAGTTAAAGGATTTCTTTAGTATTACAACTTTATTTAATGAAGCTTTTGAATTACAGAAGTCCTATAATGCTATAGGATTGCAAACCATGGAAGAACTTAGTAAGGCCAAGGGATTGGTTACAACTGAAGATACAGCTTGTATGCTTTTTACTTCTGGAAGTACACAATTGCCTAAAGGTGTTTTACTATCGTATTATAGTATACTTAATGATGCAAGAATACTATCAGATTTAATGCGATGGAATAAAAATAAAGATGTTATGCTGATTGGTATGCCAATATTTCACTGCTCAGGGATGACATGTGGATTATTATTGGGATTAATGATTGGTATGCCTACAATTATAATGCGTAAATATAAACCGGACCAAGCTATGAAACTCATAGAGAAATATCGTGTTACAGCATTTAATGTGGTCCCATCTATGTTAATGCTTTTAATTCAGGACCCAAGCTTTGGTCATTATGATATTTCATCATGGAATTCTGGTATTTTAGCAGGTTCAGGCATAACTGGCGAGAAGTATCGTGAGTTTGTTTCAAAGGTAAATATTCCTCATTTACAAATAGGATATGGGCAGACAGAAACATCACCTTTAATTACTTTGTCAGACTATGATGATGACACTATGTTAAAATCAGAAACTATAGGTAAGGCAATTCCTAATATGGAAATACGTATTTGGGACAATGAAGCTAATTGTGAGTGTGATGTAAATGTGAAAGGGGAAATCCAGACAAAAGGATTTTGTATTATGAAGGAGTATTACAATATGCCTCAAAAGAATCTGGAAAAGTATACTCATGACGGTTGGCTTAAAACTGATGATGTTGGATATCGCGATGAAAGTGATTACTTTTATTTTTGCGGGCGCATGAGTGATATGATTGTTCGAGGTGGAGAAAACATTTCTCCAAGTGAAATTGAATGTGTTATAGATCATTATAGTGAGGATATTCTTAATGTTAAAGTTGTAGGAGTAGATGTAGATACTGCTGTTCAGGAGGAAATTACTGCTTTAATAATAATGAAATCAGGTAAAAAAATTGATGTTGATGGATTAAAAGACTTTGTTAAAAAGCATCTTGCTAGCTATAAGACACCGAATTTTGTTTTTCAGCTAGATAAGTTTCCCATGAATAGTACAGGAAAAATTGATCTGGTAGCTATTAAAAAATTAGCAAAAGAAAAGATAACTGAAATGTTAGTATTATCAAAGTGATGAGAAGACATGGCTGGATCTATGTCAATAAGGATTATAGGTTGCCTTTATTAACCTAAATACTATATTATGAAAGAACTTCTGAGATTCAGAAGATAGTGCTTTCTTCATGGTTAGGAGTAAAATAGGATGGATATTTTTTATTATTTAGGCGTCGATATTGGTTCAGCATCATCTAAAGCTGTATTAATGAATGAAAATCGAGAGATTATTCAAACAAGTGTAGTGCAATTAGGAACTGGAACCAGTGGACCCAAAAAAGTAATTGATGAGTTGTTTTCGAAAACAGCTTTATCTACTGAGCAAGTTAACTATACGGTAGCTACTGGATATGGCAGATATTCACTTGACTATGTAGATAAACAATTTAGTGAAATAAGTTGTCATGCCAAGGGAATTAACTTTGTCTTTAATAATGTAAGAACTGTTTTAGATATTGGGGGACAAGACGTTAAAGCCATTTCTATTGATGAAAAAGGAAGAGTGCTAAGTTTCTATATGAATGATAAGTGTGCAGCTGGAACGGGAAGATTTTTGGAAGTCATGGCACGTATACTAGAGACACCTATTGATGAATTGGGTACTTTAGACGAATTATCGCAAACTCCGGCAACTGTAAGTAGTACATGCACTGTATTTGCAGAATCAGAAGTAATTTCATTACTATCCAAAGATACTAAACGAGAAGATATTGCTAGAGGTGTACATAATTCTATTGTTAGTCGTGCACTTGGCTTGTTATATCGTACCAATATGGAAAAGGATTTTTCACTAACCGGCGGTGTAGCACAAAATCAAGGAGTAGTTCGTGCTTTGGAAAGAGTTTTAAAACAAAAAGTTTATGTAGCCAAAACACCCCAGCTAATTGGTGCAATTGGTGCAGCGCTTTTTGCTGTTGAGTTTGGACAAGAAAGGAGTAAGATATGAGTATTATCAATGAAAGTATGACTTCAAAAGAAATGCTGAATATATTGGTGGCTAAGAATATGGAGGATGCAAGAAAAGCCAAAGAACGAGGAGATTTAGTTTGTTGGTCCAGTTCTATTGCTCCCTGTGAATTTTGTGAAACCATGGGGATCTATACAGTTTATCCTGAAAATCATGTAGTAGGAATTGCAGCACGTAAGGGTGCGCCAGAATTGTTGGAATATGCAGAACGAAAAGGATACTCCAATGATATATGTGGTTATGCTAGAGCAAATTTAGCTTACATGGATGTACAAAAATGTGTATCGGAAGAGTTGCCTTTGCCAGACTTAGTTTTATTATGTAACAATATCTGTGAAACCTTATTAAAATGGTATGAAAATATTGCTTATGAATTGAATATACCTTTGCTTATTGTTGATGTTCCATATAATCATGATGAAGAAATTACCGAAGAAAACATAAAATATGTTGAAGCACAATTTCATGACATTATTCATCAATTAGAAGTAATTTGCAATAAGCCTTTTGATGAAAAAAAATTCCAAGAAGTAATGAAGATATCTGCACAGAACGCAAAAGACTGGTATGACGCGACTATGCTTTGTTCAGCTCGTCCTTCGCCTTTAAGTGGTTTCGATATGTTTAATTATATGGCATTAATTGTTTGTATGAGAGGAAAAAAAGAATGTGGAATGACATTTAGAAAGTTAAAGGAAGAACTAGAAGAAAAGATTTCAAGAGGTGAGAGCGGGCTAAAGGATACAGAGGAAAAATATAGAATCATGTGGGATGGCATAGCATGTTGGCCATATTTGTCCCATACTTATAAAGTCCTGAAAAGTCATGGAATCAACATGACTGGTTCAACGTATCCGTCAGCTTGGGCATTGGAGTATACACCTGGAAATCTTTTTGAAATGGCAAAGGCCTATACGGGCATGGGAAATAATCTGTCTTTAGATGGTCAAATTAACCTTCGAAAAAGTATTATTGAAGAAACTAAGTGTGACGGTGTAATTATGCATATGAATCGTAGTTGTAAAATGTGTGATTTTCTTCAATATGAAGTGGGAAAAGAATTAAGAGATAGTTTAGATATTCCTATTACGACTTTTGATGGAGACCAGGCTGATCCAAGAAATTATTCTAAGGCACAATATGAAACACGCATCGAGGCTTTAGTAGAAATGATGAGTCAAAAGGTTCCTTCCAGAAATAGTTCTGAAGATTAAAAGGAAAGGAGAAGGAAATGGAGATAAATCAAATTATTAATTATTTAACACAAATTGCTGATTCACCGGACAAAGCTGTTAAAGAATCCTGTGAAAGAAATCATAAAAATGCAGTAGGTTGGGTTGCACCTTATGCTCCAGAGGAAATAATCTATGCTGCAAATTGTATACCTGTGGGGCTATGGGGAGGAGAGGTTGAACTTAGAAAAGCTAGAACTTACCTTCCAGCATTTGCTTGCTCAATAATGCAATCCGTAATGGAATATGAAACCAGAGGTACTTACGATATATTAAAAGCAGTTTTAATTCCTGCAATGTGCGATACTCTAAAGTGTTTTGGACAGAAATGGAAGGGAGCTTGTCCAGCTATTCCCTTTGTTTATCCACAAAATAGACGGGTAAAAAGTGCGGAATTATTTTTGGAAAATGAATACAGATCTATTACTAAAAAATTAGAAGATATTTTAAATGTAGATATTACCGAAGAAGCATTAAGGGAAAGTATAATTCTTTACAACGATTATCGTTTAGCTATGCGGGAATTTACAGAAATTGCTGCTATGCATACAACTACTATTTCCCCTACTGTGCGTCATCAAATTATCAAAGCATCTTATTTTATGGATAAAAAAGAGTATTTATGCTATCTTAGAGAGTTAAATGAGAAGCTTCGACTACAGCCTGTAGAACAATCTAAAAATAAACGAGTTATTGTTTCTGGAATTATGTTAGAGCCTAAAGGTATTCTTAGCCATTTTGAAGCATTAGGCATTGATGTGGTTGGAGACGATTTAGCACAAGAATCTAGACAGTTTAGGACAGATGTACCTTTTGCAGGCGATGCTCTAAAGAGTCTGGCAAGGCAATGGGTAAACCATAATGCTTGTTCTTTGGCTTTTGATCCATATAAGCAACGTATTCAGCATTTAGTTGACTTAGCTCATCATTTCAAAGCGGATGGAGTTGTATTGGCACTAATGAAGTTCTGCGATCCGGAGGAATATGATGTACCGATTATCATGTCAAGGATGAAAGAAGAAAATATCCCTTTATTGGTAATTGAGGTTGACCAGCAAGCAACAACCTTTGAACAAATTAATACAAGGTTGCAAGGTTTTGTAGAAAGTATGGATTATTAGTAAATTATTGTATTATTTAAAACTTTTTCAATGTAAACAAAGTAGTAATTACAATAATTTATGTTCTGAAGAAGGAATGGAAGTGATGTACCATTAACTTCAGCTCTCCATTCCGCTCTTCAGAAATTTCTATACATACTGTAGAGATGATAAGAAAATTTGGATATTAAGAATTATTTGCAAATTCATCATATGATAGTAAAGATTAGTGTCAGATAGTTCTTTCTTATACTAATCTTTATTATTATATTGCTTTAACATTAAACATTGTGGTGGTATTATTAAACTATGAGTATAAGTGTCTAACTTTGTTAATTTTGTAACTTTTGTTTTTTGAAAGGGAGAGAATCAATGAAAAACAACTTTATTACAAACGAAGATATGATAAAATGCATAGATGAGAGCAATGACGGAATAATGATTAGTGATGCAGAAGGAAGAATTTTATATGTAAATGCAAGCTATTTAAATCTGACAAAATTAGATAAAACTATTTTAGGCCATAACATTGATGAATATGTATCAAAAGGAATTATTACTAAATCTACTTGTTTATCTTGTATTAAATATCAACGTACATATACTCATGTACACCATGAAAAAAATGGGGTAGAGATTATTACAGTTTCAAAACCGGTTTTTTCAGCAAATGGTGAATTAGAGTATACAATTACCAATGTTAGAGATATTTCTAGTTATGTTAATATAAATCAAAACTTAATGGAAGTAAACGAAAAAATTGCTCAGTCGTCAAATAGTATAGAATGTGGTGATAAAGAAATTATAGCTAATTCTCCAGAGATGATGCAGGTTATTGATTTGGCAAAAACAGTAAGTAAAGTAGATGCAAGTGTATTAATTCTAGGTGAAACAGGAGTTGGCAAGGATGTTGTAGCTTGCTATATTCATAAAAATAGTCCAAGAGCCTGTCAACGATTTATTACGTTAAATTGCGGAGCAATACCTGGTGAACTTATGGAGTCTGAGCTATTTGGTTATACGCCAGGAAGTTTTACAGGGGGATTAAAAGAAGGGAAGAAAGGAATTCTTCATTATGCACAAAACGGAACTCTCTTTCTAGATGAAATTGGAGAATTACCTCAATATTTGCAGGTAAAACTTCTGCGAGTTTTGGAGAACAGAGTATATTCACCTATAGGTAGTGTAGAAGAAATTCCTATTGATATTCGAATTATCGCAGCAACAAATCAAAATATTCAAGAACAAATTCAGAAGAATAGATTTAGAGAAGATTTATATTATCGATTAAGTGTTGTGACTATTAATATTCCACCTTTACGAGAAAGACAATCCGATATTATTCCCTTAGCTGTACATTTCTTGAAGCGTTATACAAGTAAATATGGAATTACAAAAAAGCTAGGGGTAGATACATTAATTCAATTACAGCAGTATGATTGGCCAGGAAATGTTCGTGAATTAAAGAATATGATAGAAAAAATGGTGATATTAAGTCAAGGAAACACTTTGGATTTTCCTTCTAATAATAATATGAATAGAAAAGAGATGTCAGAGTACAAATTAAATGAATATATGGAACGTATGGAGAAAGAATACTTAATTAATGTGAAAAAATTATTTTCAAGTACAAGACAAATGGCAGAAGCTATTGGAGTCGATCATTCAACAGTAGTTCGTAAATTTAAGAAGTATAATTTATAGCTTATTAATTTCATCTAAGACCAAGTTAAATGGAAATTCCAAGGCTTAGAGAATCTTGGGAAGTGACAAAATATATTGAAAGTGAATAATGAGCAAAGCTAATGAATAAGATTGATTTAGTAATAGATGAACTAATCAAGTATATGATTGTAAATAGTTTGTAAATAAGCAAGAACTTCAGATATAGATTTTCTGAAGTTCTTTTTATTTCCCTTTTTATTAACTTGGATTTTTTCAGTATGATACTTTTATAAAGTATTTGTTTCCAATTGGCACTCAAATTTAGCACAGAGTTTTAAATAATCTTCATAAGTATCAATATCAAAAATTGTTCCTCCGTCTTCCACTTCAACATAATAAGCCTGATCCTCATACTTATTCAGCAGAGCTTTAAGCCCTCCTGACCCATCATATTTAATGATTTCTGGAAATAAGCAGGATGATATAAGTGGCGGATGTCCACGTCTTTCTAAGAATGTTGGATATATAATACTCTGGTTACTTTGCCTGTAGCCTTCAACAAGGCTATCAATTGTTTCTCACTTTACAAGAGGAATATCAGCAGGCAATAAAAAGAAGCCTTTTACATGTGAAGGAAGGGATTTTACTCCAGCAATGATTGATGAATACATACCTTCTGAAAACTTCTCATTATATATCCATTTTACACCTTTATGCTCTAATACGGGTATCAATTTATTTGCTTGAAATCCAATTACTACAGTAATATTTTCAATACCAGCTTCTAAAAAGCTATCAATAGAATTTTCAATAACTGTAGAACTTCCCAAAGGCAGTAAGGGCTTAAACAGTTTCATTCTTGAGGAATAGCCTGCTGCTAATATAATAGCTGCTAAATCTTTTTTCAAGGCCTCGTTTCTTACTACAGTTTTACTCATTTAATTTACCTCCAACTTATTTATAGCTGAGGACTAATTATGAAACCTCAGGTAGAGTATATACTCTACCTGAGTTAAATATTATTTATTCACCTTTATTGTTATTTGCAATAGCTAAAGCCACGTTTTCTGGTGATAGTGGCAGCCTATGGAAGTTGATCCCTAGTGCATCATAAAGAGCATTTCCTATTGCAGAAGGCACTGAAATCATAGGATGTTCTCCTATACCACGTGCTCCATAAGGGCCATCTATTTGAGCTGATTCAGGATTTTCTATATATATTGGAACAATTTCATCAGGAATATCCTTAGCAGTAGGTATTTTATTATCTGTAAATGATGGATTTAATAGCTTACCATTAGGATTAAATTTGTATCCCTCAATTAATGCTGAACCTATTCCTTGAATAATACCTCCGAATACTTGACCATCAACTAATTTTTTGTTGATACATTGTCCTATATCAAATGCAGAAGCAACTTTTAGAACATGAACTTCTCCTGTTTCTATGTCTACTTCCACTTCTACACCATGAGCTCCAAAAGTCCATACTAGACCTGGTCTGCCTTGCCCTGTTTCAGGATCTGGATTTGATAGACCACTTGCCATATATATTCCATGGGAGATTACTGGACCACCAATACCATTACCGTTCTCATACATATATCCCATTGCTAATTTAGTATATGGAATACGTCTTGCAGTATGGTGTACATGATAAATATATCCATCACCATGTGTTAACTCATCTGGATGACATCTTAGTACTTGGGCTGCAACTTCTTTCATTTGTTGTATCATATTTTTAGAAGCCTTTCTAACAGCATTACCACCCATAAATGTGTATTTAGATGCAACTGTATTCCAATCATAAGGATGTTTATCAGTATCAACATTCCAAACAACTTCAACGTTTTCCATAGGTATACGCAATTCTTCAGCTGCTACTTGTGCCATTATAGTATTAGCACCTTGGCCCATATCTACAGCACCAATCATAACTTTTACATGGCCATCTTCATTCATCTGCATAATTGCAGCAGTAGATGTATAGCTTGGCATAGCAGGAGCTTTTTGTAGCATTGCAAAACCTTTACCACGAACTTTGCCAGTTTTCAGCTCAGCTTGACGTTCTTCTTCTGTTTTACGTCCTGTCCAGCCTATTTCTTTAGCAACTGCTTCTAAACATGCTTTAGGACTACCAGTAGTTTCATATATTAACTCACCACTAATAGTATGTGTTCCTGGGCGAAGTAAGTTTTTCATTCTAAACTCATAAGGATCCATTCCTATCTTTTGCGCTATAATATCCATATGTCTTTCTACTGCCCAGTGAGTTTCTAAGTGACCAAATCCACGGTATGCAGTACTAAATACCTTATTTGTATATAGTGTACGGGAGTGTAATTCAATATTTGGTACTACATATGGACCTGCTCCAGAGTAAACAGCTGTTTTACCAACGTTTACACCATAGTCTGCATATGCACCACTATCCCAGTCATGGTAAACTATCATAGATGTTATAGTGCCGTCTTTCTTAACTCCAGTCTTGAATCTACTTCTCATGCCTGCACGAGTAGGCAATAGGTTAAATTCTTCTTCACGAGTAGCTTTTAACTTAACAGGACGTCCTTTAGTTGCCTTAGATAATATAGTTACTAGTGGCTCAAGGTGAATACCTGCTTTTCCTCCAAAACCACCACCGATATATGGTACAACAACATGAACATCGCTTTTTGCTATACCTAAAGATTTAGCTAGCAATTGACGTACTGCAAAAGGAGATTGTGCTGAAGACCATATTTTTACTTTATTTGAATAAGGATCTGCTTGAGCTATAGTAACATGTGTTTCCATTGGAACGTGTGCTACTGCAGGCACAGAAAATTCATCTTCAAATATAAAATCTGCTTCCTCAAATCCTTTATTTACGTCACCCTTCTTAGTCCTGTTCCAGCTTGCTATATTTGTATGAGCTTGTGGGAAGAAAACGCCCTCCATATGTTCATACTTGTCAAGATTTTCGTGAACTAATACCTTTCCTTCTAAAGATTCATCTATAGTATGAACAACTGGCAGCTCCTTATATTCAACCTTGATTAAAGAAACTGCACGTTCAGCAGTGACTTCATCAACAGCTGCAACAGCTGCAACAATTTCACCTTGGTATCTTACTATGTCTCTAGCAATTACATTTTTATCAACCATGTATAAACCAACTAGATAAGGAGCATCTTCTCCTGTAATAACAGCTTTAACTCCAGGAAGAGCTTTTGCAGCAGATGCATCAATGGATAATATTTCAGCATGAGCATAAGGAGAATGCAAACATTTTGCATATAGCATTCCTGGAAGCTCCATATCATGAACGTATACAGCCTGCCCTGTTACCTTTTCTTGTGCTTCTTTTCTATCATAAGGCTTACCAATATGCTTGTATTGTTTTTCGCTCATTATTTCAACTCCTCTCTTTCCCTTTTAGCCGCCGCTTTAACGGCATTTATAATTGGAAAATACCCTGTACAACGGCAGAAGTTACCAGCAAGTGCTTCTTTGATTTCTTCATCGCTTGGATTAGGATTTCTATCAAGCAGTTCACGTGCTGACATTAGCATACCAGGTGTACAGAATCCACATTGTAATGCATCATGCTCAATAAATTCTTGTTGAAGAATAGATAGTTCATTATCTTTACCCAGGCCTTCTACTGTAAGTATATTAGCCCCTTCTGCTTCAATTGCTAATACAATACAAGAGTTTACGGTTTTTCCATTCATAATAATGGTACATGCTCCACATTCACCTTCACCGCAGCCCTCTTTAGTACCGAAAAGCTTAAGTTCATTGTGTAAGAATTGAAGCAATGTCATTGTTGGGTCAACCATTTTATGAACTTCTTCACCATTTACAATACAATTTAGTGCTACAGCTGGCATACCTGAGTCCACATATTCAAAGCAATTTCCCTTATGTTTATCGCACATACTAATTAACCCCCTTTTCAATAAGTTGCAATAATCCTTTTTTAGCAAGTATACCAGAAACATGTAGACGGTATTCTGCTGAAGAACGAACATCTGAAATTGGGTTTATATGATTAGCGACTTCTTTACTAAGCTAAACAGCAGTTTCAGGAGTTAAATCCTTTGTAGCTATGAGTTCTTCAAGCTTAGTAAGTCTTATTGGTGTAGGAGCTACTGCTGACATAGCAATAAATACTTCTTTGTTAGCAGTTACACGCACTGATACACCAGCTATACCTAAATCATGTCCTTTAATACGAGCTTGTTTATTATATGTGCTTATATCTCCTTGCCCCACATCTGGAAGTGATACACCTGTTACGATTTCACCTTTTTGAACAACTGTTCTTTTTACACCTGTAAAGAATTTATCTATATCTACTATACGCTCTCCTTCTGGTCCAGCAATATGAACTTTAGCATTGTATACTAAAAGGGGAGAAGATAAATCGGCACCTGGAGATGCGTTGCAGATATTTCCTACTAAGGTTGCACGGTTTCTCAATTGATATGAAGCAACACTATCAGCCGCTTGTCCTAAAGCTTCGTATTTTTCACGGATTATTTCTGATTGGCAAACTTCATTCACAGTAACTGCAGCTCCAATAAATAGACCCTCACCAGGTTTGTAGTCAATACGCTTAAGTTCAGTAATACCTTTGATGTCTAAGATATGGTCTACTAACTCAATATTACGACGCAAGACTATCATTAAGTCAGTACCCCCAGCAAAAACCTTAGCACCAGGATGGTTCTTTAAGTAATCTAATGCTTCTTTTAAAGTTTGTGGTTTAACATAATCAAATTTACTTAGCATGGCTAACCTCCTTATTTTATTATTATATTCAATGCGAATGCATGAATAAACGATTTGATAATTGATGAGAAACAAATAGAAAGTTTTTACATACTTGATGCGGATTTTTTGAAGATTTTATAAGACAAAGGAAAAGGTTCGCTTATAAACTATCTTACTTCCATAGATACCCTTTTATATAAATGCTATGCAATAAAAAGATGTTAAAATTAAAATAATCTATAATGATCTGAAATGATATAGTTTTTTTTAATACAAATAATGGAAGGCTATACTTATAGTAATTATATTAAATAAGCTAAAACTCTAACATATAAACAGTTTATAAATAAGAGAATATTAATATGTGATGTTTTACTAAGGCAATGGGGAATAAGTAAACAGAGTCATATATTAAACCTATAACCGAGGAAATGATATTAATAATAAACGAGTGAAAGCAAGTAGATATATGAGTTAGTATATTTATTAATAGTCAAAGCTAATTATTAGATGCTACTTTATTAAAAGTTATGGAATAAAACGAAAAGTTTTTATACTATTATATAAGTAGGAAGATTAAGTTCAAATATAAAATACTGTTTAATCTTTTAGGAGGGAAATTATGCTTGGACTAGTACTAGAAGGAGGAGGGGCTAAGGGTGCTTATGAAATAGGAGCATGTAAGGCCTTAAAAGAATTAGGTATAGAAATAAATGGGGTAGTAGGCACATCTATAGGAGCTATAAATGGAGCAATGATTGCACAAGGGGATTTAGAAAAAGCATATGAGTTATGGTACAACTTAACTCCTTCTGATGTTCTTGACGTAAACGATAGAGAATTTAAAAAGATTGTAAATATGGATATAAAAACAGGAGATATTCCTAGGCTTGCAAGAAAAATAAAAAAAATCATAAAGGATAGAGGCTTTGATACACGTCATATAAGAAGTCTTTTAGAAGAACATATAGATGAGAAGAAACTTAGAGAATCTAGTATAGATTATGGAATAGTTACTGTATCTTTAAGCGACAAGAAACCACTAGAGCTTTTTAAAGAGGACATTCCAGAAGGTAAGATAACAGACTACATAATGGCTAGTGCCTACCATCCAGCTTTTAAACTTGAAAAAGTAGACGGCAAATTATTTCTAGATGGTAGTTTTTTTGATAATCTTCCTATAAAGCTTTTATATGAAAGAGGATATAGAAATATTATTGCTATACGGCTTTTTGCAATAGGCAGAGTAAGAAAAGTCAAAGAAAAGGACTTAGAAATAACTTATATAGAACCTTCTGAAAAACTATGCAATACATTGGATTTTACTAATATAAGTGCAAGAAAAAATCTTGAACTTGGATATTATGACACTTTGAAGGTATTCAAAAATTTAAAAGGGCGAAGATACTATTTAGAGCCAAAAAATGATGAAGAATTTTTTATGAATTATCTTTTAAATATTGGCGAAGAAAAGATACTGAAAATAGGAAAGATCTTGGGAATAGAAAATGTACCATATAGAAGAATGCTCTTAGAATTTATTATTCCTAGATTAATAGAACTCTTAAAATTAGATAAGACCGCCAGCTATGAAGAGTTAGTTATTGCTTTAGTTGAGGAGATAGCTAATAAATGTGGAGTTGAGAGATTTAATATATACAGCTATGATGACTTTTATTCCAAGGCTGTAGAAGGCTATGATATATATAAACAAAAGCCAAAAAATAAAATACCAAAATTTATTAAGCAAAATGAGATTCTATCCTTAACAGCTAAAGAACCTATAATCGAAGAAATAGTGTTTGAAATATTTAGATGAGCCTAATATGCTATAATATTATTAATAGTATTGGAAATATAGAATTGGGGACGATTCTTTTTGAAACCAAACAAAAAGAACCGTCTCCCAAAATTCTAATGGATGGCTAATCTTGAAGACGTTTTTCTAGGGCTAAAATTTGCTTTTCTAATTCTTTAGGCAATTTATCTCCATATTTTTTATAGTCTTCTTTTATAGACGCAACCTCTTTTAGCCATTCAACTTTATCAATTGAAAGCAAATGCTTCAAATCAGATTCACTTATATTAAGCCCGTCAGTATCGATGGCATCTAAAGTAGGCATATATCCAATAGGGGTTTTAACCGCATTGCCTTTTCCAGAAACCCTCTCAAATATCCACTTGAGCACACGACTATTATCTCCGTAACCTGGCCATAGCCAATTACCATTTTCATCTTTAAGGAACCAGTTAACATAAAAGATTTTAGGCAGTTTATCTGGCTCGGTTTTTTTCTCAATATCTAACCAATGCTGTAAATAGTCCCCCATATGATATCCGCAGAATGGCAGCATAGCAAATGGATCACGTCGTACCTTGCCAATGTCATCTGATATAGAGGCAGCTGTAATCTCTGAGCCCATAATTGAACCCATGAATACCCCATGTGCCCAATCAAAACTCTCATGAACTAAAGGAATAGTATGTGGTCTGCGACCGCCAATTAGTATTGCAGATATAGGCACCCCTTTTGGATCCTCCCATTCGGGCGCTATTACAGGGCATTGGCCTGCAGGGGTTGTGAATCTTGCATTTGGATGAGATACAGGCCTTCCATCACTTGGAGACCAATCATTTCCTTGCCAATCAACTAGGTGACTAGGCGCATCATATCCAATACCTTCCCACCAAACATCACCATCATCAGTTAATGCCACATTTGTATAAATAGTATTTTTATCTATAGTAGTCATTGCATTAGGATTAGATTTCAAGGATGTCCCTGGAGCAACACCAAAGAAACCAGCTTCAGGGTTAATGGCATATAGCCTTCCGTCCTCACCAAATTTCATCCATGCAATATCATCACCTATGGTTTCAATTTTCCAACCAGGAATAGTAGGTATTAACATAGACAGATTAGTTTTACCACAGGCGCTTGGGAAAGCACCAGTAATATATTTTTTGTTGCCTTTAGGATCCGTAATTCGTAAAATTAGCATATGTTCAGCCAACCAGCCTTCATCCCTAGCTTGTACAGATGCAACACGCAGTGCAAAACATTTTTTGCCTAAAAGAGCATTTCCGCCATAACCAGAGCCATAGGACCAGATTGTTCTTTCTTCCGGGAAGTGGCTAATATATTTTTCTTCAATAGGCGCACAGGGCCAGGTAGAATCCTTTTCACCGTCGGTAAGCGGAGCACCTATGGAATGTAAACAAGGTACAAATTCTTCATCTCCAAGGGCATCAAGCACCTCTCTACCCATACGAGTCATTATACGCATATTAACCACGACATATGGGCTATCAGTTAATTCAACACCAATTTTAGAAGCTGGAGAACCTATAGGTCCCATAGAAAACGGGATAACATACATAGTTCTACCTTTCATGCATCCTTTATAAAGTTTCTTCATTTTATCTTTTAATTCAATAGGGTCAATCCAATTATTTGTAGGGCCAGCATCTTCCTGCCTTTTAGAAGCTACGAAGGTTCTATTTTCAACCCGTGCGACGTCTGATGGGTCACTACGGAACAGATAACAGCCTGGTTTTTTCTCTGGATTTAATTTTATAGCTAGGCCTTTTTCCATCATTTCATTTAAAAACCGATGATTTTCTTCCTGTGAACCATTACACCAATAAATTTCATCGGGATCGCACATATCTGCCATTTCATTTACCCAATTTAATAATTTCTGATTGGTAGTCATTTTGCTGATCATTTATTAGCCCCTCTCCATTTTAAATATTCTGAACAGAACTATAGCTTCAATCAATACTACATATTTTTTATTATTATGTATAGCATAATAACATAAATAGACAAGGTTTTCTATATATAATACTACTATATATTATTATATACTACTTTATTCGACAGAATTGAATTATCAATATATAGAATGCATTTAGCATATATTAACTATCATATTATTAAATAAAATAATAAATTTTGAGTAGGGGAGGTATCCATTTAATTTAAAGGAGGAAGATTAACTTGAAAAGTCTCCCTTGAGAGCTATGAAGAATTCAAGGGAAAACCAAGATATAAAATTCCAAGGTTAATAAAACAGAATGAATTTCTATCAAAGGCTGCTAAAGAGCCTATTCTTGATGAAATCGTGTTTGAAATATTTAGATGAGCCTAATATGCTATAATATTATTAATAGTATTATAATTACACAAAGAGCGAGGAAAATAAAATGAGAAAAGAATTTATAGAGTATATGCCAAACATTCCTATAAATGTATCCTTGGTAAATATATTAGGATACCCATTGCATTGGCATGATTCAATAGAGATCCTTTTCGTACTTAAAGGAAGCATTGACGTAACTATAGAAAATGAAACATATATAGTAGAGGAAAAGGAAATAGAGATAATAAACATTAACGAAGTCCATAGCATAAAGAGCAGAGATAAGAACAACAGAGTTTTAATGTTTGAGATTGATCCAAAATTTCTTAAAAAATACTATAGCGATATAGACAATGTATTCTTTTATACAAATTCTTCAGAAGAAGGAATACAAGAAAGAGAAGAATACTATGTTCTTAGGAATTATCTTTCACAACTATTATGTGAAGTAACTGAAAAACATGATGATTATGATGACGTAGTAAGAGAGTCTCTTCTAGATCTTCTATATCATTTGTTAAACAATTTTCATTATTTATTTTATGATGAAGAAAGCTTAAAAGGTGATGATGTACAGCTTGAAAGATATCATCGTATAGCAAAATATATTAGTAATAACTACATGGATAAGGTTAGTTTACAAGACATAGCTAAAAAAGAATTTTTGAGTACTCAGTATTTATCTTATAAAATTAAAAACACATTTGGATATACATTTAACGACTTTTTAAATTTTAATAGAGTAGTGGAATCTACTAAGCTATTACTAGATACAGAGATGAACATATCAGAAGTTTCTGAGGAAGTTGGATTTTCTCACGTTAGATATTATAATAAACACTTTAAAAAACATTATAAAGCTACTCCTATGCAATATAGGAAAAAATATAAAGTTGATGATGATAAGCTAGAGAAAATGAAGCAACTTACCTACTTTGACCTTAGAGAAGGACTTGACATGGCATCTCAATATCTGGAGGGTTATAGCCGTTTTAACTTTGAAGACAGAATAGAGACAATAGATGTGGATTTATCTACCACAGAAGGTGCTATAGAGCTTAATCCTATAGATACTATAGACTTAGGTGATGCAATAAATCTTTTGATAGAAGATAATATGTTAATAGTAGTTGATATACAGAAGAATATAGGTTTTAAATATGGCATTATTAGCAATTTAATTAGTGAGGAAATGGGTGTATATATAGATAACAATTCAGACTTTATTAATTGGAGAAATACAGAGAAAGTATTAGAATATCTTCATAAGATAGAACTATTGCCAATAATTTTAATCCCAGATATAGAAGAGCTGAATATTTTAAGGAGTCTTTTATTAAAGTTTACAGACTACTTCTACAGTAAATATGGCAATAATATATCTGAGTGGAGATATGCTTTTAATGAATCTATAGATACCTGTCAAGTTACAGATGAAATACTACTTGAAGAACAAATAATAAACTTTGACATAAAATCTAAACAAGCATTTGAGCCTGATATTGTATATGATACTTGTCATATGGCACCATATATTATTCAGAGCTGTATTTTTGATAGTAATCAAACAGTGCTAAAGGCTTTTGATACTTCGCATAAAGACATTAAACAAGATAATGAACTGTTTTATGGTGGAGCAGGAATAGTTACTGCAAATGGAATAAGAAAACCTGCTTATTATGGATATTATTTTCTATCAAAATTAGGAAAGAAATTAATAAAACAAGGAGAAGGTTTCATAATAACAGAAGAAAATGAAAACATACAGATTCTATTGTATAATTTGAATGATGATAAGAGTACTATCAAGAGAAAATTTTCCATTAACTTGATGAATATACCCAATGACTATAGCATAGTGAAATATGAAATTAGCGAAACTAAAGGTTCTTCTTATGGATATTGGCTTGCAATGGGAAGACCTGAGAGAGTAAGTAATGAGGAAATAGGGCTATTAAAAAGAATATCATTTCCTGAAACAACCTTTAGCACTATAAAGAAAAGTACTTTTTCTAATAAAGTTATTTCAGTAAATGAGAGTGGAGCAGTTCTTCTAGAGCTCAAAAAAGTACATTAATAATGTAACTGACGTACAATTCCATGAATTTTCCATAAAAATACAATTGTAAAGACCATAAATTAGTACCTTAAAGTAGATATCCAAGTGAATGAAAAAAAGTCCTATTAAGATTAACATAATAATATAGGGCTTTTTTAAATTTGCAGTTTCGAAACACAAATTTGTTCACTCCCATTTGGTCGTGCAAATTTGGTGTTCGTTGCATTTGACCTACCAGCAATTTGTTATGCAAATCGGGTTAGGTCATAAAGGAGGTAATATTTATGGGTTCAAACGACAGTGCCTTTTCAAAAGAAAAAGTTAGCAAATTACTACTTAAATTCTCAATACCAGCTATAATATCTTTATTAGTAGCTGAGCTTTACAATATGGTAGATACAATATATGTAGGTAGAGAAATAGGAGCAAATGCTATAGCTGCTCTTGTGGTAGTATTCCCAATTCAGCGTATAATAGCAGCAGTAGGTATGTTAATAGCCATAGGTACTTCTACTTCTGTGGCTAGAAGCAATGGAGAAAAAGATTATGATAGTTTAAAATTATTTATAAAAAATGCCCTAAGCTTAGTTATGGTATCTAATTTTTTACTTATAACATTAATATTTATCTTTAAGGAAAAGATTCTAGTGTTCTTAGGAGCAAGTAACATAGTTCTTCCATATGCCAATGACTATCTTTCCATAATACTTATAGGCTCTATTTTTCAATGCTTTACGGTGGTAATTGGATATATTCTAATGTCCTTGGGAAATAGAAAAGTACTACTTACAAGTAACTTCATTGGGGCAATAACAAATATAATAGTAGATTACATTCTTGTAGTATCATTTAATTTTGGAGTGAAAGGTGCAGCAATAGCTACAGTAGCATCTCAAATATTGGCTTTTACCTATATGCTATACAACTTTATGAAAGCTAATAAGGTTCTTAAAATACAGATTAGATTTAGTATTAACAGGGAAATAGCTAAATCAATAATTATGATTGGATTTGCTGCATTTATAATAGAAGCGGAGGATGGTTTTGCGTTAGCAGTATTAAATAACTTACTGCTCAATAACGTAGGAGACATAGGAGTTATAGTTTCTGGTGTAATATCTAAGGTGTTTATGTTTATGTTTATTACCATAATAGGAATAAGTTCTGCTATGCAGCCAATAGCAGCATATAATGCTGGTGCTGGACAATATGATAGACTAAGAAAGGTAGTTAGAGAATCTATTATAGTAGCAATGGCAACTTCAGCTATATTGTGGATGGGAGCATTAATATTTGCTAAGCAGATTATATCTGCTTTCGTAAAAGATCAACACATTATAGCTGAATCAGTTAAGGCTTTTAGAATTATGATATCCGTATTTCCTGTAATAAGTTTATATTATGTATCTATATACTATTTCCAAGCTATAGGAAAAGCTAAGTCATCTTTTTTACTTTCTATATACAAACAGATAATATTGTTTATTCCCCTTTCTATATTAATGGTTGGAGTACTAAAGCTTGGAGCCATTGGTGCTTGGATTTCATATCCTATATCAGATATAATATCAGCTTTAACTTCATATTTCTTAATTAATAGAGAAAAAGTAAGAATTAATAAAAAGGTTGAGGAAAAGAAGAAAAAAGCTTCTAAAAAATTAACATATCAGATGCCTGCATATGAAGGATAGTAAAATTTGTAAATGAAATATTAATAAAAAACCCATTGACTAATTTAACTTTTACTGTTACCATTGACTTGTAAGATAAATTAAATAAGTGCCCATATAAATCTCAGAATACGGCTGAGAAGTTTCTACCAAGTGACCGTAAATCACTTGACTATGGATGAAAGTGTACCTAGGGTTCCGAGGTGCTTATCAGCATTTGTCTGGTCCGAGCGGTACAGATATTACTTATGCTTATTTTTTAGTAATATTACACCTTGGGGATAAAAGCCCGGGCGGGTAGGTTTCACGTATAGTGAAACTTACTCTGCCCGGGCATTTTTGTTTGAAAGGAGTGGTATTATGGATAAGCGGGTAAGAAGAATTTTTGTTGAAAAGAAAAAAGGATTCAATATTGAGGCAGAAGAGTTATTCAATGACTTAAGCCAAAATCTAGGCATAAAATCTCTGAAAGAAGTCAGAATTTTGGGACGATATGATATACAGGGATTGTCAAAAGAGGCATACGAAAGGGCCTTAAAAAATATATTTTCTGAGCCTAATGTAGACCTAGTATATGAGGAAAAATTGTCTATGGACAAGGATTACAGAGTTTTTGGAGCTGAGTTTCTTCCAGGACAATATGACCAGAGAGCTGATTCCGCTGCTCAATGTGTAGAGATTCTTACTGAAAAGGAAAGGCCCATAATAAATACTGCAAAAATAATAATGCTTAAGGGAAATATTACAGATGATGAATTTATAAAGATTAAAAATTACTGTATAAACCCTGTTGATAGCAGGGAGGCAGCTTTAATAAAACCAGAAACACTAGAAGACAACATAGATTATCCAAAGGATGTAGAAATAATAAAAGATTTTATCAAAAAATCTTCTAAAGAGCTAATGAAATTTAAGGAAGATTTAGGGCTTTCAATGAGCATTGATGATATTAAATTATGTCAGGAATATTTTAAACTTACCGAAAAGAGAAACCCTACAATAACTGAAGTAAAAGTCATAGACACATATTGGTCAGATCATTGCAGACATACTACTTTTATGACAGAAATAGAAGATGTGGAATTCGAAGAAGGAATATATAGCAGTTCAATAAAAAAAGCATATGAAAAATATCTTAATTCTAGAGATTATGTTTATGGTAATGAGAACAGAGCTATTTGTTTAATGGATATTGCAACTATAGGAATGAAGGAACTTAGGAAAAAAGGCTTATTAGATGATTTAGACATTTCTGAAGAAATAAATGCATGCAGCATCAACGTAAACGTAGATGTTGACGGGAAAATAGAAGAATGGTTAGTAATGTTTAAGAATGAAACACACAATCACCCTACTGAAATAGAGCCATTTGGTGGAGCTGCTACCTGTTTAGGAGGAGCCATAAGAGACCCATTGTCAGGGAGATCTTATGTTTATCAAGCAATGCGTGTTACAGGCAGTGGAGATCCAAGAGCAAAAGTAGAGGATACCCTTCCAGGAAAATTACCCCAAATAAAAATTACTACAGAAGCAGCTAGAGGATATAGCTCTTACGGAAACCAAATTGGCTTAGCTACTGGCCATGTATCCGAAATATATCATGAGGGCTATATTGCTAAGAGAATGGAATTAGGTGCCGTAATAGCAGCTGCACCAAAAGAGAACGTAGTTAGAGAAGCACCTAAAGAAGGAGACTTAGTTGTTTTAGTAGGAGGAAGAACTGGAAGAGATGGCTGCGGAGGCGCAACTGGCTCATCAAAATCTCATACCGACGAGTCAATTCTAACAAGCGGCGCAGAAGTTCAAAAAGGAAACCCGCTAATAGAGAGAAATCTTCTAAGACTATTTAGGAAGCCTAGCTTTAGTAAAATAATTAAAAGATGCAACGATTTTGGTGCTGGTGGTGTATCGGTAGCTATAGGTGAGCTTGCTGATAGCCTAGAGATAAATTTGGATAATGTATTAAAAAAATACGAAGGGCTAGATGGCACTGAGCTTGCAATATCAGAATCTCAAGAGAGAATGGCAGTAGTCATAGGTAAAGACGATCTTGAAATACTTGAAAAACATGTAGCAGAGGAAAACCTAGAGGCAACAGTACTAGCAAAGGTAACATCAAATAATAGATTGATAATGAAGTGGAGAAATAAAACAATATTAGATATAGATAGAGATTTTCTAAATACCAACGGAGTTAGACAAAAATCTAAGGTATATATAGAGGAACCTAATTTTAATAGTTATTTCAATTCATCAAATTTTGATGAAAATAGTGAAAACGAGCTTAAAACTATTTGGATAAATAATCTAAAAAATATCAACGTAGCTAGCCAAAAAGGATTAGTTGAGAGATTTGACAGCACCGTAGGGGCAGGTACTGTATTGCTGCCTTTTGGAGGCAAGTACAACTTAACCCCATCATTAGGAATGGCTGCAAAAATCCCTGTTTTAAAGGGAAGTACAAATACCTGTACACTTATGACTTATGGATTTAATCCTGAACTTTCTTCTTGGAGTCCTTTTCATGGCGGGCAATATGCAGTAATAGATTCAGTAACTAAGATTGCTGCAATGGGAGGAGATCCTAGGAAAATAAGACTTACATTTCAAGAGTACTTCGAAAAGCTAGGAGACGATAAAAGCAAATGGGGCAAGCCTTTTGCTGCACTTCTAGGAGCATATGAATCACAAAAAGGATTTATGATACCTTCTATAGGAGGTAAAGACAGTATGTCTGGAACCTTCAATGATTTAAATGTTCCACCTACTTTAGTAAGCTTTGCAGTATGTGTGGAAGATGCAAGAAATATCATATCTCCGGAATTTAAGCTAATAGGAAGTAAGATTGTTTTAGTTAGTTCACCTAGAATGGAAAATGAAACTCCTGATTTTGAAACTCTTAACAAGAATTTACTAAAAGTACATGAGCTAATTAAGAAGGGAAAAATATTATCAGCCCATAACATTGGAATAGGCGGTATAGCAGCTGCCATAAGTAAGATGAGCTTTGGTAATAAAATAGGGTTCACATGCACAGATAAATTAAATCTAAAGCAGTTATTTACTGCTGACTATGGCTCAATAATATTAGAAGTTGATAATAGTGAAAATTTAGATGAATTGTTTAACGGATTAGAGTATAAAGTGCTAGGACATACTACAGAAAATCCAGTTATAACTATTGATAATACTGAAATAGACATAAACTTAGCTATTGAAGAATGGGAAGAGCCTTTAAATGAAATATTCCCAATTAAAAAGAGCATAGATGGAACTCCTGAGAAAATCCATTATGACAAAGGAAATATAGTGAAATCAAAATGTTGCATAGCAAAGCCTAAAGTATTTATTCCTATTTTTCCAGGTACAAACTGTGAGTACGATATGGAAAAAGCCTTTGTAAGAGCTGGTGGGCAGGTTGATACCTTTGTATTTAAAAATCTAACAACAGAGGACATAAAAGAATCCATAGCAACAATGGCTAGGAAAATAAAAGACAGTCAAATAATAGCTTTACCTGGTGGTTTCAGTGCAGGAGATGAACCAGATGGTTCAGGAAAATTCATAGCAACTGTATTTAGAAACCCATATATAGTAGAGCAGGTCATGAACTTACTAAAAAATAGGGACGGCCTAATATTAGGAATATGCAATGGCTTTCAGGCTCTTATAAAGCTCGGACTTGTTCCCTATGGAGAGATTAGAGAAATGGAAGAAGACTCACCTACTCTTGTATTTAACAAGCTTGGTAGACATGCATCCCGTATGGTTCAAACAAAAGTAGTATCTAATCTATCGCCTTGGTTTAATAACGTAAATGTGGGAGATGTATTTAGTATTCCAATTTCACATGGTGAGGGCAGGCTAGTTGCTAATGAAAGAGCTCTTAAACAAATGGTAGAAAAAGGTCAAGTGGCTACTCAATATGTTGATTTTAATAGAAATCCTAGCTACGATGGAGAATTTAACCCAAATGGTTCTCTTCATAGCATAGAAGGAATCACTAGTCCAGACGGAAGAGTTCTAGGGAAGATGGGCCATTCAGAAAGAATTGGAAAAGACTTGTATAAGAATAATTACGGTGAAACGGATCAAAAGCTATTTGAAGCAGGGATTAGGTACTTTAGATAGGAGGTAATAACATGAAAGTTGCAATCGTAATGGGAAGTGAATCTGATTTTCCAGTAGTAGAGAAAGGTTTAAAAATATTAAAAGAATTTGGAGTGGATGTAGAAGTTAGAGTAATATCAGCTCATAGAACACCTGATAAAGCAGTTGAATTCGGCAAAAATGCAGAGGAAAACGGAATTGAAGTAATAATAGCAGCAGCAGGAAAGGCCGCACATCTTGGAGGAGTATTAGCAGCAGTTACCGTGCTTCCTGTCATTGGACTACCTATTAAATCGTCTACATTAGATGGACTAGACTCTCTATTATCTATAGTTCAAATGCCTAAGGGTGTACCAGTAGCTACAGTGGCTATAGATGGAGGAGAAAATGCAGCACTTCTAGCAATTCAAATTTTATCTGTAAAGTATGAGACTTTAAGAGAAAAGCTTAAGGAATACAAAGAAAAAATGGCTAAACAAGTTGAGGAAAAAGATAGAGAACTTAGCCAAAAGCTATATAACTAACAAAAAAGTTAGGGGGCCATAAAAATGAATTTAAATTTTTTAGATGAAGACAAACTTAAAGAAGAGTGCGGTGTAATAGGAGTATATTCAAAAGATCAAAATGTTGCTGAAATGATTTACCACGGTCTTTATGCCCTTCAACATAGAGGACAAGAGAGCGCAGGAATTGCAATAAATCAAAATGGAACTATAAATTATCATAAAAATATGGGACTTGTATCAGAAGTTTTTAGCAATGAAGAGATACTAGAAAAACTAGATGGAAATATGGGAATTGGTCACGTAAGATACGCGACAGCTGAGGAAAATTTAGCAGTAAATGCCCAGCCATTAGTAGTTAAATATAAAAAAGGAAGCATTGCTATAGCGCACAATGGCAGCATAGTAAATGCAGGTAGCCTTAGAGAAATACTTCAAGATAGTGGAGTCGTATTTCAGACTACTAATGACTGTGAAGTAATGGCTAACATGATAGCGAGATATCATAAAGAAGAAATAGAAAAGGCAGTAAATAGAGTAATGGAATTGATTAAAGGTTCATATGCTCTTGTGCTAATGACAGAAAACAAGCTTATAGGTGTTAGAGATAATCATGGTATAAGACCTCTTTGTTTAGGGAAAATAGATGATGGATATGTTTTAGCCTCTGAAAGCTGCGCTCTAGATACTATAGGAGCAGAGTTTATAAGAGATATTGAGCCTGGAGAAATGGTCATTATAGATGAAAATGGTGTAAAAAGCATATTCAATGATAAATGGAGTAAAAAAAGACTTTGTATATTTGAACTTATATACTTTGCAAGACCAGATAGCAGAATCGATGATATAAGTGTATATCATGCAAGAAAAGAAGCAGGAAAAATACTTGCAAAAGAGCATCCAACTGATGCAGATGTAGTGGTTTCAGTTCCAGACTCTGGCACATCTGCTGCCATAGGCTATGCAGAGGAGTCAGGAATACATTATAGTATTGGCTTAATTAAAAATAGATATATAGGCAGAACATTTATTAGACCAAACCAAAGCGACAGAGAACAGGGAGTACAGATAAAGCTAAATGTTTTAAAGGAAAACATAGAAGGGAAAAGAGTAGTACTTGTAGACGATTCAATAGTAAGAGGTACTACTAGCAAAAAAATAGTGAAAATGTTGAAAAAAGCTGGAGCAAAAGAAGTGCATTTAAGAATAAGTTCTCCATCAGTTATGTATCCTTGTTATTTTGGTATAGACACTCCATATAGAAAACATTTAGTTGGAGCAAATAAAACTATAGAAGAAATATGCGAAATGGTAGGAGCAGATAGTTTAGGCTTTTTATCTGAAGAAGGTCTTATAAAATCAACAGGGAAAACAGAAGGATTTTGTCTAGCTTGTTTAAATGGTGATTATCCTATGGAGATACCCAGAGAGGAGGTAGAATCTAATGAGTAATAATGGACTAACATACAAAAATTCAGGTGTAGACGTAACAGCAGGGTACGAAGCGGTAAAACGTATGAAAACTCATGTACAAAAGACTTTTACAAAAGGAGTTTTATCAGATTTAGGTGGATTTAGCGGAATGTTTGCATTAGATAAAAGCCAGTTTGATGAACCAGTATTAGTATCTGGGACAGATGGTGTAGGTACTAAGCTAATGATTGCATTTGCTATGGACAGGCATAACACCATTGGAGAAGACTGTGTTGCCATGTGCGTAAATGATATACTCTGCCAAGGGGCAAAACCTCTTTTCTTCCTAGATTATATTGCAACAGGTAAGCTATATCCAGAAAAAATAGCAAGTATAGTAGAAGGAATATCAAATGGATGTGTAAAGGCAGGATGCGCTCTTATTGGAGGAGAGACAGCTGAGATGCCGGGATTGTACGGAACAGACGAGTATGATTTAGCTGGTTTTGCAGTAGGAATAGTAGACAAGAAAAAAATCATATCTGGAGAGAATATTAATAAAGGAGATGTATTAATAGGCTTACCTTCTAGCGGACTTCATAGCAATGGCTTTTCATTAGTCAGAAAGCTTTTCTTTGACATTAAAAAATATGATATTAACCAATATATTGATGAATTAGGCAGCACATTAGGAGAAGAGCTTATTAAACCTACAAAGATATACTCCAATGCTTTAATAGAATTAAACGAAAAATTCAACATAAAAGGTATTAGCCATATAACTGGTGGAGGATTTTATGAGAACATTCCTAGAATGCTTCCTAGTGGTCTTAGAGCTGTAGTAAATAGAAAACAGGTTGAAGTTCCTCCTATTTTTAAGATAATGCAAAAACTTGGGGACATTAAAATAGACGAGATGTATTCTACTTTTAATATGGGAATAGGCATCATAATGGCAGTCGAGCAGAAAGATGCTGATAGCATAATAAAATTCTTAGGAACTAAGAATGAAAAAGCATATGTAATAGGTGAGATTGTTGAAGGAGAGAGAGGCGTATCAATATGTCACCAGTAAGGATTGGAGTCCTTATATCTGGAAGCGGTACAAATCTTCAGACCCTAATAAACAATGTAGACTCAGGAGATATTAATGGCGAGATTTGTGTGGTAATATCCGACAAAAAAGATGCTTATGGACTTGTTCGAGCTAAGAACAACGGCATTGACTCTATTTTCATAAATAGAAGAGACTTTTTAAGTGATATGGACTTTAACAGAAAAATTCTAGAGGAACTAAAAAAGAGAGATATTCAACTTGTAGTATTGGCAGGATATTTAAAAATATTAAGCAGCGAGTTCATCAATGAATATAGAAATAGAATAATTAACATACATCCATCTTTAATCCCAAGCTTTTGCGGCAAAGGGTACTATGGAGAAAAAGTCCATAGAGCCGTACTAGAATACGGGGCAAAGGTTACAGGAGCAACAGTTCACTTTGTAGATGAAGGGGCAGATACAGGTCCTATAATATTTCAAAAACCAGTAGAGGTAAGTGAACAGGATAACGTAGAGTCCATCAAAAATAAAGTGTTGGATGTGGAACATGTGCTTCTTACTGAAGCAGTAAGGTTATATTGTGAGGAAAAAATAATTGTAAATGACAGAAAAGTTATTGTTAGGGAGTGAAAATATGAGAAGAGCATTAATTAGTGTTTATGACAAAACTGGTATAGTAGAATTCTCAAGAAAGCTTGTTGATATGGGATGGGAGATTATTTCAACAGGAGGCACAAGAAGAGAACTTATAGAAGCAGGAATTAATGTTATAGATGTATCTAGTATTACTAATTTTCCAGAATGTTTTGATGGGAGGGTTAAGACACTTCACCCAAAGATACATGGTGGGCTTTTAGCTCTAAGAGACAATAAAGAACATCTAAAGACTATGGATGAACTTGGGATACAGGCAATAGATATGGTAGTGAATAATCTATATCCTTTTAAACAGACTATCTTAAAAGAAGGAATCGCTCATGAAGAGATAATAGAAAATATCGACATAGGTGGGCCTTCAATGCTGAGAGCAGCAGCTAAAAATTATAGATTTGTAACTGTATTAGTAGATCCTAGGGATTATGATGCAGTAATAAATGAACTAGAAAATAGTAGTGAAGTATCAGAAAAAACCAAAGAATATTTAGCAGCAAAAGTATTTCAACATACTAGCAGTTATGATGCTTTGATTTCAAGCTACTTCAACAAAAAAACAAGCATGAGTTTCCCAGATACTATTACTCTTACATTTGAAAAGAAGCAGGACTTAAGGTATGGGGAGAATCCTCATCAAAGTGCTGGATTTTATACTGAAATATTGGAGACAAAGGGTACTTTATCAGCTGCAGTACAACTTCATGGAAAAGAATTATCATATAACAATATTGGGGACGGCAATGGCGCATTAGAGATTTTAAAAGAATTTGACAAGCCTACTGTTGTAGCAGTAAAGCATGGAAATCCGTGCGGAGTAGGTAGTGGAGAAACTATAGAAGAAGCTTTTAAGAAAGCATATGAAGCAGATAAGCAATCTATATTTGGAGGAATAATTGCTGCAAATAGAGAGATAGATGAAAATACAGCTAAAATCATAAACGAAATTTTTATAGAACTAGTTATGGCACCTTCCTATTCTGAATCAGCACAAGAAATTCTAAAATCCAAGAAAAATATAAGACTTTTAACAGTACCTGACATATTTAAAAATGAATATTCAAGCTATGATATGAAAAAAGTTCTAGGAGGAATATTAGTTCAAGACAGAGATCAAAACTGTCTCTATGAAAAACTAGAGGTAGTAACTGATAGAAAACCATCAGACAAGGAACTAGAAGATATGCTATTTGCGTGGAAAGTGGTTAAGAATACTAAGTCAAACGCTATTGTTTTAGCTAAAGACCAAAGAACTGTAGCAGTAGGGCCAGGACAAGTCAGTAGAATATGGGCATTAGAAAATGCTATAAAACAAAGTGAAGAAAATTCTAAGGGGAGTGTAATGGCATCAGATGCATTTTTCCCATTTTCTGATTGTGTAGAAGCAGCTTTTAAAGCTGGAATAACTGCTATCATACAGCCTGGAGGTTCAATAAACGACAAGGAATCAATTGACGCTGCAAATATGCATGGAATAACAATGGTTTTCACTGGAACTAGACATTTTAAACATTAACTCCGACATATTTCCCTGGTAATGACACATATCTACAAAAAACTATTAATGAGAGGTGAAAATATGAGGGTACTTGTTATAGGCAGTGGTGCAAGGGAACATGCAATAGTTTGGAAGCTATTACAAAGTAAAAAAGTATCTAAAATATTTGCTGTACCTGGAAATGGAGGCATTAGTCAGATAGCAAAGTGTGTAAATATACATTTAGATGATATAGATACTATCTTGGCATTTGCACTAAAAGAAAGCATAGATTTAACTATTGTAGGTCCAGAAGGTCCATTAGTAGACGGAATTGTAGACAAGTTTAATGAGAAAGGGCTCAAAATCTTTGGACCATGTAAGAAAGGTGCTATGCTTGAGGGAAGTAAAAAATTCGCAAAAGAATTTATGCTGAAATACGGGATACCAACAGCTAAATATGCAGCATACCATAACCTTGACAATGCCATAAAAGGCTTAGATGAATTTACTTTTCCATTAGTAATTAAAGCAGATGGTTTAGCATCAGGCAAGGGAGTAATTATATGCAGCGACAAAGAAGAAGCTCATGAAGCTCTCAGAGGCATGCTGAAGAACAAAAGATTTGGAGATGCAGGTAATGAAATTATTATTGAAGAATTCCTAGAAGGAATAGAGGCTTCTCTCATGTGCTTAGTAGCTGGCAATAAAATAATACCTCTTGAAAGTGCAAGAGATCATAAAAGGCTCCTTGATAATGATGAAGGACCTAATACAGGTGGCATGGGCTGTATTTCTCCAAACGAGATATTAGATGAAAAATTGATGGATGAAATAAAAGTAGAAATATTAGATAAAGTATTGGATGGGTTGCAGAATGAAAAACTAGACTTTAAAGGAATACTTTTTATAGGTCTTATGATCACTCCAAATGGAGCAAAGGTATTGGAGTTTAATGTTAGATTTGGTGATCCAGAAACAGAAGTAGTACTGCCAAGGCTAGAAAGTGATATTGCAGACATTTTTCTAAAGACCATAGATGGAACCATATCACAGGAAGACTTAAAATGGAGTTCTAAATCATGTATTTGCACAGTATTAGCATCAGCAGGATATCCTGAAACCTATGGAAAAGGCAAGGCTATATCTGGACTAGAAAAAGTTGACAGAGATGTGCTAGTATTTCACGCAGGAACTAAAAAAGAAAATGAGATAAAAACAAATGGTGGAAGAGTACTTGCTGTGACTACATTATCAGATAGCCTAGATGAAGGAAGAAAAAAGGTATATGAAAATATAAATAAAATACATTTTGACGGAATGCAATATAGAACTGATATTGGGATAGTAAAAAAAGAAAGGACTGGTGCTATGAAAGTTTATTATAAAGGAAAAACAAAGGATATCTATGTATTAGAAGATGGAAACTATTTGCTTAAGTTCAAGGACGATGTAACAGGAGAAAATGGAGTATTTGACCCAGGAGCCAATTCAGTAGGCTTATCAATCGAAGGTTCAGGAAGAGCAGGTCTTAAGATGACTAGATTTTTCTTTGAAATTTTAAAAGAAAAAGGAATCCCTACACATTATATAGATTCAAATTTAGAAGAAACAACTATGACTGTTAAACCTGCAAAGTTATTTGGAAAAGGACTTGAAGTAATTTGCCGTTATAAAGCAGTAGGAAGCTTCATTCGCAGATACGGTGCTTATGCAGAAGAAGGACAACCACTAGATGCCTATGTAGAATTCACACTTAAAGACGACCATCGCCAAGACCCTCTTATAACTGAAGATGCCCTTACTATGTTAGGGATTCTATCATCAGATGAGTATAGGACACTAAAAGATTTGACTAAGAAAATTGCTAATATAATAAAGGAAGAGTTAGCAAAAAAAGATATAGAGTTATATGATATTAAGTTTGAGTTTGGAAGAGTAGGAGAAGATAATCAAATTGTTTTAATAGATGAAATCTCTGGAGGCAACATGAGAGCATACAAGGATGGAGAATATATTGAACCATTGCTACTAGAGAAATTAATGTTAGAGTAATAAATAAGGATAAGGGAGCCATAGTGCTCCCTTTAAATAATTTTTGGGCCTTGTTACTATATGTTATTGTAATATTAAACACTATTATTAGCTAAAATAATTATAGGATAAAAAATAGTATTGTGAGATATAAAATTATAAAAGCCTGACCCCGAGGTGATATTAATTGTTTTCGAAAAAAAATATAATAATATTTATATTAATTATTGCAATACTTTCATTACCTACTTTAGCCTATGGCATAGGTGAAACAAGTTTAACAGGCAGAGTAATTAGAATAGGTGGAGATAACAATTATCCTCCTTATGAGTTTATGGATAAAGACGGGAACTATAGGGGCTTTAATGTAGATATAATGAGAGCTGTAGCAATTGAACTAGGTATAGATATAGAGCTAATACCAATGAAATGGGAGAGGGCCATTTATCTTTTGCATCAAGGAGAAATAGACGCTATACAAGGTATGATAAAAACTCCTTTGCGTGAAGAAATGTTTGATTTCACACAAGAGCTTGTTATAAACTCTCAGAATATATTTGTAATGAAGAATACAACTCATATAACTGGACTAGAGGATTTAGCAGGAGTAAAAGTTTCATTTCAATCAGGAGACGTAACAGACGAGATATTAGCTAAGGTACCAGATATAATCCCAATAGAAAAAGAAAATCAGATGGAAGCTTTAGATGCATTATTTTCAGGTGAAGTTGAAGCCTTTATGGGCAATAGACTAACAGGAATTTATTATATTCAAAAAAAGGGCTTAGCAGGGGAAGTAAAAATAGTTGGAGAGCCTATGTATGTTACCCAGTATTGCTCATCTGTTAAAAAGGGAGACAAGGAACTATTAGAGTTGCTAAATAAAGGCATAGATGGCATAAAGAAAAATGGAACCTATGATAAAATCTACAAAAAATGGTTTGGAGAAGATATATTAGAGTCAGGTAGAAAGTGGCAGAAACTTCTTTACATATCATTGTTAGTTTTGCTAATAGCATCAATAATAATGGTAATCATTATATATTGGAATAGAAGCTTGAAAGAAGAAGTTGCAAATAGAACAAAAAAAATAGAAGAATTATATGAAGCAGCAAAACATGACGATAAGATGAAGGCTTTAGGTAAGCTATCGTCAGGGATTGCCCATGAACTAAGAAACCCTCTTACATCCATAAAGGTTTTTATAGACATGTTACCTGATAAAGTAGATAATCACGAGTTTGTAGAAGAACTCATAAAGATAGTACCTAAGGAAATAAATAGACTAAATAGTTTAGTAAGCACACTTTTAGACTATTCTAAGCCTAAAGTTCCTGTACCTGAAAAAAACATTCTAAAAGATATTCTTTCAGAGATATTAGTTCTTTTAAAGCAGAAGTTAAATGAAAAAAAGATTATGGTAAAAGAAACTGGAACGGATATAGAATTTTGGGCAGATACATCTCAATTTAAACAGATTATGATAAATATTCTTTTAAATAGTATAGATGCAATAAAAGAAAAGGGTGTAATTTCTATAACAGGCAGTATAGAGGGAGAGAAGGCTATTATTACTATAGCTGATAATGGGTGTGGAATGTCACAGGATATTTTAAATAAAGTATTTGACCCTTTCTTCACATCGAAAAAATATGGATATGGAATAGGTTTATCCATAACGCATCAGCTTGTAAAGGAAAATAAAGGGGATATTAATATAGATAGTTCAGAAGGAGTAGGCACCACTATTACAATTAGCTTGCCAGCCACTCCACCAACTAATGATGATACTAATGCATCAAAAGAGGAGGTTTACTAAAATGTATAATATATTAGTAATTGATGATGAACCTTCTATACTGACTGCCTTAAGATTTGCCTTAGAAGATAGTTACAATGTGTACTGTACGCCTAATGTACCAGAAGGTTTAGAGCTAATAAATAATAAGGACATTGACTTAGTATTATTAGACCAATATTTAGGAGAATAT
>CAZUFW010000011.1:6465-53581 GCA_964619895.1 uncultured Clostridia bacterium | reverse complement strand
TTAGGGTGGTACCGCGAAACAGTGTCCTTCGTCCCTTTGTGTGGATGAAGGATTTATTTTTTTATATGGAGGTATTTAAAATGGATGAGATTTTAGAAGTATTAGAAAAAAATAGTAGGTATAGTGATGAAGAAATTGCATTAATGACAGGAAAAACAATAGAGGAAGTAAGAGAAGCCATAAGGGACTATGAAGAAAAAAGCATAATAGCTGGGATTACTACACTAATAAATTGGGAGAATACTGGCAAGGATACTGTTACTGCTCTAATAGAAGTAAAAATCACTCCACAAAGAGGAGCTGGATTTGATAAGGTAGCAGAACGAATATATAATTTCCCAGAGGTTAAGGCTTGCTATTTAATGTCAGGCGGCTTTGATTTAACTGTTATTGTTGAAGGGAAAACCATGAAGGAAGTAGCTCTTTTTGTATCTCAAAAACTGGCAGTGCAAGAATATGTTCTTAGTACAGCTACACATTTCATCCTTAAAAAATATAAGGAACACGGCACAATATTTAAACCGAAACAAATAGATAAAAGGGAGGTATTGATTATATGACATTAGGAAATACGATATTAGAAGACACGGCATTAGAAAACATGATTTTAGATAATGTAAAAAATATGCCTCCATCTGGTATAAGAAAATATTTTGACATGATTAATGAAATGGATGATGTAATATCTTTAGGAGTAGGAGAACCAGACTTTGTCACTCCTTGGAATATAAGAGAAGCAGGAATATACTCTCTTGAAGAAGGGCATACTCATTATTCTTCAAATGCAGGTTTTATTGAACTGCGTAATGAAATATCTAAGTATTTAAATAGAAGATTTAATCTTTCATACAATCCTGAAAATGAAATAGTAGTTACTGTTGGCGGCAGTGAAGGAATAGACATTGCACTTAGAGCTTTAGTGGGTCCTGGAGATGAAGTTATTATTCCAGAGCCAAGTTTTGTTGCTTATAAAGGATGTACAACTTTTACAGGTGCTACTCCGAAGGCCTTAAATCTCAGGGCAGAAGATGAATTTAAACTTACACCTAAAATGTTGGAAGAATCTATTACTCCAAAAACCAAAGTAGTCGTAATCCCATTCCCTAATAATCCAACAGGAGCTATAATGACTAGGCAAGAGCTCAGTAAAATTGTTGAAGTATTGAAAGATAAAGAAGTAATTGTGATTTCTGATGAAATATATGCAGAACTTTCGTACTCTGGAGAACATGTTTCTATAGCAAGTTTTCCAGAAATGAGGGATAAAACCATAGTCATTAGTGGTTTTTCTAAAGCCTATGCAATGACAGGTTGGAGACTTGGATATGCATGTGGGCATCCAATTTTAATTGATGCAATGAAAAAAATACATCAATACGCTATAATGTGTTCTCCAACAGTTTCTCAATACGCTGCTATTGAAGCTTTAAGAAATAGTGAACATAGCGTTCGAGAAATGGTTAAGGAATATAACAGAAGAAGAAGAGTCCTTGTTGATGGTTTTAGAAAAATAGGTTTAGACTGTTTTGAACCTTTAGGAGCTTTTTATGTATTCCCAAGTATCAAACCAACAGGCATGACCTCTGATGAATTCTGCGAGAAACTTCTTAGGGAAGAAAAAGTGCTCGTAGTTCCTGGAAATGCTTTTGGAGAATGTGGAGAAGGATTTATAAGGGCTTGTTATGCATCTTCTATGAGTAATATTATTGAAGCTCTGAAAAGAATAGAAAGATTTGTTGCTAGTCATAGGATTAAATTGCAGTAACAAATTTACAAAAATAAACACATCAATTGCAATTCTAACTGATGTGTTTTTTGTCTCTTGTGGAATCCACAGCTTATAGTAACTCCTTTTTTATACCTCTTTTTAAGGTGTTTTCATAATCAATAAAAGAGTAAAGGTCTTTATCAAATAAATTGCAAAACAATTTCAATTCTTCAAGACTTAAGTCCTCTATTGAAGTGTTTTTTTCTTCGCAGAATATAACAATTGAACCTACTACTCCATGAGCATCTCTAAAAGCCATTCCTTTATTAACAAGATAATCAGCTGCCTCAGTGGCATTTAGAAAACCCTTCTTTACTGCATTAATCATATTTTCCCTTTTTATTTTTAAGGTTTTAAGCATATAACCCATTATCTTTATGCAACTCATCACAGTATCTATTGAATCAAAAAACTGTTCTTTATCCTCTTGCATATCTTTGTTATATGCTAAAGGAATTCCTTTCATAGTTGTAAGTAAAGATATTAGGGAACCATATACTCTTCCTGTTTTTCCTCTAATTAGCTCTGCTGCATCAGGATTCTTTTTTTGAGGCATTATACTGCTACCTGTAGAATACTCATCATCAATTGATATAAAATCAAATTCTTTACTACTCCATAGTATCAATTCCTCACTAAGCCTACTTAAGTGCATCATTATTAGAGAAAAATCTGAGCATAATTCTATTAGATAATCCCTATCGCTTACACCATCTAAAAAATTATCAACAGGCTTCTTAAAACCTAGTTCCTTCGCTGTAAAGTCTCTATTTGTGTTATATGTGGTTCCAGCAAGTGCGCAGCAGCCAAGGGGACTTTCATCCATTATTTCTATAGAGTTTAATATTCTCTTCTTATCTCTATTAAACATATTATAATAAGCCATAATATGATGCTTAAAGGTAACTACTTGAGCTCTTTGAAGATGTGTATATCCTGGCATTATGACGTTGTTTTCCTGTCCAAGCTTTAAAATTATTTGTTGAAGTTCTTCTACATAAAGAACAATCTCCTTAGCTTTGTTTTTCGCATAGAGTCTCATATCTAAAGCTACCTGATCATTTCTGCTTCTAGCAGTATGCAGCTTTTTTCCTGTTTCGCCTATTTCCATAATAAGATTGGCTTCTATAAAGCTGTGTATGTCTTCGTAGTCTCCGTCAATGGGGAGTTTGCCTTCTTCAATTTTACTTAAGATTGATTCTAACCCAGAGAGAATTAGCTCACCTTCTGAGGAACTTAAAATATTACACTTTACCAACATCTTCACATGAGCCTTACTTCCAGCTATGTCCTCTTTATATAGTTTTTTATCAAAGCCTAAGGAACTATTAAAGTCCTCCATTAGCTTGCTTTCACTTTTTATGAATCTTCCGCCCCATAATTTCATACTCAATGACCACCCCTAGTTATTGTATTTTATAATTCAACTTACTTCTTTTTATTAACCATGGCATGAATTTTATACGGAAGAGCAAATAGATTTATAAAACCCTCAGAATCTTTATGGCTATATAAGTCACTAGCTCCAAAGGAAGATATGCCTTCATCGTATAAAGCATATGGACTAGTTATTCCAGCCACCATAATATTTCCTTTATAAAGCTTTAACTTAACAGAGCCAGTAACATTTTTCTGAGTAGTTTCAACAAAAGCATCTATAGATTCTCTCAAAGTTGAAAACCATAATCCGTTGTATACGAGCTCAGCATATTTTTCAGCCATAAATCTCTTATAGTGAAGAGTATCTTTTTCTAATGTTGCACCTTCGATTTCCTTATGAGCTGAATAAAGTATTGTTCCTGCTGGGGTTTCATAAACTCCTCTAGACTTCATACCGACAAGTCGATTTTCTAACATATCAACGATCCCTATTCCATTTTTACCACCGATAATATTTAATTTTTCAATAAGCTCTACAGGTGATATTTTTTCTCCATTTAATTTTACGGGAATACCATTTTCAAAATATATTTCTACATAAGTAGGTTCATCTTTTGCTAGTTCTGGAGGAGTTACCATCTGATACATTTCTTGCTTATGCTCATTCTTTAAATCTTCCAGATCTCCGCCTTCATGACTTAAGTGCCATAGATTTTTATCTCTTGAGTAAATTTTTTCTTTTGTTACAGTAAGGCCTATACCTCTTTCAGTAGCATAATCAATAGCTTCTTCTCTGGATTTAATATTCCATATTCTCCATGGTGCTATTATCTTTATTTCAGGATCAAAGCATGCAATTCCAACTTCGAATCTTACCTGATCATTACCTTTACCTGTACAACCGTGAGCTATATATTTAGCACCTTCTGCATGTGCTATTTCTACAAGTTTTTTAGCCATCAAAGGTCTAGCTAGGGCTGTTCCAAGAAAATATCTCCCTTCGTATACAGCTTCCACCTTTATAGCTTTAAAGAGATGCTCAGTTACAAACTCTTCTTTTAAATCCTCAACATATACTTTGGATGCTCCTGAATTTATGGCTTTCTTCTTTATCTCTTCCATATCATCTCCTTGTCCTACATCCATACAAGCAGCTATAACTTCAAAATCATAGTTTTCCTTCAACCATGGCACTATTATAGATGTATCCAATCCTCCAGAGTACGCTAAAACAACTTTTTCTTTCATAATTATTTTTTCTCCTTTCAGTTAGTCATATTATGCATACATATACATAAAATTACTATTAATTCATTAAAGAATTATGTTTAGATTATCAGATGAACATATTTATATGTCATTTTTGCTAATACAATATATACAAAAATATGCAAATGAATTTAATAATATTATAAGAATTACATTTACTTATTGCTATTGTTATATTAACAGATATGTTATATGCGTGCATTTTACCGCTTTATTTTTCATGGTGTAATTATACCCCAAAATTTATATTTATTCAACAATTATTTATTGCATGATTATAAATAAAGCAGAAAGTTATTTCAATAAAAATGTATTGCATAATCAAAACTATTTATATATAATCATAACAATAAATTAATATGCATATGGGGGTTAATCATTATGAAAAAAAATCTATTTATTACACTTTTAATTGTAGTTATCACTTCATTATTTGTAGGCTGTGGGAATGAATCAAATAGCACATCTTCAAATTCAACTAACGAAGATATAATCGCTTCGGTAAAGAAAAATGATAGTATATATGCTATGTTACCCGATAAAGTTAAGAATGCAGGGAAGATATCTATTGGTCTTGATGATGCATATCCTCCCATGGAGTTTAGAGATGATACAAATTCTTTAGTTGGTTTTGATATTGATTTTGGTAATGCTATTGGGCAAAAATTAGGAATGAATGTAGAATGGGTTACAACTGCTTGGGATGGTATTTTACCTGCACTTAAATCAGGCAAATTTGATATGATAATATCCGCCTTAAGTATAACTGAAGAGAGAAAGAAGGAAATTGGCTATAGTAAACCATATATTGCTGGAGGACCAATAATAATTATTAACAAGGACAATACTTCTATAAAAAGCTCTGAGGATTTAAAGGATAAAGTAATAGGCGTTCAGCTTGGATCTACCAGTGAATTTGCAGCAAATAAAATCAATGGAGTTAAAGAAGTGAAAAAATACAATAAGGTAACTGAAGCTCTTATGGATCTAAAGGCTAAGAGAATTGATACTGTAGTCGCTGATGATCAAGTAGGTAGATATTATGCAGGCTTAGACGCAAATAAATATTATGTTATTGGTAAATTAAACGAAGAGCCTTTTGGAATAGGCTTCAGGAAAGAAGATACTGTACTTATAAATGCGATTCAAAAAGCTATTGATGATTTGAAAGTAGATGGTACTCTTTCGAAAATATCTTTAAAATGGTTTAAAACAGATTACTATAAGTAATATTGATTATGTTCCTTAATATTAGATCGATACTAGGGGATGTGACTTGGACTGAGGTGAGAAGATTGGATATTAGTTTTACTATTAAAAAATTACCTTTTTTAATACAAGGTAGTGTTATGACTATACAGCTTACTATTATAACTTTATTCTTAGGGACCTTTTTAGGGGTAATAACAGCACTATTCAAATTATCTAGAAACAGGATAATGCTTTGGGTTGCTGCATCTTATACGTGGATTTTCAGAGGCACACCAATAATATTACAATTATTCTTTTTTTATTACTCCCTACCCATGATGGGAATTAGCCTATCTCCGTTTAGTGCTGCTATTATTGGTCTTAGCTTAAATTGTGGCGCATATATGGCTGAAATAATTCGATGTGGTATTATTTCTATTGATAAGGGTCAGTTTGAAGCATCAAAAGCATTAGGCTTCACATATTTTCAAACAATGAGAAGAATAATATTACCTCAAACATTTAGGGTTATTATACCTCCTGTAGGAAATGAATTTATTTCTATGCTCAAAGATACATCACTTGTTTCTACAATTGCTATGGTGGAGCTTATGAGAAGTGCGGTACAAATTTCCTCTACTACTTTTAAATATACAGAAATGCTAATAGCTGCAGCTCTATTATATTTATTAATGACATCAATCTTTACAGGTGTATTTTCTATTATTGAGAAGAGATTATCAAAATATGTATAGTAAGGAGTGATTTAATGTATATGATTAAAACTAAGAATATAACTAAAAAATTTGATGATTTGGTTGTATTTGAGAATATAAGTGTAAATATAAAAAAAGGTGAAGTATTAGCTATCATTGGTCCCTCTGGTTCGGGCAAAAGCACTTTTCTACGATGCCTAAATAATCTTGAAGAGGTTAATAAGGGGGAAATAATAGTTGAAGATGAACTTATGGATTATAAAAATAAAAAAAGCATGAGAAGGATAACCATGAAAATGGGTATGGTTTTTCAAAATTTTAATTTGTTTCCTCACAAAACAGCTCTAGAGAATGTTATGATAGCACCTCTAACTGTGAAAAAAGAAGACAGTGATATAGTTCTTGAAAGATCAAAAAAACTTTTAACGAAGGTAGGACTTGCTGATAAAATAGATTATTATCCTGCCAAGTTATCTGGTGGTCAAAAACAGAGAGTAGCTATTGCAAGAGCTCTTGCTATGAATCCTAATATTATGTTATTTGATGAACCTACTTCAGCTCTTGATCCTGAACTTGTTGGCGAAGTTCTAAATGTTATAAAGGGCCTTGCCAATGAAGGAATGACTATGGTAATTGTGACACATGAAATGAGTTTTGCTAGAGAGGTAGCAGATAAAGTTATCTTTATGGATGGTGGTAAAATTGTTGAAGAAGATGTACCTGAAATTATCTTTACAAATCCAAAAGAGAGTAGAACGAGAGCTTTTCTGGAGAAAGTTATTTAGAGGCGTACAAATAAAAACACATCGGTTAAAATTGTAACTGATGTGTTTTTTATCTCTTTATTATATAACTCACTACTATTTTCCTTCATTTGAAATGATTAATATATCCTTATACTAGGATTAGTTGATAAATATAGTCTTGGCATAAGCTATATCCAACAATTATAAACAAAAAAGCTGTGGAATCCACAGCTTAATGAATAGATAATACTCTATCTTGTTTTTCTATGACCTCATCATTTTTTAGGATTTGCTTTGTTCTATCCCCATTTAATGCATCTAAATAGACTATTTCCTCTGACACTATTTTAATAACATTTATATTATCTTTTTCCCTTTCTAATTGCTGCCAGTCTGGTGAAAATCTAAGAGCTTCGTCTATAAGATTTGAATGTTTTAAACTAGTATGTGCCTGCCCAAATACCTGTACTCCCTTTATTTTTCTGTAATCTAAATAATCAGTATCTACTAGTAGACAGACATTAGGATTCTCTTGAATGTTGTTGAATTTATCTCCTCCAGCAGATATTACATACAAATCCATCTCATTTCCCGTAAAATAATGTACTGGACTACATCTAGGAATATTACTCCCACATGTGGCTAATGTAGCTGTTTTGTGCTCATTTAAAAAACTTTTTATTTCTTTCTTTAATTCTGAAGTATTAAGCCTCTTTTCCATTGTTTCACCTCTCTATAGTTTTTAAATCATAATTATTATTTGTAATTATGTAATAAATAAACCATTTGTATGGCTAAAACTAAATGGTTTATTTATGGCTTAATCCTTTTTTGTGTTAGCAAGAAAAAGCAAGCATATATATTAAATATATGCTTGAAAACAGTCATATTAGGAGGAATTTATTTTGTTGCAAAATATTTATTTCATTTCACTTTTAGGAATTTCTGGGGGATTAACTCTATTTTTATCAGGTATAAGGCTAATGTCGAAATCTTTTGAGAAAATTATATCCTATAAAATAAAATACAAAATAAATAAAATTACATCTAGTAAAATCGGTGGCGTTTTCATTGGTATCATGGTCACTGCTCTTCTTCATAGTAGCAGTGCTACTACTATTATTGTTATTAGCTTGGTCCATGGTAATTTATTGAGCATATATAATGCTGTTCCAATAATAATGGGAGCAAATATAGGAACCACTTTTACTGCTCAGCTAGTAGCCTTTAAAGTACAAAACCTTTCAGTATATCTTTTTATTATAGGGTTGCTGTTAATGATTATTTTAAAAAGAAAAAAACATCACATAATATGGAAAACCATATTAAGCCTAGCTTTAATCTTTGCTGGTATGGATGTAATTACTTACTCCATATCTCGAATTAAATCTACTAAGTTCTTTTTTGACCTTATAAAGTACCTGAGCCATAGTAAAGGCATGTCTATATTAGCAGGATTTATGCTTACTGCTATTATTCAGAGTAGCACCACAGGCATTACTATTCTTCAAATTATGACTGCTAGTAATATAATTAGTATAAACTCGGCAATTCCTATTATCTTGGGTCAAAACATCGGCACTTGTGTAGATACTGTTGTTGGCAGTTTTGCAACTAATAAGGTTGGTAAGCAAGCGGCTTTGGTACATGTTTTATTTAATATATTTGGTGTTCTCATTTTTTGTTTTTTTATTGATTATTTTGCTGCATTTGTAGTTAATTTATCTCCTGATAATCCTGCTAGACAAATAGCTAATGCTCATACAATTTTCAATGTAGTAACTACTATTATTTTGCTTCCTTTTTCTTCTATATTGTTGAAGATTTCTCAAAGAATATTAAAGGAGTAGGAAACCCTACTCCTCAAAAATATAAAGTTCTTTACCGCTTAACCTTTCTTTATCCACTTTTTCTTCAAACTTCTTTGGAACAGTCACAATGTCAGGATTACCATCGCTTATATATCTTCTCTCTGGATTTTTATCAAATACTGCAAGCCAATCATATAATCCAACGCCATCTACTTTAGTTTCACTTGCCCTTATTCTATGTATAGCATAAGGATCAAATTTTTTATCTATAGGTGATACTGATGGATCCCAGCCAACATTTAATACTGCAATATTCTCGTAAGCCTTTCCTTCATATTCTCCTTTTTGAAGCAATGGATATAATGATTTATCTTTAGGTCTTGCACCGTAGCTTAAGGCATAGGTATTTACTTTATAATTAGGCACAAAGCTTTCTAAAAATGCTGCCTGTTCTCCTAAAACTTTTTGAATTTTATTGGCATCGTTAATCTTAGACATATCGTTATGCTCTAAAGTATGATTACCTATATCAAAGCCTTTTTCAACTAAGTAATTTAACTTATATTCTAATAAATCCTGTTGTCTAAAAGGGTTTGAGCCAAATACAAAAAAGGTTGCTTTTAGCTGAAAATCTGGATGTTCTTTATTGAATTCCTCTAAAATACCTACTGCACAACTTGGATCAACTTTCTTTTCTTCATCCTTTTCTATTATATTAAAGTTGTTTTGATTTCCATCATCAAAAGTAATAACAACTGGTGTGAGTCCCGCTTCAACATTAATATTATTATTAACAAAATCCTCAAGACTAATTGGTCTGTAGCCTTTTTCATAAAGTGTTTTTAAATCTTTTTTGAAATTTTCAACAGTTCTAACCCATTCTGACTCTTCTTCTCCTATATTATGATACATGAGCACCATTATTTGCCCTGCTTCATTTGGTTTAAGTGCTAAATCAATTTTTTCCTTTGGGTCAATGCTGTGATTTTCTTTAACAGCTTCTTGTTGCTTATTTACATTATTCCCTACTTCTTCTCCATTATCTTGTTGAATCTTATCGTCTGAAACTTGAGTATTATCTGCACTTGTTTTGTTAGTATTTCCAGAGCATCCTGATAAAAACAAAAAAATAATCAGTGCAATTGAAATAAATTTGAAAGAATTTTTCAATATTCTTCTCCTCCTTTGTAGTAGTTTCTGAACTAATAAATGATAGCTACTATATAATTATATTTTAAATATATCAGATAATCCATATTGTATTAATGACAATTCGGTTACATTTACGAAACCATGACATGTAATCTTTTTTGTAAGCTAAATCATAATAAGTATAGGTTTATATAGAAATAATATTAGTATAAGTAACTTAAAAATCGTTTTTTAAAAATGTTAAATCTTGTGAATATTTCCTATATACTATCCTTTGTTAGTATTAATTACTAGCATATAGGTTGCGGTTGCAGGTTATATTAATATTACAACATCAAAATGATGTTGTAATATAAAAATCTATTTGGAGGGAAAAACATGGCAAGATCAAATAGAATAGTTGTTCCTGAAGCAAGAATGGCTTTAAATCAAATGAAAACTGAAATCGCTAGCGAACTAGGATTAACTAACTATGAAAGCATAGATAAAGGAAACTTAAGCTCAAGACAAAACGGATACGTTGGCGGTTATATGACTAAGAGATTAGTTGAGCAAGCACAAAGAACTTTAGCAGGCAAATAAATAATATAAAAAAAGAGAAGTGGTCATGATACCGCTTCTCTTTTTTTTATGATATAATTGTTTTATGTTGTACTTTAATTTATGTAATACATTATCAGATGTATAAATACTTATTGTCTTAAAAAATATACTATGTAGAGTTTAGAAGGTGATTAATATGTTTATTGATAATAGTAAAGAATTAGCACAGTATAAGCTTCTTATTTTATACATACTAGATAATGCTGAAATCCCTATGAATAATTCAGAGATTACTCAATTTTTATTAGAAAATAATTACATGAATTATTTTCTAGCTCAGCAATTTATAAGCGAGCTTGTAAGTTCTAAATTCATTGAGTTCTCTACTAAGGATGGTCAGGAATATTATCATTTGTCAAAGGCAGGAAAAGATACTCTAGTCTTTTTTAATGACAGGATACCTCTAGCGCTAAAAGAAGAAATAGATAAAAAGTATCAAAAGAAAAAAGAAGAAATGGTAAAGGATAGCCAAATTGTAGGAAACTATTATAAAAAGAATGATTCTGAATATATTGTAAACCTTAAAGTAATAGAAAAAGATATAACTCTATTTAGCATGTCTCTAAACGTTGTTTCAAACAAACAAGCCAAAATGATATGTAACAATTGGAAGGAAAATCCTCACGAAATCTATAAAAAAATATTTGATTTGTTGATAGATGAATAGCCTGCTAGATGCAGGCTATTTGTTTTTAACACTCCTCATTGCTTTAACTAACTCTACAGCTATTAGAATTGCAAAGGAAAGTCCTATAACTATTCCCCATTGAACTGGAGTCAACATTGCAAGTTTAAATATTGCTCTTAAAGAAGGAATTATTACTATAATTATCATCAGTATAAAAGAAATTAAATTTGCCCATATTAAACTTCTATTTGTAAACAATCCAATCTTTAAAATAGATTTATCTATTGATCTTACGTTTAGTGTATGAACTAACTGGGATAAGGCTAAGGTAGTAAATGCCATAGTCCTTCCAACAGTTAAGCTTTCATTGCTTCCGATAATAAAAGCAACTAATGTAAGTATACCAATCAACATTCCTTCTAAAGCAAGCATATAACCAAGACCATGAGTAAAAATACTTTTTCTAGGGTCTCTAGGTTTTCTTTTCATAATATCATGTTCTGCAGGATCAACTCCTAGTGCTAAAGCTGGAAGGCTGTCTGTTATTAAATTAATCCATAAAATATGTATAGGTAATAAAGGTATAGGCAATTTTAATATAATTGATACAAACAGTGTTACTATTTCTCCTAAGTTACAGGATAATAAAAAATGTATGGATTTCTTAATATTATCAAATATTGTCCTTCCCTCTTCTACAGCAGCAACTATAGTTGCAAAGTTATCATCTGTCAGTATCATGTCTGCAGCTTCCTTTGACACGTCAGTGCCCGTTATTCCCATGGCACAGCCTATATCTGCTCTTTTAAGTGCAGGAGCATCATTAACTCCATCACCTGTCATAGCTACTATCTTCTCTTTCTTCTGCCATGCCTCTACTATTCTTACTTTATGTTCAGGAGATACTCTTGCGTAAACTGAATACTTCTCTATGCTATTAAATAACTCATCTTCACTCATACTTTCTAAAGTTCTACCTTCAATAGCTTCTTGATTTCCTTCCAAAATTCCAAGTTCTTTTGCTATGGCCATTGCAGTTATTTTATGGTCTCCCGTTATCATAATAGGTCTTATACCTGCTTCTTTACTCCTCTTTACAGCTAACTTGACTTCTTCCCTAGGAGGATCAATCATTCCTTGCATTCCCACAAAAATAAAATCTCTTTCCACTTCCTCTGAATTAATAGTATCTGGAATATTAGATATGTCCTTATAAGCAAGAGCCAATACTCTTAATGCTTCTGATGATAGCTCCTCATTTACTTTTTTTATCTCTTCAATCATATCTCCAGTCAGCTGAACAACATCTTCTTCAATTAGTATTTTATTGCAACGCTCTAATAAAACATCTAATGCACCTTTAGTAAATATTCTGTGGGTTCTTTCATAAGTGTTTATAGTAGTCATTAATTTTCTGTCAGAGTCAAATGGAATTTCTCCTACTCTTTTAAAGTAATCCTCTTGCTCTTTTTTTAGTAACCCATGCTGCTTTGCAGCAACTATTAAAGCTACTTCCGTTGGATCTCCAAGAGCGTTTCTTTCACCCTTATCCTCTTCTATTGATGCGTCATTACATAATAAACCTATAGTAATGGCAGTTAATTCTGCTCTATTATTAATATCTGCATCATTTATATCTACTAGTCTGCCATATGTGTAAATTTTAGTTACTGTCATTTTATTTTGTGTTAGTGTACCTGTTTTATCAGAGCATATTACAGATGCAGTTCCCAAGGTTTCAACTGCAGGCAGTCTCCTAATAATGGCATTGTTTTTAATCATGTTTTGGACTCCAATTGACAACACTATGGTTACTATGGCAGGAAGTCCTTCTGGAATTGCAGCAACTCCAAGAGATACAGATGTCATAAACATATCTATAACAGGTCTGTTTTGTAAAAAGCCAATAAAGAATATGACAGTGCAAATTACTATTGCACCTACTCCAAGTAGTTTTCCTAGTTCGTCTAGCTTAGCTTGCAGTGGTGTTCTCATTTCATCCTGGCTCTCTATCATTTCAGCTATTTTCCCGAGTTCAGTATTCATTCCAGTATCTGTTACAATAATTTTTCCTCGCCCATTAGTCACTAAACTAGAAGTATATGCAAAGTTTTTTCTATCTCCTAAAGGGATGTCCTCTCCTTCTATGGTTTGGATGTTTTTTTCAACAGGTACAGATTCTCCTGTAAGAGAAGATTCTTCTATCATAAGGCTTGCGCTCTCAATAATAACACCATCTGCTGAAACAAAGTCACCGGCTTCTATAATTAGAATATCTCCTGGTACTACATCTTTAGATTTTAATTCTATAACCTTTCCATCTCTCATTACTTTTGCCGTAGGCGAAGAAAGGCTCTTTAGCGCCTCCATGGATTTTTCAGCTTTATTTTCCTGAATAACTCCTAAAAATGCATTTAGTAGAACTACTAATATAATGATAATAGTGTCGCTTATTTCTCCTAAAAATCCTGATATTATCGATGCTATGATTAGAATGATTACCATAAAATCCTTAAACTGTTCTGTAAACATCGTTAATAAAGACTTTTTTTCTTTTGTCTGTATCATATTTTCGCCAAATTGTTTTTTTCTCTCTTCAACTTCTTCTTTGTCTAGTCCAGTGCTTGGTTCTACTTTCAATTCTTCTTTTAGTTCTTCTATGTTCATTTTATACCATTGCTTTTCTTTCATTTGTGCCTCCCATGGTTAAATTATTATTAAGCCATTAGGTTCAATACCTACATTTATACTACTTATTATTCTGCCCTGTTTATAATTAAAAATTGCAATCCTATTATTTAATGCATCAGAAATAAAAAATTCATCATTTCTTCTTATGATATTGTTTGGCATCCCACCTATGAAATGAACAGATTTGATTTTACATTGCAGTAAGTCAATCTCATATAAATTACCATCCTCCACATTTGTTACATAAGCTGTTTTTTTATCTTCCAAAGTAACTAAATCCACTATAACACCTTGTACATTAATTTCTTTAAATATTTTTTGGTCCTTCAAAGAATATAATACTAACTTACTATCTATCATGCCATTTGAAGGTGGAGACAATACAAATATGATGTCATCTTCAATTAAAATATGAACTGGATTATATTTTAATTGAATTCTATTTTGAATATTTATGTTTAAATCAATTATATCTATACTATAGCCACTGTTATTTGAAATATATAGCTTGTTATTTATTTTGTCGAGTTTTATATCATGGGGTCTTTCACCAACAGAAATGTTTTCTATTATATTAAATCCCTTTTCTTCTATTATAGATATTGAATTTGAGTCGCTATTCGTAACGTATATATAGCCATTGTGAAGGACTAAATGGCTAGGAAAACTGCCTACATAAACCATGTCCTCTATTTTTTTTGTATCAATATTTATTTTATATACGCTATTATTATAGGAGTTTGCAGAATAAATAATATTATCATTGTTAAAGCATATATGGTGAGGCCCTATAAATGGTCCATTTGAAGTTGTTTTCTCTTTAACTTTAGTTAATTCGCAGAGAAATATAGTATCTGATAAACTGTAAGTATCAATATTAATTATTGATATTGAATCACTACCTGTATTTGCCACTACGAGCTTATTTTCAAGCAACTCCAAATTTATCACCTCTCCTATTTCGCTTATATATCAGTTTATGCTTTTAGTTTATTTTGGTGATAAGGTAGGATAATTAGAAAAAAAATAGATGCTAGTTGCATCTATTTCCAATCAATAAATATATTTTTAATTATTAAATCTTTTTCAACTACTAATCCCCTTAACTTCGTTTCTTTTATTAAGCTGTTAAGTGTTGTCATTTGCAGCATATATCTATATTCATCATACTCATAAGGTATTTGCTTTATTTCTTTAATCTTGCCAAAGGTTTTTTCAAGTAATTCTTTATCATCTAATCTTTTAAACGGTCTAAATTCTAATACAATATTACTCACTCCCTATTGAATAGAATATATTATTATTCTATTCAATAGGAAGCATAAATATAATTAATTCATATTTTTTACTATGGTCCTCACATCTCCAATTAAATAAAGTGAGCCTGAGAATACAATAAGGTCATTTTCACTTGCCAGTTCAAAGGTTTTTTGTACTGCCTTTTCTATATTATTTTCTACGATTACACTATTATTTATTTTTTCAATCTTTGCTGCTAGATCCTCTGCCTTCATTGCCCTAAATATATTAGCTTCAGTAACTACTATCTTATCTGCAATTGGCACCAGTTCTTCTATCATATGGTCTACATCCTTATCTGCTAATATGGCAATTCCAAGTATTAACTTATCATATTTAAATATATCTTTTAAAGTCCTTTTAAGCGCCTGTATGCCTTGAATATTGTGTGCTCCATCTATTAAGAACGTTGGCTTCCTTCTTAAGACTTCTAATCTTCCACTCCATTTTGTTCCTTTCAAACCTTTTCTAATAGCTTCTTCTGATGTAGAAATAAGTCCTTCTTTTTTAAGGGCCAATATTGTTGTCAATGCTGTTGCAGCATTTTGTGTTTGATGGGCTCCAATAAGTTGGATTTCTAAATCAGACATTTTCATATCCTTGTATTCAAAGTTAAATTTGCTGCCAAACTCAGTAGCCTCTATGACTTCTAGCTTTTCTGTAGGGACTAAAGTAAGTTTAGCATTTTTCTTCTCAGCCACATCTTTTATTACTTCCTGCGCTTCTTTTTCTTGCGGATAACTAATGACGAATCCATTATCTTTTATTATTCCAGCTTTTTCATAGGCGATTTTTCCTATTGTATCTCCTAATATGTCAATGTGATCCATTGAAATAGTTGTAATAACAGATGCTAATGAATCATTAATTACGTTTGTAGAATCGTATCTACCGCCAAGACCTACTTCTAGAACAACAAAGTCCACTTTTTCATCTTTATAATACTGCATTGCAATGGCTGTTACTATTTCAAATTCAGTAGGATGATTCATACCTTTATTCAGCATTTCTTCTACTTTATCTTTTACTTTAAAAGTAATTTTAGCTAAACTATCATCACTTATATCTTGATTGTTTATTCTAATTCTTTCATTAAATACTTCTAAATAAGGCGATGTAAATAATCCTACTTTATATCCTCCTTCTATAAGGATATTAGCTAAAAATGATGATGTAGAGCCTTTACCATTAGTACCTGCTACATGGATAAACTTAAGATCATTATGTGGATTACCTAGTAGTCCTAATAATTCCCTTATATTATCAAGCCCTAGTTTGCTTCCAAATTTTTTTGTTCCATGTATGTAATCTAAAGCTTCTCTGTAGTTCATTTTCTCACTCCCGTAAGTTTAATCTACTATATTTTATACCTAAATATTATTTTATACAAGATAGAAAAACACTAACCGCAGTTAGTGTTAAAATAAATAAGGCACAAATAAATAATTCATTAAAATATGGAAATAAGTTAGATACATGGCATATACCTTGTAGCTCTGCGGCTCATCTGATTCTTTTTTATATATAAAAGCAAAGATACCTCCTAGTACTGCAAATAACAAAGGTATAGTATATTTAACTAAGCTTAAAGTAAGGTATTTGGGCATCAAATATGCATTTTGATAATAAAAGTTCATAGAGACAAGTTGAGATACAAGATAAATAATCATACCTACAAACAAGTAAAAGTTATACTTTTTCTCCATTTTACTGTACCAGAAAAACATGCACAAAAGCCAAATAATTGAAGGAAGAATACTAAAAAGTCTTGCACCGACTAAGACTATTAGGAGATTTACTAAGTAGGGAACTTCTTCTGCACTGGCTTGCTTAATATCTTCATTTGTTATCTTAGCATTATTATTTATAACAGCTTCACTATTACTTGCTCCCATAACTATAGTTGAACCAAAGCCTCCGGTTTCATTCCATAGCACATATTCTATGTTATTATCCCTTAAAACAGTAACCTGATCAGACCATTTCTTAGTATTTGACACTAATTCAGCACTGGTAAATCCATTCTTTGAAAGGTTTAGCTTTACTACATTTGAATTAGTTGCTCTAATGTCTAAATTATTCGGCGCTGTAGTAAATAGTGTTACACCATCATTGTCACTATCAAACATAATAGGATTGCTAGAAAATTCGTAAACTTTTAAATCTAAAGCCCAGCGTGTTTTAAGTTCGTCGATTAGCTCCTTATTTCTTTTACTGTATCCATTAATTATGTATGAACATTTGGTTCTATCTTCTCCTTGAACTGATGAAATTGAATAAGCATAATCTCTGTCTGTAGCAAATGCTATATCTTTTATTTGGCTTTTTATCTCAAGCATAGATGTCAAATATATAGAGCTATCCCATTTATTGTCCTTATATTCAGTAATGTAAACCGCTTTTTTTGAATCCTCCTTATTAAAGGTAGCTGTCTGTAAATATATAATATTGTCAATGTCCTTAAGCTTTACCATCTCTACCTTACCTAAATCAGAGGGACCTTTTATTAAACTATAAGCTCCATTAGCTTCTTCAAAAACTTCTACTTGTCCATCTAGAAAAGCAACTGCTAAATATTTATTATCCTTAGTCACATCAAAATCTACAATATTTTCATGAAGCTTTTCTACTTTGCTAAATTTCTTACTTTTATCGTCTAATACAGATGTATATAAGAAATTGTCCTTATTATCTCTCCAATACAGTCTTTTGCCTATAAGTAACATATCGCCAGAACTTACTCTATTTATGTTTAATATATCTATACTAGCTTCGTATTCTTCTTTAACCTTCATGTCCTTTCCTAATTTCGTAACCTTCATCATTTCCTTGCCATCTTTTACTGGAGATGTAATTAAGATATCACCTTCTTCTGTAATACTTGTTACAATATCCCTTGCAAAAGAAGTTGTGCTAACTGGAAATCCCCTGCTCCATTTTGGTGATGGCTGCCTAGCCATAATAACGGCATTAAAGCCAATATGTATAGTTGTGATAATTAGAAAAGAAATTATAAAGAATAAAAACAGTTTTAGTGAAAATTTCTTCTTCATTTAATCCCTCCTTTTTTTCATTTTATCATCATTGGCGTTTTTTGTAAATTTAAAAAGTTTAAAAACCCACCAGCATATTATTGCTGATGGGTTGTGGAAATGTGAAATTTCACATCTCTTACTCTATTTTTTCAAACTAGCTAGTCTATCTAATACCTTTTCCATCATCTGTTGGTATTTAATCTCTTTTTCTTTTTCCTGTTCGATTACTTGTTTTGGAGCCTTGCTAACAAATCCTTCATTTGATAACTTGCTTTTTACTCTGTTTATTTCACTTTCAAGCTTTTCTCTTTCTTTTTCTAGTCTTTCTATTTCCTTTTCTATATCTACCAACTCTTCTAATGGTAAGAATATAGTACAATTACCTACTACAGATGACATGGCATCGTCACTGATATTATCCTTGCTTTCTACTATCTCAATTTCAGAGGCAGAAGCTAGGGTCTTGAAAAACCTTTCTGATGTGTTTAGAATACTCTTTAGCTCATTGTCAGTTGTCATAAATATAGCTTTTGCTTTTTTAGAAGGCACTACGTTCATTTCTGCCCTAATATTTCTTATGCTTTTAACTGATTCCATAATAAATTCTATAGCTTTTTCTGCATCCTTATAATCTTTACTTTCATCATATACAGGCCATTTTTCAATAATTAGATCATTAGCTTTTTCTGGTAAGTGGTCCCAAATTTCTTCGGTTATATATGGAATAAAAGGATGCAATAGCTTTAATATATCTTTTAAAACTGTCAAAAGAACATATTTTGCTGTTTCTTTATCAGCTACATCATCACTAAATAATCTTGGTTTAACCATTTCAATATACCAATCGCAGTACTCATTCCATGTGAAGTCATATATTTTCTGTGCCGCTATACCTAGCTCATATTTTTTTAGATTCTCTGTTACTTCTTTAGTCACAGTATTTACTCTAGAAGTAATCCATTTATCTTCTTCTGAAAGATTTAGACTTACATTGTCTCCAGGAATGTTAGCATCCTCTAAATGCATTAACACAAATCTAGATGCATTCCATAGCTTATTTGCAAAATTTCTGCTAGATTCAACTCTCTCAATATAAAATCTCATATCATTTCCAGGTGTGTTTCCTGTAACAAGAGAAAATCTCAAAGCATCTGCACCATATTGATCAATTAGATCAAGAGGGTCTATTCCATTTCCAAGAGATTTACTCATCTTTCTTCCTTGTGAATCCCTTACAAGTCCAGTAATAAATACATTTTCAAAAGGAATTTCTCCAATGTATTCTAAGCCTGAAAACACCATTCTTACAACCCAGAAAAAGATTATATCGTATCCTGTTACTAATACATCTGTAGGATAAAAATACTTTAACTCCTCAGTATTTTCTGGCCATCCTAGTGTTGAGAAAGGCCATAGTGCAGATGAGAACCATGTATCAAGAGTATCTTGGTCTTGCACAATGTTTGTACTTCCACAGTTACATTGATTAGGTTTCTCTCTAGAAACTATTACCTCATTACAATCTTGGCAATAATACACTGGAAGTCTATGTCCCCACCATAGCTGTCTTGATATACACCAGTCTCTGATGTTTTCTAACCAATGTAAATAGATTTTTCCAAATCTATCAGGTATAAATTTAAGCTTTCCTTCTTTTAATGCATTAATTGCAGGCTCAGCTAAAGGTTGCATTTTAACGAACCATTGCTTAGAAATTATTGGCTCTACTACTGTACTACATCTCTCACAGTGACCTACATTGTTATTATGGTCTTTTATTTCTACTAAATAGCCTTGCTCTTCTAAATCCTTTACTATCTCTTTTCTAGCTTCATATCTTTCTAGGCCATTGTACTTTCCACCATGCTCATTAATATGCCCATGGTCATCCATTATTTTAAGCTGACCAAGATTATGTCTTGCACCAACCTCAAAGTCATTTGGGTCATGGGAAGGTGTTATTTTAACTGCACCAGTTCCAAATTCTCTTTCAACATATTCATCGGCAATTACTGGAATTTCTCTGTTGACTAATGGTAAAACTAGCATTTTGCCTACTAAACTACTATATCTTTCGTCCTCTGGATGTACAGCTACAGCCAAGTCACCTAACATAGTTTCTGGTCTAGTTGTAGCTATGACAATATATTCTTCGCTATCTTTAACTGGATACTTAATATGCCAAAGCTTTCCTTGTGACTCTTCGTGCTCAACTTCTGCATCAGAAAGAGCTGTTCCGCAACTAGGGCACCAGTTGATTATTCTATCGCCTCTATATATTAGTCCTTTTTCATAAAGTCTTATGAAAGCCTCTTCAACAGCCTTACTTAATCCTTCATCTAAAGTGAATCTTTCCTTTGACCAATCACAAGAAACACCTAATTTTCTAAGTTGCTTTCTTATATTGCCACCGTATTTTTCTGTCCAGTCCCAAGCTTCTTCAAGGAATTTCGCTCTTCCTAACTCGTACTTATTTTTTCCTTCAGATTCTATTTTTGCAACTACTCTTGCCTCTGTAGATATACTAGCATGGTCTGTACCTGGAAGCCAAAGTGCTTCATAGCCCTCCATCCTCTTCCATCTAATAAGTATATCTTGAATGGCACCATTTAGTGCATGACCCATGTGAAGATTACCAGTAACATTTGGTGGCGGCATCATTATTGTAAATGGTTTTTTCTCCTTATTTACATCTGCTTTAAAATGGCCCTTTTCATTCCAATATTCATAAATTCTTTCTTCGAACTCTTTAGGATTATAAGTTTTAGCTAAACTCTCGCTCATAAGTAAACCTCCTTGTTAAATTTTATATTGATATAATGTCTATTTGCCGAAAATCATAAGTATAGTTGCTACAATGGTTAAACCTAGACCAATTAACTTAGTCACTAGTAAAGACTCTAATTTAGTTATTTTCTTACGTTTATACAGTATATCAGAGCCAAAAATAAAGACTGCCCCTGCAATAATAAATAGTACCCCTAATTTAAACATCAATCCAATCACATCCTATTGAAATAATAAAAGCCCTTCGTCACTATATATAAGGACGAAGGGCCGTAATCGCGGTACCACCTTATTTCCAGATAAAAAAACATCTAGCTCTCATTAGAATAACGGTTATAACCGTTCAAGCTTACTATTATTTTCAGCTTGAAAGCTCAGAAGCTACCTTCAGTAAACATTGCCTAGTAAAGTCTCTCAGCCTACGGACTATACTCTCTTTATAGGTTATCTACTTACTCCTCTTCTTCATAGCAATAGCTTTATTATTTTTAATTATTTCCATGATATATAACAAAACTAAATTTGTCAATATGATTTAATATTATTATTATCCTTTCTTGCTTCTTTAAAACCAAAAAAGTAATTAATAAAAGCTACTAAAGTTAGTACAACTGCAATTAGAATTAGGAAAAAACTTATGGATTGAGGAATATTAAAGGCTATGGATAATATGGCTACATAAAATCCTATTGTTGCAATCTTGCCATATTTGTTGGCAGGGATTACTGTTTTATCTACAGAACAATAGAGAAATAACGCTCCTATTACCATTAATATTTCCTTTAACCCCACTACAATTATTACCCATAAAGGCAAATATGCTTTGCTTGTAAAGCAAACTAATACTGTGAGCTGCATAAGCTTATCTGCTAATGGGTCCATAACTATACCCCATTTGGTAACCATATTATAGCTCCTAGCTATATAGCCGTCTAGTACGTCTGTAATACCAGCCATTGCAAACACCAAAGTTGCATATAATACGCTATTTTCAACTGATGAATAAAAAACAATTACAAAAACAGGAATAAGAAAAAATCTTATTGTTGTCAATATATTTGGTATATTCATGAGTCACCTCTTTAAAGATATTTTAGTGATATAATAAATCCTCAAAAAGTTTAAATATGTATTGTATTATATTATATTTCAATATTAGATTTTATGTAACATAGTGAGAACTAATAATCTAGTTTTATCCATTATTAGATTTTCGTACTAGTTAATATTCTATTTGATATTATGAATATCCTTCTATTTTTCACAATTACTAATGCTTTTTTATATTTTACTGGGTTTTAAGGATGTTCACTATTCATTTTGTAACATTTCCCCTGAAATTGAATATTATAAAATTAAGCTATTTATTATCCGGGAGGGAAAGAGGATGTCAAGGCTAAAACTAGTTTCTATAGTTTTACTAATAATTATTCTATCATCTACATTTTTAATGGGGTGTGAAAAGAGTGATGCCAAAGCCATAAGATTAATTGAAGTGACTCACTCAGTTTTCTATGCACCTCAATATGTAGCTATTACAAAAGGCTTCTTTGAAGAAGAAGGGCTAAAGGTTGAGCTCATAAACGGTAAAGGTGCAGATAAGTGTATGACAGCAATACTTAGTGGTGAAGCTGACATTGGATTTATGGGGCCTGAAGCAACAATATATGTATATAATCAGAATAAAGAAGATTATGCCATTAACTTTGCTCAATTAACACAAAAGGACGGCTCTTTTTTAGTTGGCAGAGAACCAGATCCTAATTTTACATTTGATAAATTACGCGGAAAATCTGTAATCGGTGGACGTAAAGGCGGTATGCCAGAAATGACTCTAGAATATGTAATCAAAAAACATGGCCTACAACCAGGAACAGATCTTGAAGTACGTACTGACATACAATTTGACATGATGGCAGGTGCATTTACTGGTGGTGAAGGTGATTATGTAGCATTATTTGAACCAGTGGCTTCTCAATTAGAAAAGGAAGGAAAGGGCTATATAGTTGCATCTATTGGCAAAGAAGGTGGATACATCCCATATACCTGCTATAGTGCAAAGAAAAGCTATATAGATAAGAACCCTAAAATAATTCAAAGCTTTACAAATGCTATTTATAAAGGTATGCTTTGGGTTCATTCTCATTCTGTAGAGGAAATTGCAGATGCTCTGCAACCACATTTTGTTGAAACAGATAGAGAAATATTGATAAAACTAGTTCAAAGATACAAAGATCAAGATACTTGGAAACCAGACCTTGTATTAACCGAAGAAGGATTAAATCACATGATGGATATCATGGAATTAGCTGGTGAATTGGAGCAAAGAGCAGACTATAATAAAGTAGTAACTACTGAATTTGCTAAAAAATCAATGGAGAAAATAAAATAAATGAAAGCCTCGGCTATGTCGGGGCTTAATTTGTGTAAATCAAGTTATAAGGGTTAGATATCTTGGATTCTGTAATTGTATTGAGTTAATCCGTTATATCTAATTAAGGAATAATATGGTATACTTATTGTTGTAAAAGTCTTGTTTTAATCTGGAGGACACATAATGAATATGGAGTTAATAAAACAAAGAGTTTTAAATAAAAAATCCCTCAAAGTTTTGTTTGCAATATTAATAGTAATTACGCTAATCTTATATCTAAAATACTTCTTCACTACTGGAGTCTTTTATGATGATACTTTTCTCAAAAAACAAGGTGAATACACAGATATACAATATATTGGCAAAACTAAGCAAGGTAAAATTCAAATTTCTGTTAAAGCCTTAACAGATAAACAAAATAGTATAGATGTGATTTTTAGATTGCCAAATGATATTAACAAGCAATACAATGTAAGCTTTAAAGATGCTGATTATTCGGGATACGGTAATTTGAATATCAAAGATGAAAATGGCAACACTGTATTTCGGGGGCAATATTATAGAAGATAGCCTTTTTCTATTTGATGATAATGGTACGCCATTTTGGGAAGAAGCAGGAATTATAGTAAATAAAGAAATAAATTATAATGAGGACTATAGAATATTCTTAAAAAATGTTGCAGATTTTGCAGCTTCAGCAAATGAAACTACTCGTGGGGAATTCGGGTATTTGGTGCTAGCCATAATAATATTCGCCTTAACACTAATAGACATAAAGTATCCCTTACTTTTCTTTAATCTCAATCATATGTTCACTGTAAAAAATCCAGAGCCTTCAGATTTTTATATTTCTATGCAACAAATATCATGGGTTATTTTACCTATAATTGGATTAATCTTATTAGTAGTTGCAGTTACTTAATTAATAAGAGACTATAAGAAATAAATCAAGGAGTTGATCAATTAATATCTTCAACTCCTTTTTCTTCCCTTGTACATAGTTCTCTTATAAATCTGGATAGCAAAATAATTAAGGCTTCAAACAATTTTTTTGAGGCTTTATCTGTATAGATTACTTTATCCAATAAGCATACCCCTCAGTAATGTATATGAGGGAGATGATTTGTCCTAATACGTTTATTACTCGAATAATTTATAAGACTTAGATGAGCATAAGCCTAACTTTCATTTGTTCATCGGTTAAGAGATTATACTTTCTATATATATTTTTCTTGCTTTATCAGTAATTCTATATTTATATGAATCATTTCCTTTAAGTTTAATTCTATCTATTAATCCATCATGTTCAGACTCAAGCACCTTACATCTAGATGCTATTAAATATTTAGAATAATCTAGCTCCTCAGCTATTTCTCTTGCATATCTGTAACTATCACCTGATTTACTTAATTCAATAATAATATCAATATCCTTTTTAGGAAGCAGTATATCTTTTCCTATCTTATTTATCTCTTCTATAATATTCTGATTTTCTACGCGACCTATCACTAGTTAATGGTTAATAAACTATACTTTAGTGCAACCAAAGCTAAAACCTATTTACAATACAAGAGAAAGTATTAGTTAATGCACATAGACAAAATTAACACGAATAATTGCATATATAATAACTAATATTTATCCTTTAGAAACAGCATACATCTAGTTCTAGCAGATTTTAATAGATTACATGATGAGTATAGGAATTTAGACATTATTCATAATCTACTGTGAAAAAACTGGATAATAGGCGGGTATGCTTGTTTTGCTCATCTTTGAATAATGAACGGTATATCAGTCACCAATAATCCCACAATAACTGAAACCAGAGTTTTTAAAAACACCATATGCTTTATGCTTTCAACAAAGTATACCATTAGCGGAGCAGCTAATTTAATCCGAAAGCTTGGCAAATAACAAAGTATTGAATATGTGGCGATAAACATAATAATAAATGAAATTAAAGAAATAACGGCCTTTTTCATTGATGCTTCCTCCTCAAAATTAAATTATCTTTACTACGCATAATCTTACTTTTGTAAATTACATTAATATTCCACACAAAGATAAGAAATCCCTTAAAAGTTCCAACATTAATCTGAATATTACTGCCTTATATTGGCAAAATATAAATATTAGAATATTTAAGGAGTGGATATTTATGGGTTCTAAATATCTATATGAGAAAACAATTTCAAATAAATATTTAGGAAAATCAAAGTCTATAAAGGCAAGCAGTTTGTGGGAACTCGATAATAAAGTTAATGTTCAGATAGAAGCATGGAATAATCAAGTTGAAAAAGCAAAAGAAAAAGATGATATTAATGATAGGATAATAGAAGCAAAATTGATGACTATAGATGTGCAAAAAAGGATTGAATCATATAAAAATATTCTGCATTCATCGCTTTCTAATGATTATAGAGTTGATTGGGATAGTTTGAAAAGAAAACCTGATTTCCCTGATAATTTTATGTTTGATAAGGTACCCCCTTCCTTTGAGGCTATTCTTAAAGAATATAAGGTACCTAAAGAATCACCAATTATTGAATTATTCTTTGATTCCATTAGAAAAAGCAGAGAAAATCTTGAAAAAGCAGCTCAAGAATACTACAATATGAAAATACAAGAATATGAGAATGAAAAAGCTATCCAATATAATGAGTATATAACAAAGAAGAATGCTCATGTTAAAGAAGTTGACTTACATAATTCAATAATTGACAAATATAAAAGTTCATTTGAAAAGAATGAATATGATACAGAAGCAATAGAAAAGTATGTAACGGTAGTGTTAGAAAGAGCATATTTCCTAGAAAAAATTGATATAGATATTGATGTCCAATATAAAAAGGATACAAAAACACTTATTGTACTTTTTAAAATGCCTTCACCAGAGGATATTCCAAATATTGTGGAATATAGTTTTGCAAAAGCTAAAAAAGAATTAATTGCCAAGGTCATGAAACCAAAAGATTTTGAGGATTTTTATGGCTCAATAGTTTATCAAACTGCTTTAAAAGTTAACTATATTTTATATCAATCATTTTACGTATCATACATTGACAATATAGTATTCAATGGTTGGGTTAGATATATTGATAAAGCTACAGGAAAACCTAGTACATCATGTATACTTTCTTTACAGACTTCAAAGGAAGAGTTTGAAGAAATCAATTTGCAATACGTAGATCCTAAAGAATGTATTAAAAATTTAAAGGGTATCTATGCTGGAAAGCTTATCAATCTAGCTCCAGTTCAACCAATACAAGATATAGATAAAAGTGATAAGAGATTTGTTGAATCAAAAAAAATATTAGCTAACATTAACTCTATTAAAAATTTAACAACAATGGATTGGGAAGACTTTGAACATCTAGTAACAGAGTTATTCGAGAAGGAATTCAGCGGAAATGGTAGTGAAATAAAAGTAACCCGAGCAAGCAGAGATGGTGGAATTGACGCTGTTATGTTCAATTCTGATCCTCTAAAAGGCGGTAAAATGGTGATACAAGCCAAAAGATATAATAACGTTGTACCAGTATCTGCAGTCAGAGATCTTTATGGAACTATGCAACATGAAGGAGCAATGAAAGGTATTTTGGTTACTACAAGTGATTATGGTAAAGATGCACATGAATTTATAAAAAATAAACCATTAGCATTAATTAATGGTCAAGAATTACTATATTACTTCAATAAGCATGGTTACAATAATGTGAAAATTGAACTAACAAAGCTATAATAAGTTACTTTTAAAAAATATCTTATCTCAAAATGTTAGATAATTTTTCCTAACATTTCTTTTAGTTAAATAAAAAAACATCAACAATTTTTATAATTACTTACCTTATGGCAATCTTCCTACAATATTCTGTAAAAATACCATCTGTATGCAAATTACTTAATTGCCTAAAAGTAACGAGTTTTAAACTTTAATAGCTGTCCTTCAATTATTTGTGTTTATGAAACACTATCATGTGTGGTGGTTGTGATACAACAATGACAATATGAACATTTAAAGGGAAGACTTTGAACTAGAAGTATGCTTAAAGAAATATGTTTAGCCCGTTTGTAAGCCAAGAATACTAAAGCGTCGAGATTTTCGAGGCTTATTTTTAAACATTCATATAGAAACCACTGCAGTATTAATTTTTTATTCAACCTTATTTAAAAGATAGTGGGTGCATATTTAGAAGAAACTTTGCAGTTTTTAAATCATTATCTGCAAAAGTAAATCATTCATTTGCAATATCTTTATAGTTCATAAATAGTAACTCCTTCATTTGCAATTTTATGTTCTATTGTAGAATGTATTTTAGCTCTCTTAAGAAACTCATCCTTATCATAAATTAAAATATCCACTGGCATAGTTGCGACTTTAGATATTGATTTTCTGATTGATTTAGTTAAATCTCTCTTTCTGATGTGGCTATCATTAGTAATAATGCATAAATCAATATCGCTATCATTATCTGGTTCTCCATAAGCAAACGAACCAAAAAGATATATTTTTACAGCTGAAGTAGCTGAAATGATTTCATTTGTAATGTTAGTTATTTCTTGCTTTATATCCAAAGCCATAACACCACTCTTCATATAAATAGTGTTTATACTATAATTGTGTACCAAATTATTACTTTTATCAATGATAGACATCTTGTTCTGTTTCTGGTGAATTGGAGCAAAGAGCAGACTATAATAAAGTAGTAACTACTGAATTTGCTAATAAGGCATATGTTTCAGTTTATTGAACAATTGCACCCGACTGTGGAACATTGAAAATGCGAAATAGGTGTAAAAATGACTTCCCAGTAATCTTTAGTTTTGATATTAATTACTTAAATTTAACGAGAATATAGAATTCCATATGTTCTATTAAATTTTCATTATCAGCTCCATTTTTTCTCCCCGATAAATTAGTTATTATTAACTTCACCTTTACATTATTATTTTCACCAACAAAAGTAGCATCTTTTTGATTTAATAAGGTATCATACTTCCCTTCTTGAGCGCCATATTTATCTAATATACGGTTAGCATAAGTTTTTAAATCTCCTTCAAATAGAACTTCCTCGTTTCTTAAAATTCTAAGTGCGTGGTTATTACTATTATAAGAAATATTTATGCCTTCAAATTCAGTAGAACCGTCCATCAAGCTTAAACTATCAACGAAATAATCGTATTCTTTCACATCTATAATACTTCTTGCTTTAGGTTCAGAATAATAATAGAAATTATCCCCTCTAACAAAATCCTTCTCTACAAAAGGAAAACCAAAAACTGCTTCCATATCATTAATCTTAAATTCATCTGGTAAGCACTTTACATCTTCCAATGAATGTCTGGTATTGAAATACTGAAGAATCTTACTTATTTCCTCTTTATCTTTTTGAGATACATTGTTGTTAGATTGAATTTTGTTTCTTTCAAGCATTTGGTTTCTTTCCAAAATGGATTCAAGTCTGCTATTTTGGCTGAACTTGGATATGGTAAATCCACTTAATGGTCCAAATACTGATATTAATGCAACAATAGATAGTGACACAGGTATGACTATGTTTTTCAGCTTCTTCTTTAAAGATAAATAGAGCATAATTCCTAATACCCATATTCCGAGTAATAAAACATAATATCTATTCTCTGTAATTCCATATGTGTTAATTCTAATTCCCATAGCTACAAACATCATAGCTAGAATTGGTAATATACATTTAGGAAATAAGGATTTAAATCTTAAAGCTAATTTATTATCATTTAATATTGGTGTTATAAAGAATATTACTGGTATGCTCACAACAGAATACCATAATACTAAATGGGATACTAATCCTTGAGGCCAGTTTGCTGTGATAATTATCTTAATGAAATAGGCATACAAAATTATTGTATACGCCGTAATCAATGGAATAACAATATATAGCAATAGAACCTTTAATACTCTAGGGTATTGTTCTTCATGGTATTCCTTGTGAATTTTAGGTATTCGTGCTAAAAATAGCGATGGGGCAAATATTCCTGCTATTATTAAAAATGTATAAAATGCTAGACTGTCAGGTAACTTTACATCAAATAACTGAACAATAGTGAATAATATAATCACTATTCCAATAAAGAGCACAAAAGAATAAACTACTGTTACGAAGAAACTAGACAAAACATCGATTATATAGTGTTCGTATCCTTCTTTTCTATTTATCCAAGGTATATAGAAGAATGCTAAATATAGAAATATTGAAACTCCTATATATCTTGAACTACTTATCCAATTTATCTCATTTAAGAATAGAAAATAATATATTACTAATGTAATTGCACCAAATATATATCCAAGCCCCCTATGAAATTTATTATCAATATTCTTTTTCTCATATATAAACTTAATACATACTGATAAAGGTATACCAAGTGCTATTATCATATCAACTCTTACAAGCATATCTCTTAAATTAGGTTCAAATGTATTACCTTTTTCTGATAGTAAAATAAGCATAATTACTAAAACTGTTGATACTGCAATAGTAACTGGAAATCTTCTAATGCTATTTTTAAGACTTTTTACCATATTTAATATATTTCTAGAAACTCTCATCTTGTCGCCTCATTGACTTTATATCCTTGAGTGTCTTCATCATCTTTATATTCTAAATATCCCCAGGCTGACATTCTAAAGCCTTACAAATTGCCTCTAAAGTTGATAATCGAATGGCTTTTGCTTTACCATTTTTTAATATAGAAAGATTAGCCATCGTTATTCCAACCCTCTCCGAAAGTTCTGTGACACTCATTTTCCTTTTAGCCATCATCACATCAATATTGATTATAATTGCCATGTTATTCACCTCAAATCGTTAAATCATTTTCTGATTTTATATCTATGGCATTTTTTAATAGCTTTTGAAGAACTGCAGCAAAGACTGCAATCACCATTGAAGCAAAGATTATGAACAATCCGAGTACTATGATACCTGGGGCATCGTCTTTCTCTCCCATGAGATAAAAGAGTGGCATGCCTCCCACATACAAGATACTGATTGTGATTGCACAGTATTTTATATTCTTTAAAGCTCTTACAGATAATTCAGAGAAAGCTTTATTCTTGTCAATATAGCTTAGAAGTCTAAAAGCTTGATATAGAGCAATGTAAAAAGGTATTGCTGTTGCATATAAATCGATTAAAACGAGATATTTCATATAAGCAATATCTGGATATAGTTCTGCAGCATAATTCGCTATCATAGGAACCAAAAAGATACACAAAGCAAGAACTGGAATTCCGATAATAAAGACAGCTATCTTTAAAAAGAGTGTTGAAACTTGTTTCATAAAAAGCACCTCACTTATTTATCGCTAATATAATTTTAATATATTATTTATCGTTTTGCAATAAATTTTTATTGTTTTAATTACATTTTACTGTTATATAAATAAATTATTAATTTTAGAGGTATTAATTTTAGAGGATTAATTTTAGAGGATTAATTTTAGACAAAGTTAAAAAACATTTCTCATTACAAAGAAATGCTCTATAACATTAGACTATTCAATTTATGACTTGTTCAACCTTGATATTACCTCATAAAAAGTATAAAATTATGTGGGGGTGTTTCTATGGATATTTATAAGGCTCTTAAAGCTTATTTTGGATATACGGAATTTAAAGAAGGTCAGGAAAAATTAATAAAAGGAATCCTAAGTGGAAAAGATGTCTTAGGTATAATGCCTACTGGTGGTGGAAAATCTCTTTGTTATCAATTGCCAGCTATAATATTAGATGGAATTACCATAGTTGTTTCACCTCTAATATCTCTGATGAAGGATCAAGTTGATTCATTAAATGAAGTTGGAATATCTGGTACTTTTATCAATAGTACCCTAGATGATAATGAATATAATTATAGAGTAGAGGAAATAAGGGAAGGCAAATATAAAATAATATACGTAGCTCCAGAACGTTTAAGCACATATTCTTTTGTTAACTTAGTAAATGATATAAAGATATCTATGGTGGCCATTGATGAGGCCCATTGCATATCTCAATGGGGGCATGATTTTAGACCATCATATTTAGAAATTCCAAAGTTTATTAAGACATTTTCTAATAGACCTATAGTTTCTGCATATACTGCTACTGCTACTAAGGAAGTAGTAGCAGAGATCAAAAAGTTAATAGAACTTAAAAATCCTATAGAATCAATAATAGGATTTGATAGGCCAAATTTATTTTATCAAGTTGTAAAAGTAAGCAATAAATATTCTTATGTAGTAGATTATTTAAAAAATAATTTCCCCAATGAATCAGGAATCATATATTGCTCCACAAGAAAAACCGTGGAATCATTGACTGATAAGCTAAATGATGAAGGATTTTCAGCTGTAGGATATCATGGAGGAATGGATGGGGATACTCGCCAAAGAAATCAAGATGATTTTATATTTAATAGAGTGCAAATAATAGTAGCCACCAATGCCTTTGGTATGGGAATAGATAAACCAGATGTTAGATTTGTAATTCATTATAATATGCCACAAAATATGGAAGCATACTATCAAGAAGCTGGACGTGCAGGTCGTGATGGGGAGCCTAGTCATTGTATCCTTCTATATTCACCATCAGATATAGTTAAGCAAAAACTTTTGATACAAAATAATCCAATATCATTGGAACGAGAAACTATTCTTTATAAAAACCTTCAATATCTTGTTGACTACTGCCATACCAATGACTGTCTAAGAAATAGTATATTAAATTATTTTGGTGAGACAATAAAAAACCCTAATTGTAATAATTGTGGAAATTGTTTAGATAAATCAGAGATGGTGGATATTACAATAGAAGCGCAAAAAATACTATCCTGTATATACAGGGTTCATGAAAGATATGGTCTAACAGTGATAATTCAAGTACTTAGAGGTTCAAAGAATAAAAAAATATTAGAATTTGGATTAGATAAGGTCTCAACCTATGGGATTATGAAGGAATATAATGAGAATACCTTAAGGGAAATCATAATGACTCTGGTATCTAAGGGATATATCTATATAACCGCAGATAAATTTCCTGTATTAAAATTATCTGCATCGGCTCGTGAAGTTTTAAGTGGAGGGATTAAAGTTTATCATAAAAAGCATTTACTAGAAATAAAATCATCTAATGAGAAAAAATCAATAGATGTTATGGAAAATTTTGATGAAGAACTATTCCAAGAATTAAAAGCACTCCGATATTCTCTATCTCAAGAAAATGGATTAGCTCCATTTATGATATTTCATGACTCTACTTTAAAGGAAATGGCATCATATTTCCCACAAAATAAAGAAGCTATGCTAATTATAAAAGGAGTAGGTTTAAAAAAATATGAGAGTTATGGAGAAAGCTTTCTTAAAGTAATAAAAGACTATTCTATGGAAAATGAAATAGGTTTTACTGAGATTAAAAAAGGAGAAAATATAAAGGATAGTTTATTAGATAGATATCAATTAACATATAATTGTTATCTTGAGGGCTTATCTTTAAAAGAGATATCTGAAAAGAGAAGTTTTACTATGAACACTATAGTTGAGCATCTAGCAAAATGTGAAGAACAAGAAAAAGTTGTAGACTGGTCTAGATTTATAGATGATCCTATTAAGGAAGAAAAAATATTAGCTGTAATAAATAAAATAGGATTAGAAAAGCTAAAGCCAATAAAGGAAGCTTTGCCTGAGAACATTAACTATGAGGATATAAAAATAGTTATTGCTAAGAATGGATTAAAATAAAAATTATCCTCCATATTAAATGATAAAGATACTAGCTTAGGCTGATGAAAAGCAGGACGATAGTCTAGTATTTCATACAAGCAATGAACTCAAAAGGCCAAACTTATATATAAAGAAGATAAATAGTCAAAAAAGTGGGCAAGCTATGGCTATTCAGTAACTTATGGGCAGAATAAATAATTTATTCTAAGCATTCATTAGGATCAATATAAACTTGAATCCATTTCTCACCTTTGCCCTTAATATATTGTGCGATCTCTATATCTGTATCATTGGTTAATGTAAAGAAAACTATAAGATAATCATTGCCATCTGTTCCTTTGAAGTATATATTTTTTACATAACCATCCTGCTGTGTGGGATATCTTTCCATAACAAGCTTGCACCAGTTTCCATATTTAATATCAACCACTGCTTCACCAATATAGTCCCATCCATGATAAGGAGCACACAAATAGTTTTCACTAAAGAATTTTATTTTGGAAATCTTATATAGGCCTTTTTCATTGGATAGATATATAAACCCATAGTAATATGCAAAGTATGATGCATCATTTTCTGAGCCTTTAATTGCCTCTATCTCTACAAAATACTTTAAGTCCTTTGGAAAGTCCTTATCTTTAGGAACAGGCTTCATTTTAATTAAGTTTATATGGAGAATATTTTCATATGATCTAAGATATTGCTCATAACTAATCTTATTTCTGTAATCAGAAGACAAAAATTTATACGCAATAGGATATGGTAATAATGAATCTCCTAAAGTACCACAACCTGCATTCTTTCCTTCTACATAGTTGGCTGCCTCACGCAATAAACTAAAATAATTAATAATAGTATCCTCAGGAGTATGAAATAGGTAATCAGGCAATACAGTTAGCCCAGATACATCTCTGAAAATCATTCTATCGTTTAAGATTGGTAATTTTGAAGGGCGAAAATATTTTTCTAAATCTATTTTGTTATCATCCATTGAGATTGCTTGAAGCTCTAAGGACGTTTCGAAAAGCTGTGAAGAAAGATCGCCCCCCATAAAAAAGCCTGTAGTACCAACTTTTTTATAATGATTAAAATATATTATTACTAAAATCATTGCAATAAGTGACCCTATTAAAAATTTTATTAGCCATCCCCTACTTAATGTAATAATCTTCATATTATCCTCTACCTTTCATGCCTTATTAGTAGAGTATATGAATAATACTAAAATAATTAGCACCAAATAAGTGCAATATACAAAACAGGAGTGTGAAAACAACCACACCCCTGCAAAATGACTATACTAGCATCTTGTTAAAATCTTATATAAATAATTATTTGTTTAAATAAAGAGTTTTAGTCTTCCCAATCTTTTCTATTCTTTCTTCAGCCATTCTATCAGCTGCTTTACTAGTTGATATATTATCTCTCTTAGATATTTCGATTACTTTCTTTACAACATTATAAATGTTAGAAGCTCTACTCATTGCTCTTTCTTTATTATATCCTTGTAATTCTTCATAAACATTGATTACTCCACCACTATTTACTACATAGTCAGGTATATAGAGTATTCCTTTTTCCATTAATATTTCCCCATGTTTTGCCTCTGCTAATTGGTTATTTGCAGATCCAGCAACTATTTTACATTTTAGTTGGTCGATTGTGAAATCATTTATTACTGCACCCATTGCGCAAGGAGCGAAAATATCGCATTCAACCTTATATATTTCATCTGGAGCAACTGCTGTAGCGCCAAAATCGTTTACCACTTTTTCAATACTATCTTTTCTTATATCTGTAACATATAATTTTGCTCCAGCTTCATGTAAATATTGACATACATAATACCCTACTGCACCTACTCCTTGAACTGCTACTACCTTTCCTGTTAAATCATCGCTTCCATAAACCTCGTTTGCAGCTGCTAAAATACCTTTAAATACTCCAAAAGCTGTTACAGGAGATGGATTTCCGCTTTTACCTTCTAGGCCTACAACATAATCAGTTTCTTCATTTATATATGCCACGTCTTGAGTTCCAATATTCATATCTTCTGCAGTAATATATCTGCCAGCTAAGCCCTCTACGTATCTTCCGAATGTTCTTAATAATTCTTCGCTTTTAATTTTTTCTGGGTCTCCTATAATTACGGCCTTTCCTCCCCCTAGGTTCAAACCTGCTGCTGCACTCTTATAAGTCATTCCCCTTGATAATCTTAGAACATCTATGATTGCGTCCTCTTCGCTTTCATAGTTCCAAAATCTTGTACCTCCTAGAGCTGGTCCCAAAGTGGTGTCATGAATACCTATAATCGCTTTTAATCCAGTATTACGATCTTGACAAAAAACTAGCTGTTCATAATCATATTTTTCTAAGTACTCAAATATTTTCATACAAATCCCCCTTTATTTATATTTTTTTTATAATACTCTGTCAAAAGAATTAGTCCGTCCTTTTAAATTATAAACCTTAATGATAACGTTTTCAATAATTGTTAAAAACTATTAATTTTTTCTAATAAAGCTGCATAAAAATAGCCCAAATAAATCAAAGATTTATTTAGGCTGCTTAACTAAATTGATAGGTCATCTACTAACCCATTTCTACTAATACCTTGTGAATACTTTCATCATCAATTAATTTAATATACTTATCTTTAATTATATTACCATCCACAAATATTTTAGATACTCCAGTATTCACACCATTTGGATTTTTTACTTCTATATTATAGATAGAATTTTTGTAGGTATATTCTATTCTATATTCATCCCAATCCTTTGGTATAGATGGATTTAAGAATAATTTATCTCCTTCTTTTCTAAAACCCAGTATATCTTCTAAGGCTACTCTGTACATCCAGCCAGAAGAGCCTGTATACCAGCTCCATCCACCTCTGCCTAGATGCTCTGGATTAGTATATACATCTGCTGTTGCTACATAAGGCTCTACTTTATATTTTGCGCATTCTATTTGTGTTCTTGTGTGATTTATAGGGTTTATTAGTTTAAATAAATTATATGCCTTATCTCCTTCTCCTAGCATAGCAAAGGCTTTTATTGCCCAAGTAGCAGCATGGGTATATTGCCCGCCATTTTCTCTAACTCCTGGTACATAAGATTTTATATACCCTGGGTCTAATTCAATATTTTCAAAAGGCGGAGTGAGAAGAGCTATAATTCCTTCTTCTTCATTTACCAAATACTTTTCTACTGCTTTTAGAGCAGATATTGCTCTTTCCCTATCTCCTAGTTTAGATATTACAGACCAGGATTGAGAAATAGAATCTATACTGCATTCTTTACTACGCTTTGAGCCTATAGCACTTCCATCATCAAAGAAGGCCCTAATATACCATTCCCCATCCCATCCATTAGTTTCTATGGCTTCTTTTAGGCTTAGAATTTGGTTTTCAAACTTCTCTACATGAGATATATCATTTTGACTTTTACATACGGGTATAAAAAGTTGAAGTACAGTGGCTAAAAACCATCCTAGCCAAATGCTTTCTCCTCTTCCCAAATAGCCTACTTTATTCATCCCATCATTCCAATCACCAGTACCCATAAGAGGAATATTTCTCATACTAAGGTTTATTCCTCTTTCAATAGCCCTTATACAATGGTCATAGACAGTATCTTTTTCTTTAGATTTTTTAGGTACTTCGTATCTTTCATATTCTGTTTCTCTTAAAGGATCAGATTCTATATAGAATACCTCTTCATCTAATATACTATAATCTCCGGTTATATTAATATATTCTGCCGCAGAGTAAGGCAACCATAGTAAATCATCAGAGCACTTGCTTCTTATACCTTTATTGACCTCATTATCATATAAGGGATGCCACCAATGTTGTATATCACCTTCTATATATTGGTGAGCACAGTTTTCTAAAATTTGCCTTCTTGCTTCTTCAGGTCTATGGTACAAGATGTTTGTCACATCTTGTATTTGATCTCTAGCGCCATAGGCTCCACCTACTTGATAAAATCCAGCCCTAGCCCATATCCTACTGCAAATGGTTTGATATATTAGCCAGGAATTCATCATATAGTTCATAGACTCATCCTTTGTAAATACTTGTATAGTATCTACAGTCCTATCCCAAAATTCTTTGATAATCTCTAAGGCCATTTTAGATTCTTTTAAATCTTTATATTTACTTATAGTTTTATATCCTTTTTTTAAATCCCTTTCTTCTCCAAATAAAAATACTAACTCTTTTTCTTCACTAGGTGGTATAACTATCCCTATTTCTATTGCACCACAAGGATTATACCCTAATCCTACTCTATTTGATAGTTTATCTAAATTAATCCCTCTAGGATTTTCGTAATTTGGAATTTTACCTAAAAACTCTAATCTATCACTTGTATAAGATTTTATTTTTTCTGATGATGATATAAAAATAGTACTATTTTTGAATTCAGTATTAGAGGAATTTTTTATTTTGAATATGTCTTCAGACTCCATAGAAGTTTCTATAAGAAATTGGGTTTCTTCATCTGTTACTCCTAATACAGGTCTTATATAGTATACTAATGTGAGTTTTCTTGTCTCATGTGTTGTATTTTTTAGACTTATTAAACTAATCTTTATCTTATCATCTATGGGTACAAACATTGTAAGACTTTGTTCTATACCATGGCTATTGTGATTAAAAACAGCATAGCCTTTGCCATAGGTAACTATATATTCTTCTTCCCCTCTAATAGGCTTTGGGGTTATGGTAAATATTTCCTGAGTATCATTATCTTTTAAATATATAATCTCACCAGGCAAATCATTTATTGGGTCATTATACCAAGGAGTTAATTTGTTTTCCCTGCTATTTATAGACCAAGTAAATCCAGTTCCACATTCAGTTACTATAAATCCAAAGCTTTTATTGGCTATAACATTTATCCAAGGCATTGGTGTATTAAGATTTTTTTGAAGTCTAATTATATATTCTCCTCCATCATTTGAAAACCCGCCATAGCCATTAAAAAACTTTAAATCTAAATCTGTATTAGATATTTTATACTCTACACTACTGCCTTTAAATTCTTTATTCCTTATTTCTTTGTACTTGTTATTGTTATTAAATTTAAATTCTTCTTCGGCATCAATAATCAAGGTTGCCCATTTATAAAATAATCCTTCTTCATTTTTTTCTAATGTATTTGTGTTTTTTACGTAGATTCCACCATAAGTATTTATTACATTTCCTCTAATTTCATGGATAACTTCTATTATTTTTTGATTTAGGGGTCGATAGTACATATCTTCTTCTTCAAATAATACAATAAGGTCTACTATAATACCTTTATAGGACCAGTATTCATGAGCATGGATTATTTTAATTAGATTATCTAATCCTTCCATATCTTTCATATTGATTAGTACTATTGGATTATCACCAGATATTCCATGGGCCCATAATCCTTCTTTCCCCTTATCTGTTGTAGAGATTATATCTTTATATTTTTTCTTATTATTATTTTTTAGATAGAAAATATATGGCAATAGTTCTTCATAAAACTCAATATTCGAGTGGTCAAGGTTTAAATAGCCGATTTCAGTTTGGCTTTTAGTGCTTATAAGATCCATAGCCATATTAATATTTTCTATTGTACTGTACTTATTAAGTATATCTCTTATTTCATCTCTACTATGGGTTAGCCCAGTAAAATAATATACTTCAACCTTATCATTAGGTGGTACACTTATTTTTTTACTAATACTCATTATAGGGTCAAGTACTATTCCAGTAGTATTCGTATTGCCTTTTTCCATGGCTTGAGGCTTTCTTAATGACTTCCCCCTGCCTATAAAGTTACTTCTATTTGTTTCATAGCTAATAATATTGTCTTCTTGTCCAAAGACTTTAATTCCATGGAAAATAAAATTAGATTCTGATTTTTTCTCTCTTTCTCTTCTATGAGCTAGGAGTCCTCCTTCGTTTTCTAATACTTCAGTTCTTACAAATAGATTGCTAAAAGACATGTGAGCTAAATCTGAACCATACGTAGTTCCAGTTACTTCAAAGTAACTAATGGTTTCTAATAAAGCTTCTTCTGTTCCATGATTTTTTAATACTACTTTTCTTACTTCTCCTAACTCTTCAGGTAATAAAAATACCTCCATTGTAGATTCAATATCTCCGTCTTTTCTATTAAAGCAAGCCTTATCTGTGGAGAAGGAGACATTATAATCATCTGGCATTACATAAGTAGGAGCATAAGTAGTAGACCATACTTTATTATTTTTTAAATCCTTTATATAAATAAATTGGCCATAGGAATTTGAAAGAAAATCTTTTCTCCATCTATTAAGGAATATATCTTTATTTTTTGAAAACCCTTCTCCCATACTATTTATCATCATAGTATAAGTTCTAGATGATAAAACATGGCATTTTATATCCCCTAGGTCTTCTATTCCATATACTCTATTGTTCCAAAGCATTTCTCTATCTTTGTAAAATACATACTCATATGGATTTTCATATTCATTAGATAAATAGAATTTACTTGGTATTTTTTCTTGTAACAGGTATTCTCCACATTTCATATGAGAATCCCTATGAAATCTTTTTACCATAATATTATTGTTGATAAAATTATTTATAGAAATAAATATCATCCCTTGATGATGGCTCATATAGGATTTTATAATTCCTTTATTTAAGTGTTTTGGAAGTCTAGTTATAGTATAATCTACAGATTCATAAAATCCATATTTCCCTTCAAATCCTGCTGACCTCATTCTCTTAATATTCTCTATGGCATTGGGATAGTCAAAGTTTAATGCTAAAAATGTAGAATAAGGTGATATTACTAGTTCTTCTTTAAGTCCTCTTTTAAATCCTAATTTAGGTACACCAAAAGCCTTGTATTGATAGTTAAATTGGGAATCAAAAGCAAAATAGCCTGATTCAGATATTCCCCAAGGAACTTTTTTATAATTACCATAATCCCTTTGAATATTTATACAAGTTTTATAAGTCTCATCAAGCAACGTGTTTTTAAAACTTTTAATGGTTAAAGCTGGCATTAAGTATTCAAACATAGTGCCAGTCCAAGAAGCTAAGGATATATATCCTTTTTCTTTTACTAAGGGTTTTCCCAATTTAAGCCAGTGTTCTGGTGGTACTTCTCCCCTTGAAATTGCAATATAGGACGTAGTTCTAGCTTCTGAAGCTAACAAATCATAATATATATTTAGTACTTTGTTTTCATCTACATTATATCCTATATAAAATAACTGTTTGTTTTTATCATATAAGAGCTTCATATTGGTAGCATTTATTAGTTTTTCAATTCTGTTTATTAGTTTATTTTCCTCTAAACCAGATTTATCTAAATACTCCTTTAGTCCTTCTTTTAGAACTATCAAATATCCTAATAGGTTTCCACTATCTACAGTAGATACAAATATAGGTCTTAATGGTTCTAAAGTTTCAGTATCATACCAATTATATAAATGACCTTCCCATTTTTCTAGTTTTTCTATAGTCGTAATAGTTAAATCTACTAAATGAAGCATTTCTTCTGTATTTATATATCCTAAATCTCTACTGGATAATATACATAATAGATAAAAGCCAATATTAGTGGGAGAGGTTCTATTGGCTGTTCCATTATAGGGATATTCTTGATAATTATCGGGTGGTAGGTAATTGTTTTTCTTATCAGTGATTTGTCTATAGAAATTCCAAGTTTTTTCCCCAATAGAATGAAGTAATTCTATATCCTCTTCTTTAGGTGTTATTCTTTCTTCAATATTTTCTTTGCTTATATAAAAGGCTACCATAGGCCCGGAGAGCCAAAGAAGGCCAAAAAAAAGGCTTAATATTAAATTTCCATAATTAAATAAATAAGTTGCTCCAACTAGCAATAAAGCTGCAATGATGTTTGATTTCATTTTTCTAAAATACCCTGAAAGACTATTACCTAATTTTTTCTCCATATCAAAGGCAGTAGTCCATTCAAGCAGATTTCTTCGTGATATAAATACTCTATATAGACTCCTTAATATGGCATCAAACATCACTACCCCTTCATAGGGTAGAAATATAATTGACAAGAGTCCTTGATAAAGAAAAATTCTACATCCCCTTATTATATTCCCATGAAGCTTTATACTTTGGCTTTTTAAATCTTTATGGAATATATTATTTATTACCACAAAGAATAATTGATGGAAAAATATAAAAAGAGATAGTACTATCCAAATATTCAAATTAATACGAAAAAAACTTATACAAAATATTAGCAACAAAAGAGTAGTAGGTAATAGGGACCTTCTCATATTGTCTAATATTTTCCACTTAGATATAAGAGAAATACTCTTACCCTTTTGTCCATATAGCCATTTAATTAGCTGCCAGTCGCCTCTAACCCATCTGTGTTGTCTCATGATATAAGAATTATATTTTTCAGGATAACCGTCTATTAGAAAAATATCTGTAGCTAATCCTACTCTTATATAACTGCCTTCTAGGAGATCATGACTTAGTACACTGTTTTCTGGTATGCTGTTATTTAATACTTCATGGAAAATCTTTAAATCATATATTCCCTTTCCAGTAAATATTCCTTCATGAAATAAATCCTGATATATATCTGAAATAGCTCCACTATAGGAATCTATTCCTCCTTCACCTGCAAATATTCTAGTAAATAAGGATTTGTTTGAGCTTTCAGTATTTACAATAATCCTTGGCTGGATTATACCGTAACCTGATTTTACTATTCCCTTTTTATCATCTAAATCTGCCCAATTTAAAGGATGTGCTATTGTACCTATTAATTTTTTTGCTGCGTTTATTGGAAGATTTGTATCAGCATCTAGAGTAATTACATATTTAATATTTAGACTTGAAACATCATTAGATATAATATTAAAAGTAGTATCCTCTCCTAGTAAGAGACGATTAAACTCAACTAGAGCACCTCTTTTTCTTTCCCATCCCATCCATTTTCTTTGAGTATTTGAAAATGTTCTAGCCCTGTGGAAATAATAAAATCTATCGTTATCACTGGGATATTTATTATTCAGTTCTCTAATTACTTCTAGACTTTTAGAGAGTATTTTTTCATCTTCATCAGTATATCTTTCATTTCCATCTTTAAAATCACCTAATATACCAAAATAAATATTTTTATCCTTGTTAGATAGGTAATAGGTTTCTAAGGATTTTGCTAATTCTTCTACCCTTGATTCATTAGGCAATAAACATGGCACTATTACAAATGTAGATAGCTCCTTAGGGATATTATCTTGGAATTCTAATTTTGGAATAACATTAGGTTTGTAATTTTTTGTAAATAATTTATTTATTATGTTTATAGCAATAGTAGCTGCTGGTATACAAACTAAAATAAATATAATAAAATTTCCATCTCTATAGGAAAAATAAGAAAATATAAAAGATAAGAATAAGGCTAGAAATACAATAGGAAAAATATACTTTATTTCCTTTATATAATCTTTGTCTATCCTCTTATTTGAAAAACCAAAATCCTTATATAATCTTTCTATACCTTCATCTAATAGATAATATCCTATATGAGCTCTTTTATCTCGAATGCCTTTATCAAATTCTTCCTTTGCAAATTCAACAATTTTTTTTGCTAAATATATTTCTTGAATATGAAATCTATAGGCTAATTCTTGAATCCTGTGTCTATAATAGTTTTTTGAACTATGGTCCATTCTGTCATACATATTTAAAGGGTCTTGTCTTATTGTTTTTTCTACTAAAGATATACTATTAAAAATATTTTCCCAATTTAAGTCGTAGATAGTTCTAAGACTTGTGATGCCATATCCTAAATATAATTTATATTGAGAAAGGTTTCTATATTCTTTTTCTAACAATTCCCTAACGCTACTGCCTAAATAATTAAGTTCTTTATCAATTTTTTCAAATATATCTTTAGACGAAATCTTTTCTTCTTTTATCTTTCTTCTAAGTCTTTCTACTTCTGTAGAACTCATGTTATGGATATTGGCTATAATATTTTCTATGGCTTCTTCTGAAGAGATGTCTATAGATTCTACCTTCTCCCATTTTTCATACACTTTAAGTAGATCTAAAAGTACTTTTCTTATATGTTGTATTAGACCTAAGGATATGAAATTAGGAAGATGATATATTTCTTCTAGAGTAAGTGTTTCATCTTTTTGAACTGTATTTATAAAATCAATTAGGCTTTCTTCCGTGATATTAGCTTTTATATTTGATATATTATCTAGGGCAAGAACATATGCCCTAGGTAACCCTTTAAATAAGCCATCATCTATAATATTTACTACTATCTTTTTACTTTTTTTAAAATTGTCTCTTAGCTCTCTGTACTTTTGTTCAATATAATAGAAATTATCTAAAATCCACTGGCTTCCTACTGGTATATTTTTACCTCTGCTTAACTCTTGATTTAATATATTATATGCTTTATTAATATCTCTAAAAGAATCATTTAATTCAGCTAAAAGAAAGGCTTTTACATTAGCTACTTCCTTTGTTTTATATAAAGATATACCTATATTTATTTTATCACCTTTTATAAGCGGCCACATATTTCTTCCTTTCAACTTTTGTTTTTTATTGGGACTCAATCATCTTTTTAATTTTATCATCATAGAAGGTCCACAGCTCTTCTGCATATTCTTCATTTAAAGCTTCAACATAAATATTAAACTGAGGTTTTTCTTGATCTGGAATAATTAGAGCCCAACCTTTTTCATCAATGAACCTTACTCCTTCTTCCATTTCAATCTTCTGCTTCCTATCTTCAGCTAGTCTTCTAATAATACTTCCTTTATCATCCCAGCTACATGGAATTTGCTTTTTTATGTAGAAGTACTGAGGTATTTCAGCTGCTATTTCTTTAAGACTAATGTTTTCACCTATAATATAATCAAGTATTTTCCCTGAGGCTAAAACATTATCAAAGTTTAAAATATACTGAAAATCAATATTCCTATTTAGCATCTCTTGTATAAAATTAGATATATTTGTCTTTGAATAAATAGTATTTCCCTCATATTTATTTACTATCTGTTCTACGATTCTAGGAAAATTATAAGGGATAACAGCTTTATCTAAATCTCCACTTTTGAAACCAATTAATAGAGATAATAAGAAGTAATTTTCATCATTTATTACATTAAAGCTATCTACTACTATGAGTTTTTCACCATCTCCACCATAAATAAAACCTAGATCTCCTTCTTCATCAAAAATTATATTTTGAAACTCTTCTATTTCCATTTCTCTATTATAATCAACTACTTTTACATTACAGCCAATTTCTTTTAAAAACTTTTCTCCTAAGCTAACTATATTTTTTGATGGAGAAGCTAAAATAATTCTAGGAACTTTATTTTTTATTTTATCTATATTTTTTAACCTTAAAACTCCTTCTTTTAAATAAACTGAAGAAAAATTATAGATATCTACTATATCTTTAACATCGCAGACTTTACATCTTTTAAAATCTTCAATAATTAAGGTGTTTTCAATTTTCCTTTCAGTATTTTTATCTATATTTGCTCCATCCTTGTTTATTAATTCAATATGTAATTCACCTTCATTGTTAGTACCGCTGCTAATATAGACACCACCATCAGCCTTATAATATTTAACACCAAATCTACATATTGGTAATGTACTATCTTTTATATCTATTACTTGAGCTCCAGTAGACATAATGCCTGAAGAAATAGAGTTTTTAATAGCTTTAGATATACCCTGTTCATCACTGCTAATTAGATAAGTACCATTATTTTTAATTACCGAAGAAAAGCTGCTGCCAATTCCAACTGCTATTTCTGGGGTTATATCTATATTGTATCTGCCAGAAATATTTCTATATCCAAAAAGCTTTCTGGACATTTTTTCTTCCCAAACTAAATTATCTTTTACAACTACCCTATCAGCCACAGTTTTATATGGCCATATTTTAACCTTAGGCTTTATGGTCGTATCTTCAAATATTTTTGAATAGGAACCTATTACTGCACCTTCAAATATTCTTATTCTTTCGTTTAATAATACATCGTTACATAGTACAGCTTTTCTGATTTCACAGTTCTTTGATATATTTGCATTATCCCAAATTATACTTCTTTTAATAGAAGTACCTTCTTCAATTACGCTATAATTACCTATAACTGTATATGGTCCTATAGTTGCTCCATTTTTAATAATACAATCTTCACCAATATATACGGGGGGTATTATTTTACAACCTTCTTCAATAATAGTACCTTCTCCTACCCATATATCTTTTTTTATATCTTCTTTAGTTGTATGTGGTAAATAATAGTTTTTACTATTTTTTAAAATGTCTTCATGTACTCTTACATAAGTGTCTAAATCACCTATATCACACCAATAATCTTCAGATATATAACCATACATTGGAATGTTATCTTTTAATAGCTTTGGAAATAAATCTTTACTAAAGTCAAAGTTTTCTCCAATTTTGAAATAGTCTAATACCTCTGGTTCTAAAATATATATGCCTGTATTTATAGTGTCTGAAAAGACTTCTCCCCAACTAGGTTTTTCTAAAAATCTAATTATCTTACCTTTTTCTTCAGCTATTACTACACCGTATTCTAGGGGAACTGGCTCTCTTTTTAGTACTAATGTGGCCTTTGACCCTCTTTCTTTATGAAATTCATAGGCTTTAGTTAAGTCTATATTTGTAAATCCATCCCCACTAATTACAACAAAAGTACTATCTAAAAATTCATCCGCATTCTTTACACTGCCTCCTGTTCCTAGAGGCTGATCTTCGATATAATATTTTATATTAACACCGAAATTCTCCCCTTCTCCAAAGTAATCCATAATCATAGAAGGCAAATAGTAAAGTGTTACTCCTATATCTCTTATCCCATGTTTTTTTAATAAATCTATGGCATACTCCATTACTGGTTTATTTAAAATAGGTACCATTGGTTTAGGCAAATTACATGTCAATGGCCTTAATCTTGTGCCAATACCTCCTGACATAATTATACCTTTAATTGTAATCACTCCTTTTAGTAAAAATACTAGTATAAGTTATTGTGTGAATTTTGTAAGAAAAAATACATGAATTGAAAATGGAAGTGAAAAAAGGAGCCCAAATAAGTTAAAGACTTATTTGGGCTCCTTATCTAAATTAATATGGTTTAATGAACATTTGTGTCCAATATGGGCTTCCGTTGCTGCCTTTATAGTACCCAACTCCGATTTTTGTGAAGTTCTTTGATAAAATATTAGCTCTATGTCCTTCAGAACCCATCCAAGCTTTTACTACTGCTTCTGCTGTTGGCTGACCCATGGCTATGTTTTCCCCTGCGTAGGAATATTTAATTCCAAATTGCTTCATCATATCAAAAGGACTTCCGTAAGTTGGTGATGTGTGATCGAAATATCCCTTAGTTGCCATATCTTGTGATTTTATACGTGCAACCTTTGATAACTCTGAATCTAGTTCTAGTGGATTAAGGCCATTCTTTTGTCTCTCTACATTTACTAATCTAACAACTTCATTTTCAATTGCACTAACATCATCTAAATTAGAATTTGGTTTATTGTTACTTGGCTGGTCTACTGGTTTTTGTTGTGTATTATTGTTTGCTGGAGCTTCTTGTTTTGGTGCTTCTGTTTTTGGTGTTTCTGTTTTTGGTATCGTAGTTCCTACAGGTTTCTCTGTAGTAACAACATCCCCTTTAGTCGGAACCTTAATTACATTTCCACATTTGTTAAGGTAATCACTAAAGCTAAATGTATATATTTTAGTAGTTGTCTGTGTGCAATTACTATTGTTTTTTGGAACCACTGTATAGCTTGCAGCATTAGCTACGCTTATGTTTGAAAACACAAGTAATGCTGCTAAAGTTGATACTACTTTAATCTTTCTCGAATTATT
>CAZUFW010000011.1:275-6455 GCA_964619895.1 uncultured Clostridia bacterium | reverse complement strand
AACACGAAGCCTAAAGGCTTAATATTTTCAATTAATTCTGAATAATGGACAAGTCCCATATATTTGGAATTATATATTAGTAGTATCTATAAAAAGTAAACAACTAAAATAGTAGATAAAAAGAACAGTTCCTAACGCATTGCTTACAACAATGCAAGAAGAACCGTCCCCACTGCATACCACTAATTTTACTAAAAATGCTATAAAGAATATAAACTAAAATAAACATTTCAACTAGGCATCTTCAATTAAATTATGAATTTCTTTTTGTATATCCTCTAACTTTAGATTTAAATCGTATAAATCTTTTTTTAATGTACTTAACGTTTTATTGAGATTTCTGCTTACATTGTAAACATTATTTAGTGAATCATTTATTTTACTTTGAACAATCCAGTCAGATATAAGTCCATCAAAAAAATAATCAGCAAAAGTGTCAAAAGAACCTATGTTTATCTTGATATTTGTTGAAACATTTACATCAAGCAATTCTTTATTAAATACTCTTATTAGTCTTTGAACCTTATTTACTTGCCTTTTAGCATCATCTATTCTAGAATGCTTTGCAGCTGTTGCTAATAATCCTCCTCCAAACATATCCCATTGTCCCCAACCGCTGGCACTTTCTAAGGTATCTGTTAATTGTTTTAAGGCTTTCGAAGCAATATTTCCTGCATTTATCGCTTCCTTTATTTCCTTAACATCCAATTCTATATCAGTAACTCTATCCAATTTACCGGCTAATTTGCGAGAATTTTCATCAGATTTATTTAATATTAAATACTGTTTTTCTTTAAGCAAGTTTTTATATTCTTCATCTAGACCTGTGTATTTTCTTAGTTCTTCTCTATATGATTTTATATCTTCCTCGATATATTTTATAGAGTTACATGATTCATCATATTTAAGCTTTGCTGCAAGGTGTTCTTGTCTTTCTTTGTCCAACTGCTCCTCTTTGCTTCCTAATATAGAGTGAAAAAGTCCTGTTAAGCTTAAGCCTTCAAGTTTTTCAACATCTCTTTCCTCCTTATGCATAATTCTACCTAACTCTTCTTTTTTGTTTTTCAACATTTTTAAATCTGCTTCAGACTGTTCTAGCATTATTTTTACTTTCTGTTCCCTTCTTAATTTTTCTTTTATTTCAAAAAGCTTTTTGTTGAGATCTACAGACATTTTCTTCCTCCTCTCCATATTACAATTCAAACAACTCTCTTATCTCTTCCTCACTCATTTTCGAAACAAGTGTTTCACCTGGTTTAATTACTGAATCTATTAACTCCCTTTTTCTTTCTTGAAGTTTGAAAATTTTATCCTCTATTGTCCCTTGTGTTATTAGCTTCATAACGTGTACTACATTTTCCTGCCCTATTCTATGAGCTCTATCTGTAGCCTGTTCTTCTACAGCGGGATTCCACCATGGATCAAAATGAATAACAGTATCTGCTCCAGTAAGGTTTAAGCCTGTACCCCCTGCCTTCAGAGAAATAAGGAAAACATCTCCCTTTCCCTCGTTGAAACTATCAACTAGCTGTCCTCTTTCTTTTGTATCTGTTGAGCCATCAAGGTAAAGATATTCTACTCCCTTGCTTTCAAGCGTACTTCTTATTATTTGCAACATACTTGTAAATTGTGAAAATAGCAAGATTCTATGTCCGCCATCTAAAATATCATTAATTAGCTCCTCAAGAAGCTGAAGCTTGCCACTTTCCCCATTAAAGCCTTCAATAAACAAGGATGGGTGACAGCATATTTGTCTAAGCCTTGTTAATCCAGCCAATATTTTAATATGGCTTCGTTCAAAGCCTTTATCTTTTATTTCTTCTTCTATTTCACCTTTAATTTGATTAAGGTATGCTAAATATAGCTTCTTCTGTTCAGTAGTAAGCTCAGCTACGAGTTTATGCTCTATCTTTTCAGGAAGCTCTTTCAAAACTTCTTTTTTAAGCCTTCTCAAAATAAATGGCTTAATATATTTACTTAGCTCGTCTAAAGATTTTTTATCATTTTCCTTTATAATAGGTCTTTCAAATTTCTTGGTAAACTTACTATGTGAAAATAAATATCCTGGTATTATAAAATCAAATATTGACCATAATTCCGATAATGAGTTCTCAATAGGTGTTCCTGTAAGTGCAAAGTAGCTTCTTGCCTTTATTTCCTTTACAGACTTAGCATTTTGAGACATTGGATTTTTAATATGCTGAGCCTCATCTAATATACAGTACTTAAATGTTGTATTCTCATATAGTTCTATATCTCTTCTAATAAGCGGATAAGAAGTCACTACTATATCATAATTTTTAATGTCTTCTATATTATTATGCCTCTCATCCTTGTTTCCTGCTATCACTAAAGTACTTAGTTCTGGTGTAAACTTTTCAACTTCTGCAGCCCAGTTATATACCAAAGAAGTAGGTGCTACTATAATATTTGGCAACTTATTGCCATCTATTTTTTCAGATAATATAAATGTCAGCACTTGGAGGGTCTTACCTAACCCCATATCATCTGCTAATATGCCACCCATGCCATAAGCTGATAGTGTCTTTAACCACTTAAAGCCAAAACTTTGGTAGTCCCTAAGTATTCCTTTTAATTGCTCTGGCATATCGTAATCTATGTCTCCAGGCTCTCTTATATTTTGTACTAACTCCTTAAACAATAGATTTCTTTTTATGTAGCTATTTTCTGATTGTTTGAGCTTTTCATCTAAGTATAAAGCTTTAAATTTAGGTATTTGTATGATGTCCTTTTCAAAATCCTTTTTATCTAGCTCAAGATATTCCAATATTTCTGACATACTTTTTAATTCGTCCATTTCAAGAGGTAAATATGAGCCGTCCTTTAATTTATAGTATTTTTTCTTTTCTCTGAGGGAATTAAAAACATCCATTAACTCGGTTCTGTTTATACCACCAATATCAAAGCTAAATTCTAGCATATCATTTTCTGAATTTAACCTAACCCCTCCTGAAAAAGAAGATATATCCTTTATTTTTACATTTTTAAAGGTTTCTGAATAAAATACATCTGCCTTCTCTTGAAGCAAGGGAATTTTCCTATAGACGAAATCAAACTTCTTTTCATCATCGTCAAGATAAATCTGATTGTTTTTCACTTTAAATTCTGATGTTTCGAAAATACTAATAATATCTTTTTCTTTTTCTAAATCTCTTATGAGTATTCTATCTTCTTTTGTCGTCTTTTCCTCGTGTGAAAATGGATTAATAACTATATCACCGTAAATATATTTTAAATCAGCTAATATAGCATCTTCATTAATATCTAAATAAACTTCAGGTTTTATATCAGGCTTATATATAGATGATTGTACTTTGGGGTCTATTTTGACTTCCCCTATCTTTTCTATAAATGGATATACTTCCGAAACAAAATTATCATTATATTCTTGTGGTATCTTAATTGATTTATCTTTTTGTTTAATGAGAGTGGAGTAAAAAGGAATAAAATATTCTCTTTGCTGTTTTGATATCTTATAAATTGTATCCTGCCTAAAAAAATATTCTCCATCCATTATTAGAGGAATAAGTAATTTGCCGTAGTCCACATTTAGTACTAAATCCTTTCCACTCTTATCTAGGTTGAACTTTAAAGGAATGTTTTCTTCAAGGATTCTTACATCTTCATATTCTCTATTCATTATTAAAGCTTTAAAGCTTCTATTTTTCATAATTTCAAAAAATCTTTTTGTAGTTATAGATGTGAAATTAACCCTTTTTCCTTTAAATAAGCTTGTTTTCCCAAAACCATAGACATTTTCATTGATTACTTTTTCTGTATCGTAAATCTCTTGTAACAGGCTTATAATAGGTTGGTCTATATCGTTAAATTTATGAATTTTAGGATCAAAGGTAAATTCTTTTCCAAACTGCAATTCTTCATTATTTTCTATACTTTCTAATAGTTTTTTTATGCTTTTTACAACATAAAGCTTTTTGTCTCCCATACGCAAGCTTATATAAGATGCATTTTCCATACCTGAATAAGAATTAGGTTCAAATTCATAGGTTATTTCAAGCTGAACTGGGCTTTTTATATCTAACTGTTTGTATCTAAAAAAATCTAATATATTTTTAGCTATGCCATGTGATTTGGCTTTATCATATTCTCCCTTTCTGTCTCCTTCCTTAATTTCATATAATGTAGCTATAATATGTTTACAATGCCCCCAGTATTCATCATATACTGGGCATGTACACGATGCTCTATGGAAATCCCCATCTATATCAAACTCTATTTTTACATTATATTTTTTAGTGCCTGAAACAATAGCGCTAAATGACATTCTCTTGCTATTAAATATAAGTTCCTTTACTTTTTGTGCTCTATAATACTGTTGCCCTTTTATATAAGTAGTACGAAGTGGTGATAATTTCATGATTATTTCTTCTGTAATATTAAACATAGTTCACCTCAAATGATATAAACCTATATTAATTAATTTATTTTTTTACTGAAATAAAAAACTAAGACTATTATATCATAAATATTAACAGTTCATTTTATTTTTTTCTTATTTTTCCCAATTGTAACCCCTACTCTTTTCAATGCATTGTGCCATTTTCAATATAGTGTTAAAATAATATATATCTATTACTTAGGGAAAAGAGGGACAAAGGTGAGCCTAAAGGAAAAAGCAAAAAATCTCCCCACTTCACCTGGAGTTTATCTTATGAAAGATTCTCTTGGAAGTATTATTTACGTAGGAAAATCTAAAAATCTTAAAAGTAGAGTTAGCTCCTACTTTCTAAATTCAAGGAATCATCCTTCTAAAATTGAAAGGCTTGTAAAAAGCCTAAAGGATTTTGAATTTATTCTTACAGATACAGAATTTGAAGCCTTTATGCTAGAATGTAGGCTGATAAAAGAGTTAAAGCCCATATATAATAAACAAATGAAAACACCATCTTCCTATGTCTATATAGGTATAAATACGGATGAATGGAATAAAAGCATAAGCATTGTCAATACCCCTTATGAAAAGCATTATGATATCTATTTAGGCCCATATACGAGTAAAAACACCGTAGAAAAGGCTATCCAAGGCATAAAGGAATTCTGTAAAATCGATTGTAATAATTCTTCCAAAAGGAATACTCCTTGTTTAAACTATTCCTTAGGTCTATGCATTGGTATGTGTCTATGTGGTGCTGCGGCTAAAGAATATACTAAAATCATTTTTAAAATAATAGAATTACTAAATGGTACTGACATGAGCGTACTTGAAGAAATGAAGCAAAAAATGAAAGGTGCATCTGAAAACTTTGATTTTGAAACTGCTGCAAAGTATAGAGACTATATAAGTGCGATTAAAACTCTGCTAAATAAAGAAAGGGTAATCGAATTCACAGAAGACAATAAAAATATTGCAGTAGTTGAAGACCTAGGCAATTCAGCTATTAAGCTTTTTCTTATTAAGGGAAATAGAGTACTTTTTAATGACAAATACAATCTAAATAATACAGATATTGAGCAACTAAGCACAGCCATAAGAAACAGTATTATAAAGTGTTTTGAAAATAAAGTTATGAATTCTAGTATAGAAATTAGCAAGGATGATATAGATGAAGCTCAGATAATATATAGCTATTTAAAGAGCAACATCTGTAACTATACAATAGTTACAGATGAATGGATAGATTCTGAAAACAATGCTTATATTGATAAAGCAATCTTAAATTTGCTAAGCTTCAAGAAATAATTAATCTCTATTCTTTTTTCTATAATTTTCCATGCATTGCGAATCCTTTATTTCTAATCCTCTTTCTCCTGCTAGAGATTCAAGGTGATGGGTAAATTCGTGCAGTAGGGTGTCCTTTAATTTTTTGCGCAATACTTCTATAGATACTCCACTATGAATTTTTTTAAAGGATCCATAATAGATTATTATATGTCTGCCAGTAATACTTTTTGAATACTCTCCTAAAACATACAACTCATCAGTAGCTCTGCTTTCAGGATGTATTTTATGTTCTGGCAAAAGAACAACTCCTTCATTTAACTCTTCAAAAAATTCTATCGGTAATTCTTCTGCGATTTCGTCAAGGATTTCATGCACTTCTTCTATTGTTGGGAAGTTATTCATATAACGTAATTCCTTTCTTTATAGTTTTTTACATATCGATGAAATATAAGTTTAAATCACAGTTCTCCATATCT
>CAZUFW010000011.1:0-265 GCA_964619895.1 uncultured Clostridia bacterium | reverse complement strand
CAACTTGTAATATGGTCATTGATCAATCCAGTAGCCTGCAAATATGAATACATTATTGTAGTACCTAAAAACTTAAAACCTCTTTTATTTAAATCTTTACTTATTTTATCGGATAATTCAGTGTGGGCAGGAACATCTGATAGTTCACTCCATTGATTTATTATAGGTTTATTATTGACAAAAGACCATATATAATTATCAAAACTTCCGAATTCTTTTTGTATCTCTAGAATCCTTTGCAAATCGCCGGCTTCAAAATCCAAAA
>CAZUFW010000010.1:53343-54858 GCA_964619895.1 uncultured Clostridia bacterium | reverse complement strand
TAGAAAGACTTCAGCAGCTTCAAAAAATGGAAGAAGACGGAACTTTTGACGTTCTTCCTAAAAAAGAAGTAATCAAATTAAGACACGAAGCTGAGAGACTAGAAAAGTTCCTTGGCGGCATTAAAAATATGCAAAGAATTCCAGATGCATTATTTGTTGTAGATCCTAGAAAAGAAAAAATCGCAGTTAAAGAAGCAAGAATACTAGGAATTCCTGTAGTAGGAATTGTAGATACAAACTGTGATCCAGAAGAAGTGGACTTTGTTATTCCAGGAAACGATGATGCAATAAGAGCTGTTAAGTTACTTACTGAGACAATTGCTAATGCTGTTTTAGAAGGAAAACAAGGCGAACAAATAGAAGAGTAATCGTAAAGGTAAGGGTTATAGGGGAGTTTTTCCCTTACTGCTCTTACCTTTTTAATTTGAAAAGGAGGCTAAGAAATGGCTATATCAGCAGGATTGGTTAAGGAGTTAAGAGAAAGAACAGGTGCTGGAATGCTTGATTGCAAAAAAGCATTAGAAGAAACAAATGGAGATATTGAAAAGGCTATTGATTTATTAAGAGAAAAGGGTTTATCAAAGGCTGCAAAAAAAGCAGGAAGAATTGCATCTGAAGGTATTGTAGAAGCATACATACACGGAGGCAGAATAGGTGTTTTAATAGAAGTTAATACTGAAACAGATTTCGTTGCAAAAAATGAAGAATTCAAGACATTCGTAAAAGATATGGCGATGCAAGTAGCAGCATCAAATCCTAAATATGTTTCAGTAGACGAAGTTCCACAAGACGAAATAGAAAGAGAAAGAGAAGTATTAAAGCATCAAGCTTTAAATGAAGGAAAACCTGAACATATTGCTGAAAAAATGGTTGAAGGAAGAATTGAAAAATACTATAAAGAGGTATGTTTATTAGAGCAGCCATTTATTAAAGATTCAGATATTGTTATAAAAGATCTTTTAGCTGAAAAAATAGCTAAGATTGGAGAAAACATTAAGATAAGAAGATTTGTTAGATATCAAGTTGGAGAAGGACTAGAAAAAAGAGAAGAAAATTTTGCCGAGGAAGTTGCTAAGCAAATCAATGGTTAATTAGATGGAGAACACAAAGTGTTCTCCATTTGAATAAATATTTCCTAATATTAACAAAAGTGATTTTTTTCAATATGTGAAGGTTTTTTTTATGAAATGTAGAATATGTATGCTAGGAGTGTTTACATGATAGAACCCAAATATAAAAGAATTATTCTAAAATTAAGTGGTGAAGCGTTAGCAGGAGACAAAGGTTTTGGTATCGATGAAAACACTATTATTAAGATAGCAGAAGAGATAAAAAAAGTACAAGAGATGAAAGTCCAGGTGGCCATAGTAGTTGGAGGAGGTAACTTTTGGAGAGGTAGAAGTTCGGAAGGAATGGATAGAACGACTTCAGACTATATGGGAATGCTAGGTACTACAATTAATGCACTTGCTTTACAGGATGCTTTAGAAAAAATAGGTGTTTTGACTAGGGTGC
>CAZUFW010000010.1:45800-53333 GCA_964619895.1 uncultured Clostridia bacterium | reverse complement strand
GAGCTATTAGGCATCTAGAAAAGGGAAGAGTAGTAATCTTTGCTGGCGGTTCAGGTAATCCATACTTTTCTACTGATACTACTGCTGCTTTAAGAGCTGCTGAAATTGAAGCAGAAGTTATCTTACTTGCTAAAAAAGGAGTAGACGGAGTTTACGATTCTGATCCTTACTTAAATTCAAATGCTAAAAAATTTGAAAGATTAAAATATATAGATATACTGAATTTAGGATTGGGAATTATGGATTCCACAGCCACATCACTATGCATGGACAATAAAATACCTTTGATAGTATTTGGTATAGATGATGCTGACAACATTGTGAGAATTATTTGCGGAGATCAAATTGGAACACAGGTAAAGGAGGAATGATTATGTATCTAGATGTTCATAAGCAAACGGAAGAAAAAATGAAAAAAACAATTAAAGCGTTTAAAGAAGAACTTAACAGTGTAAGAGCTGGAAGAGCTAATCCAACTTTATTAGACAGGATTAGTATTGATTATTATGGGGCTCAAACACCACTAAATCAGATAGCAAATATATCTGCCCCAGAACCAAGACTACTTGTTATTCAACCATGGGATGCTAGTGTTGTTTCACAGATTGAAAAATCAATACTAAAGTCAGACTTAGGATTAAATCCATCAGTTGATGGGAAAATAATTAGATTAGTAATACCTCAATTAACTGAAGAAAGAAGAAGAGATTTAATAAAAGTAGTTAAAAAAGCTGCTGAAAATGCAAAGATTGCTATTAGAAATGGAAGAAGAGAAGCTAACGAGCAGATTAAGAAAATGCAAAAGTCTTCAGAAATTACTGAGGATGAACAAAAGCAGGCGGAAGAACAAATGCAAAAAATTACAGATAAATATATAGAGGAAATTGACAATTTGTTAGCACAAAAAGAAAAAGAACTATTGGAGGTATAGTTGTATTTGAACAGGCTTGATATTTTAGGTTTTTCAGTAGTAGAAGGATTGGGAATATTAGAAGAATTTACTGATAAAAAGATTAAGATTAAAGAAACAACTGCAAGTAAAAAAGATAAAGGGACTATACTTTCTGAACCAAGAATAATTAGGTATACCGAGACTGAAAGCAATATTACTGTTGTAATTAGTTACTTTTAACCCCTTCTTGTGTAAAGAAGGGGTTTTTAGTAGTTCCTATATTATAGGAGGTAATTATATGAAAATGGATACAACAAATACTAATACCTTTTTAAGTAAAATAGATTTGAATAGACTACCTAAACATGTAGCAATAATTATGGATGGCAATGGAAGATGGGCTAGAAAAAGACTGCTTCCTAGAACAGCAGGTCATAGAGAAGGAGTAGAAAGAGTAAAAGAAGTAGTTGAAGTAGCCGGAAACCTAGGAATAGAGTTTTTAACTCTATATGCTTTCTCAACAGAGAATTGGGGTCGCCCCAAAGAGGAAGTTGACACACTAATGAAACTTTTAGTAGAATACCTAAGGAAAGAACTTAATACTTTACATGAAAATAATGTTAAGATAAACATTTTGGGAGACTTAAGTAAATTGCCTATATTGCCTAGGGAAGAAGTATATAAAGCTGTAGAAAAAACAAAAAATAATACTAAAATGCAATTAAATATCGCATTAAACTATGGTGGCAGATATGAAATCATCAACGGTATAAAGTCTTTGATAGTTGATGTGCAAAATGGGAATATTGATTTAGATAATATAGATGAAGATTTATTTGAAAATTACCTATACACTAAAAATCAACCTGATCCAGATTTGTTAATTAGACCAAGTGGTGAGAGACGTATAAGCAATTTTTTGCTCTATCAAATTGCTTATACAGAATTTGTATTTACAGATGTATATTGGCCGGAATTTGGCGAAGAAGATTTTTACAAGGCTATAATTGAATTTCAAAGTAGAAAACGTAGATATGGGGGAATTTAGGTGAGTAATTATGAAGACTAGGGTTATTTCAGGAATAATTGGATTACTTATTCTTTTCATGGTAGTATTTACAGGCGGTTATGTATTGAATATTTCTACACTTTTAATTTCTCTTATTGGTTTATACGAGTTTGATAGGGCAATAAAAAATATTAATGGGCTTAAAACCATTTCATTTGTCAATTACTTATTTGCCATAGGTTTATTTGCTTTGATAACTTTAAATAGAAACGACTTATTTTCACTTTTAATATTTATATATATTATAATTTTATTATGTATTTTAGTATTTGATGACAAAATTGGAATTAATGATGTGGCAACGACTGTTTTAGGTGCTTTATACATACCTTTTTTTATTTCTCATATAGCTTTATTAGGAGGTAGTATATATATTTGGCTTGTGTTTATTACTGCTTGGGGTACAGATACTTTTGCTTATTTTGTTGGCGTCAACTTTGGAAGAAGAAAACTGTGTCCAAGTTTAAGTCCGAATAAAAGTGTTGAAGGCTCTATAGGAGGAATTTTAGGCTGTTTAGGGCTAACATTATTATTTTCTTATTATTTCAAGCTTGATAACATATTAAATATATCTATATTAAGTGTATTATGTTCAATAATTGCACAAATTGGCGACCTAACAGCTTCAAGAATAAAGAGGTTAGCTAATATTAAGGACTATGGAAAAATTATGCCTGGACATGGAGGTATTTTAGATAGATTTGATAGCATACTTTTTACTGGACCTATAGTATATTATTATATAGTTTATTTTGTGTTGGTTTAATACAATCACAACAAAAAAACAGAATTTCTTATATAAGAGTTACATAAAACAAGGAGTGGTATCTTGAAAGGAATAAGTATATTAGGATCAACTGGTTCTATCGGAACTCAGGCTTTAGATGTTATCAGGTATACTAAAGAATATAAAATAATGGCATTGACTACAAATGAAAATATAGATTTGTTAGAACAACAAGCTTTAGAGTTTAATCCTAAGCTTGTAGCTGTTATGGACTTGGAAAAATCCATTATTTTAAAGAGCCGATTAAAGGGGTATAATATAAAAGTAGTATCTGGTATAGAAGGATTAATAGAGGCAGCAACCATAGAAGGTGCTGACATAGTAATTACCTCAGTAGTAGGTATGATAGGCTTGTTGCCTACATTAGAGGCAATAAAATCTGGCAAAAAGATTGCACTTGCAAACAAAGAAACTTTAGTAACAGCAGGTGAAATTGTCATGAAGGAAGCTTTAAAAAACAAAGTGGATATTATACCTGTTGATAGCGAACATTCTGCCATTTTTCAAGGTTTGAGATGTGGTAACAGAGAAGAGATTTCTAGGTTGATATTAACCGCATCTGGAGGACCATTTAGAGGTAAGAATAAAAATGATTTGAAAAACATTAAAGTAGAAGATGCTCTTAAGCATCCTAATTGGTCAATGGGTAGAAAACTAACTATAGATTCGGCTACTTTGATGAATAAAGGTCTAGAAGTAATCGAAGCAAAATGGTTGTTTAATGTAAATGTTGAAAAAATAGAAGTAATAGTACACCCTCAAAGCATAATACATTCAATGGTAGAATATATTGATGGAAGTATAATTGCTCACTTGGGCATTCCTGATATGAGAATACCTATTCAATATGCATTAACACATCCTACAAGAATAAAAAATCAATTAGAAAAACTTGATTTTATTGCATTAAAGGAACTCACTTTTGAACAGCCAGATACAGAAGTTTTCCCATGCTTACAATTTGCTTATAATGCCAGCAAGATTGGAGGCACAATGCCAGCAGTTTTAAATGCTGCAAATGAAATAGTTGTGGAAATGTTCTTAAATAATAAAATTAGTTTTTTAGAAATACCTGAGATTATTAATGAAGTTATGGATAAACATATTTTAATCAAAAATCCAACACTAGATGATATTTTAGAAAGCGATAAATGGGCAAGAAACATGGTTATTAATATAACTAATAATTAAGGGTGGTGTTATGTAATTGCAGACAGCATTAGCGACTATTTTTGTTTTTTTTATAGTTGTAGTTTTCCACGAGTTTGGACATTTTATTGTTGCAAAAACATCAGGAATAAAAGTACATGAATTCGCTATTGGGATGGGTCCCAAATTATTTAAAATAAATAAAGGTGATACTGATTACACCCTAAGGCTTTTACCTATTGGCGGCTATGTTAAAATGGAAGGTGAAGATGAACATTCTGATGATTTAAGAAGCTTTAGTAGAAAGCCAATTGGAATAAGGATGGCAGTTATTGCAGCAGGAGCTATAATGAATTTTATTTTAGCTATTATTGTATTTAGTATTTATTCCTATAGTGTTGGAGTGCCTACTACAACTATAGATAAGGTTACTGAAAAACTTCCTGCATACGAAGCAGGGATTAGAGCTGGTGACACTATTACAAGTGTTGATAATTATAGTGTAAATAGTTGGGAAGACATAAAAAAGTTCATTAATGCTTCAGATGGAAAAGAAATTAAGGTAAAGGTTTTAAGAAATGAACGAGAACTTAACTTTACAATTAAACCTATAATTGAAAAGAATGATAATAGACTTATTATTGGCATATCACCTAAAATGAAGAAATCAATATTATTATCAATTAAAAATGGATTTGAAAATATGATAATGATTTTGGGATTGATGTTTCAGTTTATTTTCATGCTTTTCAAAGGTAAAGTTGGCAGTGGAGATATTTCTGGACCAGTAGGTATAGTTTACCTTGTTGGAGAGGCTGCTAGGTCGGGCTTTCTCTATGTACTTTATATTGCAGGATTTATAAGTATTAACCTTGGATTTTTCAACCTATTGCCAATACCTGCTTTAGATGGAAGTAGGCTTGTTTTTCTGTTAATTGAGTTTGTTAGAGGAAAACCAGTAAATCCTGAAAGAGAAGGATTTATTCATTTTATTGGATTTGTATTCTTAATACTTTTAATGTTGGTAGTAGCATATAAGGACATAATTAAGTTTAACATTTTTTAGGTGGTGAAACTGTGAGAAGAAAAAGCAGAGAAATATTTATAGGTAAAGTAGGCATTGGAGGAGAAAACCCCATAACTGTCCAATCAATGACTAATACTGATACTAGAGATGTAGAAAAGACTGTTAAACAAATACTAGAACTTGAAAAAGAAGGTTGCGATTTAATACGTGTTGCTGTGCCTGACAAAGAAGCTGCGGAATCAATAAAAAAAATAAAGCAGAGGATTAAAATTCCCATTATTGCAGATATACATTTTGATTATAGGCTTGCAATTGATGCCATAAAGAATGGAGTAGATGGACTTAGAATAAATCCTGGGAATATTGGTTCCAAGGATAAAGTAAAAGAAGTAGTTTCTGCCTGTAGAGAAAGGCAAATACCTATAAGAATTGGAGTGAACTCTGGTTCAATAAGCCGTGAGATAATTGAAAAATACAATGGAGTAAATGAAAATTCTATGGTTTATAGTGCTTTAGAACATGTTAGAATATTAGAGGATTTGAATTATAATAATATTAAAATTTCTTTAAAAGCTACAGATGTGGAATTAACAGTTAATGCATATAAAAAAGCTGCAGAAGTGACAGATTATCCCCTTCATGTGGGAATAACTGAAGCAGGCACTCCATGGAGTGGCACAATAAAATCTTCCATAGGAATTGGTTCACTACTTCTTATGGGCATAGGAGACACTATAAGAGTTTCACTTACAGGTGATCCGGTTGAAGAGGTAAGAGTTGGTAAACAAATATTAAGAACTATGGGACTACTAAAAGATAAGATTGAAATAATTTCATGCCCAACCTGTGGTAGAACCAAAATTGATTTAATTAGTCTTGCATATAAAGTAGAAGAGAGAATAGGCAATATTTCAAAGCCTATTAAAGTTGCTATAATGGGATGTGCGGTTAATGGACCTGGAGAAGCTAGGGAAGCCGATATAGGTATAGCAGGTGGCATAGGATGTGCTCTCATATTTAAAAAAGGCGAGATAATAAAAAAGGTAGAAGAAGACAAACTACTTGATGAACTTGTTAATGAAATAGAAAAACTATAGATAAGATTAGGTGATTTTAATGTACTCTGTGACTGTAGTAATACCAGCATATAATGAAGGAAAAACTATTGGTGAAGTTATAAAAGTAGCAAAGAATGTTAATCTTATAGAGCGAATAATAGTAGTAAGTGATGGCTCAATAGATGATACAGTAGATGTTGCCAAAAAACATAATGTAGAAATACTTGATCTTGAGAATAATATTGGTAAAGGTGGAGCATTAAGCAGAGGTGTTGATGCTACTCATTCAGAAATTATTTTATTTTTAGATGCAGATCTTATTGGGCTAAATGAACGTCATATTATTGATTTATTAATGCCTGTTATTGAGCAAGAAGTTGATATGACAATCGGAGTATTTAGCAATGGAAGACTTACAACAGATTTAGCTCAAAGAGTAGCACCATATCTATCTGGACAAAGGGCAATTAAAAGATATGTCTTTGAAAGCATTCCTAATATTGATATAACTAGATATGGAGTAGAGGTTGCATTAACTAAATATGTAATGAATAATAAAATTAAAACTAAAGAAGTTCCTCTAGAAAATCTTACTCACGTAATGAAGGAAGAGAAACTAGGGGTGGTAAAAGGTTTCGCTTCTAGACTTAAAATGTATTGGGATATTGTAAAAATATTAACTTATAAAGTTAGGTGATACGATGCTTTCATTTCAGCAGGTAGCATTTAGGCTAATACTTTCAGTTTTACTATCTGGCATCATTGGTGTTGAAAGAGAAAGTATAAAAAGGCCAGCAGGTCTTAGAACGCATATTTTAGTATGTGTAGGATCTACGCTAGTTATGCTTACATCTATATATATTTTTGATATATTTAAGCAGCAGACATCTTTACAGCCCGATAGGTTAGGTGCACAAGTCATTAGTGGAATAGGATTTCTAGGTGCTGGCACAATAATTAGACAAGGTGATAATGTAAGAGGCTTAACTACAGCAGCTAGTTTATGGGCGGTAGCATGTATAGGTATAGCTATAGGAGCAGGCTTTTATTTAGGTGCTATAATCTCTGTTATACTTGTTTTGATTACATTATTATCTTTTGCAAGGGTTGAAAAAAGAATAAAGGTTAGAAGAAACTACTTAAATTTAAAGGTTACTGCCGTCAATAAACCTGGACAGCTTGGCAGGATATGTCAAGTCATTGGAGATTTAGGTGCTAATATTTTAAATATTGAAATAGAGCCTGAAGATGAACATATAGAAATAGTTGATTTGATAATAAAGGTTCCTAATCTTTCCCTAAAAAACGAATTGATTAATAAACTAAATAACGAAGATGGTATTGTTAACGTAGTAAACAGATCATAATGCAGGAGGAAATGTAGTATGACCTTGCCTAAGAGAAAAACTCTTCATAACCTACTAGATGATTTAGACATTAAAACTAATAATGAGTTAATATCTAATATAGTTATAGAAAGAGTTATTATAAATTCTAAAAATAGGACTCTAAAGTTGTATTTTAAGTCAGACAGTATAATTTCGAAAGACT
>CAZUFW010000010.1:0-45790 GCA_964619895.1 uncultured Clostridia bacterium | reverse complement strand
ATAACTTTGTTAAATAAATTTGTTGGATTAGAGAATATCATTGTGTCAGTTAATTATAGAGATGTTAATTTCAGTAAAGATTCTTTAATTGATGCTTACATGGCAAATATTTTAGAGTTAATAAAAACAGAAATACCTTCAAGCCTAGCTTGGATTAATTCAATTAAATGGGAAATAGAGAATGAAGTGCTAGATATCTATGTTGGAAGTGAAATAGGATTAACAGCTTTACATAATAAAATTATGGACAAACAAATAGAGAAATTAATTAAGGACGAGTTATGTTTATCTTTTAAAGTTAAGTTTAACTATATTGAAAGTCCACATTTGTCTGAAGAAGAACATTATAAGATAAAAGAAATAGAAGAAACTATGATGCTAGAGAATTTGTTATTGGATGTAAGTGCTAACGAAAAAAGCTCAGATGGTCAAAAGAAAAACGTAAATAGTAAAAAGAATTCAGGCTCTATTATCTATGGAAATAAAATTGAAAACGAGATAGTAAAAATTTCTGCTATAAATATGGACTCCGGAAGTGTAGCTGTTCTGGGAGAAATATTTGATGTAGATTGTAGAGAAATTAAGGGTGACAAAAAAATCTATACTTTTAATGTTACTGACTTGACAAACTCTATTACTGTAAAGGTTTTTGCGAACAAAAAGACACAGGAAAGCTTAGATTTAAATCTAAAAAATGGCTTATATGCAAAAATCTTTGGAGATGTTATCTATGATAACTATTTAAGACAGATTATCATCAATTTGAAATCAATTGAATTAGCTGAAAGGATAAAAAGAATTGATGACTGTGAAGAGAAAAGAGTTGAACTTCATTGTCATTCAAAAATGAGCTCCATGGATGGTGTTTCTAGCTTTGATGATATAGCTAAAAGAGCTTCTGAGTGGGGACATAAGGCTTTAGCAATTACTGATCATGGTGTTGTTCAAGCTTTTCCTGAGGGGATGGAATCATCAAAAAAATACGGAATAAAGATAATTTATGGCGTAGAAGGCTATCTAGTCAATGATGTTAAACCAATTGTAAATAATCATAAATCTCAAGATATAGATACACAATATGTAGTATTTGATATTGAAACTACTGGTTTTTCAAATAAGAACGATAAAATAACTGAAATTGGCGCTGTTAAGATAATAAATAATCAAATTGTTGATAGATTTAGCCAACTAGTAAATCCAAATATGAAAATACCAGATAAAATAATAGAATTAACAGGTATTACAGATGAATTAGTAGCAGATAAGCCTACTATTGAAGAAGTTTTACCTAAATTTATTGATTTTGTAGGAACTAGTGTACTCGTAGCACATAATGCTTCCTTTGATATGGGATTTATTCGGGAGAACTGTAAACGCTTAGGGTTAGGAATTGACAATACATACCTAGATACACTACAGCTTTCACGAGAATTATTGCCTTCATTAAAAAGTCACAAGTTAAATGTTCTATCTAAACATTTAAATATTAGCCTAGAAAATCATCATAGGGCTGTGGACGATTCAGAAGCAACTGCAAAAATATTCATGAAACTAATAGAAATGCTGAAAGAAAAAGGCGTAACAAAGATAGAAGAAATAAACACTATATTTGAAGGTAATAAGAATATAAAATCGGATCAGACTTTTCATATAATAATATTTGCGAAGAATCAAAATGGACTTAAAAGTCTGTATAAAATAATATCTGAATCTCATTTACGCTATTTTCATAGAAGACCTAGAATACCAAAATCATTATTATCAAAATATAAAGATGATTTAATTATTGGAACAGCTTGTGAGGCTGGCGAACTATATAAAGGTATTTTATCTAATAAACCTCATGATGAAATAAAGGATATAATTGATTTTTACGATTTTTTAGAAATCCAACCTCTTGCAAACAATATGTTTTTAATTGATAACAATTCAGTAAAAGATGTAGATGAGCTTAAGTCTATTAACAGAAAAATAGTTGAATTAGGTGAGGAATATGAGAAACCTGTAGTAGCAACAGGAGATGTACATTTTCTAGATCCTCATGATGAAATATATAGGTGCATACTTTTAAGTGGCCAAGGCTTTTCAGATGCAGATAAACCAATGCCGTTATATTTAAGAACAACACGTGAAATGTTAGAAGAATTTAGCTACTTGGGAGAAGAAAAAGCAAAAGAAGTTGTAGTAAATAATACAAATCTTATTGCAGACATGGTAGAGGATATAATACCTATTCCAGACGGAACATTCCCTCCAGTTATACCTGGAGTAGATGAAGAACTTAAAGAAATGAATTATAAAAAGGCCAGAAGTATTTATGGGGATCCTCTACCAGAAATAGTACAGGCTAGATTGGATAGGGAGTTAAATTCAATTATTTCAAATGGATACGCAGTAATGTATATTATTGCTCAAAAGCTAGTTACAAAATCCTTGAGTGATGGATATCTTGTTGGTTCAAGAGGTTCGGTTGGCTCTTCTTTTGTTGCTACTATGAGTGATATAACAGAGGTGAATCCATTACCACCTCATTATATATGCACAAATTGTAAGAACAGCGAATTTATTCTTGATGGTTCAATTAGTTCTGGAGCAGATCTTCCTAATAAAGTATGTCCTAAATGTGGAACTCAGTATAAAAAAGATGGGCATGATATACCTTTTGAGGTTTTCTTAGGTTTTGAAGGAGATAAGGAGCCTGATATTGATCTTAACTTTGCAGGAGAGTATCAATCAACGGCTCATCAGTTTACAGAAGAGGTTTTTGGAAAAGGCTATGTATTTAGGGCGGGTACAATAGGTACTATTGCGGAAAAAACTGCCTATGGATTTGTTAAAAAATATTTTGAAGAAAGAAATATACCTGTTAATAATGCTGAAATAAATCGCTTAGTAAAAGGTTGTACTGGAATAAAGAGAACCTCAGGACAGCACCCAGGCGGAGTTATGGTTGTTCCTAATTATAAGGAAATATATGATTTTTCACCTATACAATATCCAGCAGATGACAGTAAATCTGGAGTAATCACAACTCATTTTGACTATCATTCTATTAGTGGTAGAATTCTAAAACTAGATATACTTGGCCATGATGTACCAAGTATAATAAGAATGTTAGAAGATATTACTGGTCTTAATGCGCAAAACATACCTTTAGATGATAAAGAAACTTTGAGGCTTTTTACTAGTACAGAGCCTTTAGGTGTTACAAAGGAAGAAATAAACACTGAAATTGGTACTCTTGGGGTACCTGAGTTTGGTACCAAATTTGTTAGGCAGATGTTAATAGACACTCAACCTACTACTTTTGGAGAACTAGTAAGAATAAGTGGACTATCCCATGGAACAGATGTATGGGTAAATAATGCACAAGATCTAGTAAGAAATGGTGTTGCTAAACTAAGCGGCGTTATATCAACTAGAGATGATATTATGCTTTACCTAATATATAACGGATTAGATAAAAAAAGATCCTTCAAGATAATGGAGAGAGTAAGAAAAGGTAAAGGGCTAACTGAAGAAGATGAAGAATACATGAGAGAAAACAATATACCAGAATGGTACATACAATCATGTAATACAATAAAATACATGTTTCCAAAGGCCCACGCAGTTGCTTATGTGATGATGTCTTTTAGAATAGCTTATTTTAAAGTACATTATCCCAAAGCTTTCTATGCAACATATTTTACTTCCAAGGCAATTGATTTTGATGCAGAGCTTGTGTTAAAAGGCAAAGATTTTGTAAAGAATAAAATAGATGAATTAGAAAGCATGGGAAATAATAAGACAGCAAAAGAAAAGAACCTACTGACAGTTTTAGAAGTAGCTCTTGAAATGTATGCAAGGGGGCTAGAGTTTGAAAGAGTTGACTTGTATAAGTCTGATAGCGACAAATTTTTGATCGGAGAAAAAGGTTTAATTCCACCTCTTAAATCACTGCAAGGAGTTGGAGAAAATGCAGCTAGAAGCATTGCAGAAGAAAGAGTAAAGAGAGAATTTATATCTTTGGAAGACTTAACTAGTAGATGTAAAATATCTAAAACAGTTATTGAAGCACTAGAGTTGCATGGCTGCCTTAAAGGTATTCCTGAAAGTAATCAGCTTACTTTATTTAATATTTGATTTTTGGAAAAAACTATGATAAGCTTAAGATAAATAAACGTATGCAGCAAGAGTGGGATTTCCCACTCTTACTTTATTATAGTACGTATTTTAGAATAATTAAGCTATTTTATGGCAAAATATAAACGTAATTGCCTGGAGGTGAAAAAGTGAAAAAAAATGCATTAGAAAATATGATTACCGAAATGGTAAATCCAATATTATCAAAAAATAACTTTGAATTAGTTGATGTGGAATACGTTAAAGAAGGCCCACATTTATACTTAAGGGTTTTTATTGATAAGCCTGGCGGAATAACAATAGATGATTGTCAAAAGGTTAGTGAACAGTTAAGTAATTTACTTGATGAAAAAGATCCTATAGAGGATAACTATTTTCTAGAAGTATCTTCTCCTGGACTTGACAGAACTTTAAAGAATGATAAGGATTTAGAAAGAAGTATCGGTAAAGATATAGAGATTAGTCTCTATAAACAAATAGATGGTAAGAAAAAATACACAGGTAAACTTATTAAATTTGATGATAAATCCATATTCTTTAGTGATGAAAAAAAAGAAGAAATACAAATTAACAGAGATATTATTTCAAAAATCAATTTAGCAATTAAATTTTAGCGGGGAGGTTAAAGGGGATATGAAAGCCGAGTTTATTGAGGCTCTTGAAGAAATAGAAAAAGAGAAAGGTATTTGTAAAGATACAATATTTGATGCATTAGAGGCAGCGCTTATTTCTGGTTATAAAAAGAATTTTGGTTCTTCTCAAAATGTAGAGGTTGAAATAAATAGAGATAATGGAGTGGTTAGGGTATATGCAAGGAAAACAGTAGTGGAATCAGTAGAGGATGAACTGCTAGAAATAAGTCTAGACGATGCTAGAGAAATTGATTCAAAATACGATATTGATGATATAGTTGATATAGAGATAACTCCTAGAAATTTTGGAAGAATAGCTGCTCAGACTGCTAAGCAAGTTGTAATGCAGAAAATAAAAGAAGCTGAAAGAGAAATTGTTTTTGACGAATTTATCAATAGAGAAAATGAAATCATTACAGGATTAGTACAAAGAGTAAGTAAAAATAATGTTTTTGTTAATCTGGGAAAAACAGAAGGAATATTGGCTCCAAATGAGCAAATTCAAGGAGAAACCTATAACCAAGGGGATAGAATTAAAGCCTTTATTTTAGAAGTGAAAAAGACCACTAAGGGACCTCAAATACTTTTATCAAGAACTCATCCTGGTCTTGTTAAGAGACTTTTCGAGCTTGAAGTTCCTGAAATACAAGAAGGAATAGTTGACATTTTTAGCATAGCAAGGGAAGCTGGATCTAGAACAAAAATAGCAGTATTTTCAAAAGACGACAATGTAGATCCTGTTGGGGCTTGTGTTGGATTTAAAGGTACTAGGGTAAAAGCAATCGTAGATGAACTTAAAGGTGAGAAAATTGATATAATTAACTGGAGCAAGGATATAGGGGGATTTCTTTCTAATAGTTTAAGCCCAGCAAAAGTAATTAAAGTAGATGTAAATGAAAAAGAAAAATCAGCTTTAGTTGTAGTTCCTGATTATCAACTATCCTTAGCTATTGGCAAGGAAGGGCAAAATGCTAGGTTAGCTGCAAAGTTAACTGGTTGGAAAATAGACATTAAAAGCGAAAGTCAGATAGATGATTAATATTTATAAGGGGTGAGTAAGGTGAAGACAAAAAAAATACCTCTTAGAAAATGTTTAGGTTGTTCAGAAGGTAAACCTAAACGTGAGCTAATAAGAATAGTAAAAAACAAAGAAGGAGATATTTTTGTTGATTTAACAGGGAAAGCAAATGGAAGAGGGGCATATATATGCAAAAATCCCGAGTGCTTAGAAAAGGCAGCGAAAAGTAAAAGACTTAATAAAGCCTTAGAAGTCGAAATTCCTGACAAGGTCTATGAAGACTTGTTAAAGGAGATAGGATAGATGAAAAAATTGTTATCAATGCTCGGTATTGGTAGAAAAGCTGGACTTATAGTATCAGGTGAGATGGGTTGTACTCAATCATTAAATGAAGGAAAAACTAAATTATTAATCATAGCTTCTGATGCTTCGTATAATACTAAAAATAAGTTTCAAGGATTATGCAACAAAAAAAAAGTAAAATATGTTGAGGCAGGTTTGAAAGAAGAGCTTGGAACATCTATTGGTAAAGGTCTTACTTCAGTGATATCAATAAATGATGAGGCATTTTCACAAGCTTTAGTTAAAATAATAGATATGATCATCACCTGTAAATAAAGTGGGGGTGTATAGTTTGACTAAAATAAGGATATATGAATTAGCCAAAGAAATAGGAATATCAACTAAAGAATTAATGGATAAATTAGATGAACTAGATATAAAGGTAGGAAGTCATATGAGCTCAGTAGATAAAGAAGAAGCTGAATTACTTAAAGAATACATTCAAGAAGAATCTAATGACAAGATTGACTTAGAGGAATTTGACGAAGAGATTGAAGAGGTTTACGAAGAGAAAAATATAACTTCAAAACCTAAGAAAGCAAAAAAAGCTGATGAGAAAGAAAATTTAAACATAAGAAAAGAAAAGGATAATAAAAATTTGAATATTAGCGAATCAATTAAAATTATTGAAATAGATAGCAAAATACAAGTAAAAGAACTAGCAGAAAAAATGGGTGTAAACTCTAATCAATTAATTACAAAGTTAATTGCTTTAGGTGTTATGGCAAGTATAAATCAAGAAATCGACTTTGATACTGCAAGTATAATTGCTTCAGAATTTAATTGTGAACTTAAATTGCTTAGTGAAGCAGAAGAACAAGAAAATAAAATAAATATATACGAAAATCTAGATAGCGAAGATTCAGAAGAGAGTTTACAACTTAGACCACCTGTTGTGACCGTTATGGGACACGTTGATCATGGTAAAACTTCACTTCTAGATGCTATTAGAGAAACCCATGTTACACAAAAAGAAGCTGGTGGTATTACACAGCATATAGGAGCCTCAGCTGTGACAATAAACAATAAAAAAGTAGTTTTCTTAGACACACCTGGGCACGAAGCTTTTACTTCTATGAGGGCACGAGGTGCACAAATTACGGATATTGCAATTCTTGTAGTAGCAGCAGATGATGGTGTAATGCCTCAAACTGTTGAAGCTTTAAACCACGCTAAGGCAGCAAATGTACCTATTATAGTTGCAGTAAATAAAACTGACAAAGAACATGCTAATCCTGATAGAGTAAAACAAGAACTAACTGAGTATGGCTTAATACCTGAAGACTGGGGTGGAGATACTATATTTGTGCCTGTATCTGCACTGAAGAAAATAGGAATTGATGAACTATTAGAAATGATTCTATTAGTTGCGGAAATGCAGGAATTAAAAGCAAATCCAAATAGAAGAGCTGTTGGAACTATAATAGAGGCTAAATTAGATAAAGGTAGGGGTCCAGTGGCAACAGTATTGGTTCAAAAAGGTACTCTTAGCGTAGGTGATGCAGTTGTAGCAGGAGCTGCTTATGGAAAAGTAAGGGCGATGCTTGACGATAAGGGTAAAAGGGTAAAAAAAGCTGGTCCATCAACTCCAGTGGAAATACTTGGATTGTCTGAAGTACCTGATGCTGGCGAACGTTTGTATGCAGTTGAAGATGATAAAAAAGCAAGGGAAATTGCTGAAAAGAGAAGAGATGCAATCAGGAGTGAATTATTAAAAGTTAATCAAAAGATTTCTCTTGATGACTTGTTTGAAAAAATTAAACAAGGTGAAGTTAAAGATCTAAATATTATAATTAAAGCTGACGTTAAAGGATCAATAGAGGCTGTAAAACAGTCGTTAGAAAAATTAAGCAATGAGGAAGTCAAAGTTAATCCAATTCATGGAGGAGTAGGTGCAATAACTGAAAGTGATATTATGCTTGCTTCTGCTTCAAATGCCATAGTAATTGGCTTTAACGTAAGACCTACAAATGCAGCTATGGATATTGCAAATAGAGAAAATGTTGATGTAAGAACATATAGAGTAATATATAATGCTATTGAAGATATTGAAGCTGCAATTAAAGGTATGCTTGCTCCTGAATATCGTGAAGTAGTTCTAGGAAGAGCTGAGATCAGAGCTACATTTAAGGTTCCGAATATTGGTTTGGTAGCTGGAATTTACGTGCAGCAAGGTAAGGTATTAAGAAATGCGAGAATTAGACTTCTTAGGGATAATATTGTTATTCATGAAGGAGCGATTTCTTCATTAAAGAGGTTTAAGGATGATGTAAGAGAAATATTAACTGGATATGAAGGCGGATTAGGCATTGAAGGATACAATGATGTAAAAGAGGGAGATGTTATAGAAGCATATACCTTAGAAGAAATAAAAAGGTAATTATTAAAGCTTAAAAGAAAAAAAGGATAGGTGACTTCTATGAGCTTGAAAAGGTTAGGAAGAATTTCAGAAGAAATAAAAAGAATAGTAAGTAATGCTATAATGACAGAATTAAAAGACCCAAGAATAGCTTCTATGACTAGTGTAACAGAGGTAGAGGTAACTAGGGACTTAAGATATGCAAAAATATATATTAGTGTGTTAGGGAACCAGCAGGATAAAGAAGAAACAATAAAGGGATTAGAAAGTGGTAAAGGCTTTATCAGAAAAGAAATTGGGAGAAGTCTAAATTTAAGATATACTCCCGAGCCACTATTCTACTTAGATAAATCAATAGAGCATGGGTTTAAAATATCTAAAATGTTAAATGAAATAAAAGATAACGATAATAATAAAGGAAGCAAAGAAGATGAATGATAACGGAGAAATGCTCTTAAAAGAAGCTATCTCTGTGATTGATAAACATAAAAATATATTTATTACCGCACATATTAATCCAGATGGAGATAGCATAGGTTCTGTTTTAGCATTAGGATTGGCTCTTAGAAAAAATGGATATAAAAATATCATAATGATAATTCCTGATGAAATTCCTAAAAGTCTTTTATTTTTACCAGGAATAGAGTTAATTCAGAAAGAGACCAGTTTTAATAAAATAGACTTATTAATTGCCCTAGATTGTGGGGATAAGAGTAGAATAGGAATTAGTAAATCCAACCTAGAATCAGCCGAATTTATCATAAATATAGATCATCATATAACTAATACTAGTTTTGGCAATATTAATATTATTAATCCTAATTCAAGTTCCACTGGAGAAATAATTTATCAAATTTTAGACCACATGAATGTGGAATTGAATAAAGATATTGCCACATCTCTTTATGTGGCAATATCTACTGATACTGGAAGTTTTAAATATGACAATACAACCTCAGCAACTCATACGATAGCATCTAAGTTGCTTAGCTTTGGAATTGACCTTAATTCTATCAATATTAATCTTTACCAAAGTAGAAGCATTGAAAAAACAAATTTATTAATAAAGAGTCTTAGAACTTTAGAACTATTAAAAGATGGAAAAGTTGCTTTAGCTATAGTAACTAGGGAAATGCTAAAGGATTGTAATGCGAGCGTAAACGATGCTGACTTTATAATAGATTTTATTCGAGATATTGAAGGCGTTGAAGTTGCTTGTATAATTAAAGAAACTGATGATAATATTTTAAGGGTAGGATTTAGATCTAAAAATTATATAGATGTTTCGTTAATTGCTAAGACCTTCAATGGTGGAGGGCATATTAAAGCTTCGGGTTGTACATTATACTCTAGCATTGAAGATGGTAAAAAATTAATATTAGAAGAAATTGATAAAGCGTTTAGGTGATTAAATGAATGGAATTATAAATGTTTTAAAACCCCCAGGGATGACATCTCATGATGTTGTGAGTTTTATTAGAAAAACTATTAATATTAAAAGAGTAGGGCACACTGGCACCTTAGACCCTAATGCAGCTGGTGTGCTACCTATTTGTATCGGAAAGGCTACAAGGGTTGTTCAATACTTTGATGATTTTAAAAAAGTATATAGGGCTGAGTTAACCCTTGGCTATGAGACTAACACCCAAGATAAGTACGGAGATATTATTGGAAGCACAAATATTTCTGATACTACATTTGAAGATATTGAAAAAGTATTTAATATGTTTAAGGGAAAAATAAATCAGGTTCCTCCTATGTATTCTGCATTAAAGCATAAGGGTAGAAAACTATATGAGTTAGCAAGAGAAGGAAAAACTGTTGAAAGAAAACCTAGAGAAATAGTAATTCATGATATAACAATTCTTAAAAATTATGATAATAAAAGAATACTTTTTGATGTAGAGTGTTCCAAAGGTACTTATATAAGAACCTTGTGTAATGATATTGGAAAAAAACTAGGGACCCTTGGCTGCATGACATTCCTATTAAGAAATCAAGTAGGAGATTTTAAAATAGAAGATGCATATACAATTGAAGAAATACAAGAATATGCTAGCAGTAACAGACTAGACAGCATTTTGATACCTATAGATAGTGTTCTTAAACACTTTAACTCAATTAATCTTGATAAAAACTATTATGATACTTTAAAAAACGGTGGGAAAATAGAGATCAGCAACTATATAATGGATACCAATTATAGTGATGCTGAAAGAGGGATAAGGGTATATTGTAACAATTTATTTATTGGAATTGGCTTAATTGAAGAAATCTTTGATGGAGTTATTTTGAAAATGGACAAAGTTTTTATTTAAAGGTGATAAACAATGAAAATAATGTTTAATAATAGTACAAATCTAGACGTAGATACAGCTATAGCTCTTGGAAATTTCGATGGTCTACATTTAGGACATCAGTATTTAATCATAGAAATGATGAAAAGAGCTCAAGAAAGGGACCTAGTAAAATCTGTGTTTACTTTTAACAATGATACATTGGTCCAGTTTAAAACTAATAAAGTAAATAATATACTTATGAGTAATGCACAAAAAATTTCCTTATTAAAGGATATGGGAATCGAACTGTTATATTTAGCAGATTTCACTGAAAGCCTAATGCATATGACTCCTTATGAGTTCGTAAAGCAAATAATTGTTGAAAAATTAAGAGCTAAACTTGTAGTAATAGGCTTTAATTGTAGATTTGGGTATAAAGCTCAAGGAGATGGAGAATTTTTAAAAAAAGCAGGAAAAGAATTTGGTTTTGAAGTAGTTGTTATTGAACCAATAACTAAGGGCAATAAGCTGATAAGTAGTTCTTATATAAGAGAGTTAATTAAAGAAGGTATGTTACATGAGGCTAACTTATTACTAGGGAGACCTTTTACGATTAGCGGTACTATTGTTAAAGGAAAAGGAAGAGGTAAAGGGTTAGGTTTTGCTACAGCTAATTTAAAACTAGATACAGATTACCAAATACCTAGGTTTGGAGTCTATAAAACCTATGCTTATATTAATGGAATAGAGTATTTAAGTGTAACTAGCATTGGAAGCAATCCAACCTTTGACGATGTTGGTTTTAGTATTGAAACTCATATAATAGATTTTAACAAAGATATTTATGGTGAAAAGATTGAAATTAGCTTAATTGATTTTATGAGGGAAGAAAAAAAATTTTCTAGTAAAGATGAATTGAAAGTTCAAGTTATGAATGATATACAGAAAGTATTAGAAAATAATTAAATATTTACAAGATATATTGTATATGGTACAATTAGGATTGATAATACCTTATGCTAAGTTTATTGGGCCTCGACTATATACTTGGCTTAAGGTGTAGCTTAATATTAAGGAGGAATAAAAATGAATTTAAGTAAAGAAGAAAAAGCAAGAATTATTGAAGAGTACAAAATAAATTGCAATTTTAACACACAGAATTAATAAGCTTAATGAACATCTAAAAGCTCACAAAAAAGATCACCATTCAAGAAGAGGATTATTAAAAATGGTAGGTCAAAGAAGAGGATTGCAAAACTACTTGGAGAAAACTGACATCGAAAGATATCGTAACCTAGTAGAAAAATTAGGTTTAAGACGTTAATAAGAGCGGGGGGATACCCGCTCTATTAATTTATTATTCTAAGGTTTAATTTTTTTATAATTTCGAGGCAATAATAACTAATGTGTAATACACATTAAAGGAGGTTAGAATATGGAGAGAACTTTTGAAAGTACTATTAGTGGAAGAAAGCTATCAGTTACAATAGGTAAGGTAGCAGAACAAGCGGGTGGTGCATGTCTAGTTAGATATGGAGATACTGTAGTTTTAGCTACTGCTACTGCTTCAAAAGAGCCAAGAGATGGAATCGATTTCTTCCCACTAAGTGTGGATTATGAGGAAAGACTATACGCTGCTGGGAAAATACCAGGAGGATTTATTAAAAGAGAAGGAAAACCTAGTGAGAAGGCAATTCTTACATCAAGGCTTATTGACAGACCAATAAGACCGCTGTTTCCTAAGGATTATAGAAATGATGTGCAAGTAATCGTTACAGTACTATCAGTTGATCAAGATTGTACGCCTGATATTGTTTCTATGATAGGTGCATCAATTGCTATTACAATATCAGATATTCCGTTTAATGGACCTACAGGTTCTGTAGCGGTTGGGATAATAGATAATAAATTCATCATAAATCCTACTAGTGAACAAAGAGAAAAATCTTCTCTAAATTTAGTTGTAGCGGGAACTGAAGACGCAGTAATGATGGTAGAAGCAGGAGCTAATGAAATTAGTGAAGATGTTATGCTAGATGCGATAATGACAGGACATGAGGAAATAAAGAAAATATGCCAATTCATAAATGGGATTAGAGCAGAAGTAGGAAAACCTAAAAATGAATACAAAGCATTTCATGCAGATAAGGAAATTGAAGAAGAAGTAAGAGAATATGCTAGAGAAAAAATGTTGCATGCTATAAGGACAGAAGATAAGCAAGAAAGACAAGATAACATTGATAATGTAAAAGTAGAAACATTAAATTATTTTCTGGAAAAATATCCTGAAAACACAGGTGATATTGAGGAAGTACTGTATAGTATTGTTAAGGAAGAAGTCAGAAGGCTCATTATCGAAGAAGGCATTAGACCAGATAATAGACACGTAGATGAAATAAGAAAGATTGCTAGCGAAGTTGGAATATTACCAAGGACTCATGGTTCTGGATTATTTACTAGAGGACAGACTCAAGTTATGACAGTTGCAACTTTAGGAGCTGCTGGAGATGTTCAAATTATTGATGGCCTTGGAGAAGAAGAAGAAAAAAGGTATATGCATCACTATAATTTCCCGCCTTTTAGCGTTGGAGAAACAAGATTCTTAAGAGGGCCAGGAAGAAGAGAAATAGGTCACGGTGCCTTAGCAGAGAGAGCACTTGAACCTGTTATACCTAGTGTTGAAGAATTTCCTTATACTATAAGACTGGTTTCAGAAGTATTAAGCTCAAATGGTTCTACTTCGCAAGCAAGTGTTTGCGGAAGTACATTAGCTTTATTAGATGCTGGAGTGCCAATAACCGCACCAGTAGCAGGTATAGCAATGGGCTTAATTAAATCTGAAGAGAAAGTAGTTATATTAACTGATATTCAAGGTATGGAAGACTTCTTAGGAGATATGGACTTCAAAGTTGCGGGAACAGAAAAAGGTATAACTGCTATACAAATGGATATAAAGATAGCAGGTATTGATAGAGAAATACTAAAAAATGCGTTAGAAAAAGCGAGAAAAGGAAGACTTTTTATTCTTGACAAAATGAATGAAGTTATATCAGAACCAAGAAAAGAATTATCTCCTTACGCTCCAAGAATATTGACAATGAATGTGAATCCAGATAAGATAAGAGATATTATTGGACCTGGTGGAAAAATAATTAACAAAATTATTGATGAGACTAAAGTTAAAATTGATATTGAAGACGATGGAAAGATAGTTATTGCCGCAGATAACATTGAGTTTGGAAGAAAAGCAATGTCAATGATAGAGAAAATAGTAGAAGAAATAGAGGTAGGCAAAATTTACTTAGGAAAGGTTACTAGAATAATGCCTTTTGGTGCATTTGTAGAAGTATTAAATGGCAAAGAAGGCTTAGTTCATATATCAAACATAGCCAGAGAAAGAATTAACAAAGTAGAGGATGTTTTGTCTATAGGAGATGAAATATTAGTAAAAGTAACAGAAATAGATAGCCAGGGTAGAGTAAATCTCTCAAGAAAAGACGCATTGCCAAAAGAAGAAAAAAGTGAAAGTGAACAAAGATAAGGACATGAGCCTAAAGGTTTATGTCTTTTTTTTATTATATTTTTAAAGTCAGTGAATACTTATATAGTATATATACTATTATAAATAGGAGGTCAAGCAATGAAAATAATCTATATAAGATTCAAGACTATACTTGTAGTCATAATAGCATTATTAATAGTTCTAACATTAAGTATTCTTCTTTTTTCAAAAATATCAACGGATACAAAAGACACTTTTTTCAATGATGATGTTTACTACAAAGGTACCGTAAATGAAAAAACAATTGCTTTCGCATGCAATGTAGATTGGGGAAATGAGTGTATACCTGACATGCTAAATATATTCAAAGATAACGATATCAAAATTACTTTTTTCGTAACTGGAAGGTGGGCTGAGAAAAATCCTGAGCTACTAAAGATGATATTTGAGAATGAACATGAGATTGGCAATCACGGATACTTACATAGAGATTACAATTTATTAAACTATGAAGATAATAGAGAAGAAATACACAAAGCTGATTTAATAATAAGCAATACTCTTGGGATAAAATCTAAATATTTTGCACCGCCATCAGGGGCTTACAATAATGATACTGTGAAAGCTGCTAATGATTTGGGATATAAGGTAATTATGTGGAGTATAGACACGATAGACTGGAGAAAAGATAGTACAAAAGATAAAATAATTAACAGAGTGGTGGGCAAACATCATAATTCTGCAATAGTGTTGATGCATCCTAAAGAAGAAACAGTAAAAGCATTACCAGTAATAATCCAAAACTTAAAGGAAAAGGGTTATACAATAGGAAATATAAGTGATATAATAAAGTGAAATCATAAATAAAAAAACATATAATATGTGTAATAACTAGCTTAGGAGGAGAACATGTATAATAAAGTAACCCTAGATAATGGCCTTCGAATTGTTACTGAGCATATTCCATATGTAAAGTCAGTATCCATTGGAATATGGGTGGAGGCAGGTTCAAGAAAAGAAAATGAACAAAATAATGGAGTATCTCACTTTATTGAGCATATGCTGTTTAAAGGAACAAAAAATAGAAGTGCAAAAGAGATAGCAGAGGCTATTGATAATATTGGCGGTCAAATTAATGCATTTACCAGTAAGGAATGTACATGTTATTATGCTAAAGTATTAGATAGTCATATTGACGTAGCAATCGATGTGTTGTCAGATATGTTTTTTAATTCATTATTTGATAAAGATGAAATTACTAAAGAGAAATCTGTTATATGTGAAGAAATTAAAATGTACGAAGATTCACCTGAAGACCTAGTGCATGATTTATTATCACAAACGATTTTTAATGATAATTCATTATCATTTCCAATTCTAGGAAGTGAAGAAACGCTTAATAGAATAGCAAGAGAAGATTTAATAAGCTATTATGAAAATTTTTATATACCTTCTAATACTGTTATATCTATTGCAGGAAATTTTGATTTTCGCGAAACAATAAAACTGATTAAAAAGTATTTTGGTGAATGGACACCTAACTATGGCATAACTGAAAAATATAATAAACCAATAATCCACCATAATATATCAAAAAAGAAAAAAGATATAGAACAATTACATTTTTGCATAGGAACAGAAGGGATTCCTCAAGGACAGGATGACTTATATGCATTGCTTATATTGAACAATATTTTTGGTGGAAGTATGAGTTCAAGACTATTTCAAGAAATTAGAGAAGATAGAGGATTAGTATATTCAATATACTCTTATCCATCATCATATAAGGATACAGGAATATTTACTATTTATGCAGCATTAAATCCTAACTACTTTGTAGAGGTAATAGATATAATTATTGATAATATAAATAAAATAAAAAAGGAATATTTAACTGAAGATGAGATATATAAATCAAAGGAACAACTAAAAGGCAACTATATATTAGGACTTGAAAGCACATCTAGCCGTATGACATCAATAGGTAAATCAGAACTTTTATTTGGGAAAATAGTATCTCCCCAAGAGATAGCTTCTAAAATAGATAGTGTTGAACTAAAAGATATAATAAATGTAACTAATAGAATATTTGATAATAGCAAATATAATGTTGCATATGTAGGCAAGTTTGATAATGAGAAAGAAATAGATATGAAGTTAAAAAGATTACTATTCAAATAGTAATCTTTTTTTAAAACAATGAAGTCATAATAGATGTTATCATAAATGATAAAACATAACATAATAAGATTTTTCATATCATATATAGAACAAAATTTTAAAATGAATAAAAAAGAGGGAGGTAATTAAATGAGATTAAGTGAATTGGGCGGAAAGGAAATAGTTAACTTAAATGACGGAGGTAGATTAGGAATAATTGCAGATTCAGACTTAATTATTGATGATAAAAGTGGTAAAATACTAGCATTGTTAGTACCTGACAGAAGAAATCAAATAAGAATTTTTAGCTTTAATGATAAGAATGGAATTGAAATTCCTTGGTCATCTATAAGAAAAATAGGGAATGACATGATAATAATTGAGTTAGATGAAGAAAATAGAAATAGGAGGATATATTCAGTATAACATCACAATTAAACCGAAAGAACATATAATGAACTATAGATAAACATAATGCATTAACCCATATACATTAGAGGTGAAAATATGAATATTATTGTTCAAAAATTTGGAGGAACATCTGTTGCAAACGAAAAAAACAGGAAAGAAGTAATAGATAGAATAATAGAAAAAATTAATATGGGATACAAGGTAGTAGTTGTAGTTTCGGCAATGGGAAGAAAAGGCGATCCTTATTCAACGGATTCATTAATAAACCTAGTTGATGAAAGATTTACAAAAGGGAGAGAATTGGACTTACTAATGTCTTGTGGTGAAATAATTTCTGCTACAATAATATCAAATCTTTTAAATGCCACAGGCTATAGCAATATAGTTCTTACTGGTTTTCAGGCTGGAATCATAACAGACAATATTTTTGGCAATGCTAATGTTTTAGAAGTAATTCCTCAGAAAATTTTAGATGCATTAAAAGATGAGGATATTGTTATAGTTTGTGGTTTTCAAGGAGCTACTAGCAATGGAGATATTACAACATTAGGAAGAGGTGGTAGTGATACAAGTGCTCTAATACTTGGGGAAGCTATTGGTAGTGATTATGTAGAAATATACACAGATGTAGATGGGATAATGACTGCAGATCCTAAAATAGTTCCAACAGCTCAATTAATTAAAAAAATATGTTATTCAGAAGTATATCAGTTAGTAGAAGAAGGAGCTGGCATTATTCACCCAAAAGCAGTTGAAGTTGCTAAAAGATGCAATATAAAAGTAATCATAAAAAACACTTCTAACAATTGTACTGGTACTACTATTGGATGTCTTGATAATAGTGAAGAGTATGATATTCAATCTTCAGATAATATAATAACGGCTATTACTTATAAAAAGAATAGAGCTCAGGTTACTGTGTACTTTGAAAATAATGATGAACGTCTAAAGAAATTATTAGATTTAATATCAGCCAATAAAATTAGTATCGATTTGATAAATTTATTACCGGAAAGACAAGTATTTACTGTAGATGAAAAAGATATACAAATTATTGAAAACATACTACAATCTGAAGAACATAATTACAAAATAGTAAAGAAATGTAGTAAAATAAGCGTTATAGGTCATAAGATTAATGGATTGCCTGGTGTAATGGCTAGGATAATAAGTGCTCTATTAAATGTTAATGTTTCTATTTTACAATCCTCTGATTCACATACTACTATTTGGTGTCTTGTTAAAGAGGAAGATACAGAAAAATCATTAAATGCATTGCACAATGAGTTTTATTAACAAAGTAATTATTAAGCAGACTAGACAGTCTGCTTATATTTTTACCATTAGCATATAAATCTCTGTTTAGTAAAAACTATATAAATAGTATGCATTCAATTGACTACAAATTAGTATTACATTATTCAAAGGAGGAATTAATAATGATAAAAGATAAATATAATTCTGACATTGTGTTTTTGAATAACGATGAACAATACGAAGAACAAGAAGGCAATAATACAGATCAAGACTCAGATAATAAGCAAGTTGAAAATGTAAAAAACTTTGGTACTCCTAATCTTCCAACTACTCCTCAAGATATTCAATTCATCTCAATTATTGGGGAAGTTGAAGGGCATATAGTATCACCTCCACAAAAAAAGGCTACAAAATATGAACATATTATGCCATTATTGGTAGCAGCGGAACAAAATCCAGAAGTAAAAGGTATTTTTATATTCTTAAATACTGTAGGAGGAGATGTAGAAGCTGGATTGGCATTAGCAGAGATGATTAACAGTCTAAGTAAACCTAAAGTGTCCCTTGTTCTAGGAGGTGGACACAGTATCGGAGTACCCCTAGCAACATCTAGTGATTATTCTTTTATTACACCTACTGCCACAATGACTATTCATCCAATTCGAATGAATGGATTAGTTATTGGAGTTCCCCAAACATTTAGATATTTTGAAAAAATGCAACAAAGAATAATCAATTTCATTTTAAGAACTTCTAATATTGACAGGGAAACTCTCTTAAATCTAATGTATGCCACTGATGAAATAGCTAATGATGTAGGAACTATTCTCATTGGAGAGGAAGCTGTTAATCATGGACTAATAGATGCCGTGGGTGGATTTACTGATGCACTTAAAAAGCTTAAGGAGCTTATTGTGAAGTATAAAGCTAATTAATTTGAATAGAATATTTATATGATTTATGTTATAATTACAACGTAAAAGTGTTAATGACAGTCATTAGCACTTTAATTTTATATGAGGGGGAACACATATGAGCATATTACAAGCAGTTATTCTAGGAATATTTCAAGGAATTGCAGAATTTTTACCAATAAGCAGCTCTGGGCACTTAGTCTTGTTACAAAGCTTGTTCAAAATTCAAGAAGGAAATCTTTTCTTTACTGAAATGCTACATCTTGGGACTCTAATTTCTATATTTATTGTTTATTTTAATGATATAGTAAAAATAATTAAGGAATTCTTTGTTCTTATTTATGATTTATTTAAGCTAAAAAGGTTACGGGTAAACAATGAATATAAGAAATTAGGCTTAATGATAATAATAGGTAGTATACCTACTGGCATTATTGGGGTACTTTTTAGTGATTTTTTTGAAGGACTATATAACTCTGTAACGTTAGTAGGACTAGCTCTGATAGTAACTGGTATTTTGCTATGGATAGCAGAAAAGCTCCCTACTAGAAACAAGAAAGTTATAGATATGAAGATTTCAGATGCATTGTTTGTAGGCTTGTTCCAAGGAATTGCTATTACTCCAGGAATATCCAGGTCAGGATCAACAATAGTTGGAGGTCTTTTTAGAGGGTTTAATAAAAAATTGGCAACTAAGTTTTCTTTTTTATTAGCATTACCCGCAACATTTGGAGCTGCATTATTGGGTTTAAAAGATGCATTATCTGAATCTGCAGCAGTAACTATAGATTTTCCTTTAATATTGGGTATTGCAATTTCTGCAATTACTGGTATTATTGCTATAAAATTTTTAATCAAGGTATTAGAAAAAGGCAAGCTGCATTATTTTTCATACTATTTATGGATTATTGGCGCTATAATCATAATTAGACAGTTTTTCTAACTATTGCATTATTTGTTTTTAACTAAAGGATTTTAACTTCCTCTGTAGAAATACTTTAAAGAGGTGATTATATGACTAAAGCTAAAAGTAGAGTAAATTCAAAAAATAATAAACCAGCAAGAAATATCAAAACAGAGATTGCTGGTATACTAATAGTTTCTTTCGGGCTACTATCTTTATTAAGTATGTATAATAAATCAATGGGTTTCATTGGAGATATAATAAGAAAATATTCAATATTATTAGCTGGTGTAGGAGGTTATATCTTTCCAGCTATAATACTATTATTGGGTTTTCTTTTTATAATGAACAAAGTAGACTATACTAAAAAAATTTTTTCTGTTATTATTGCTTACTTTGGGCTTATAACTATCATAGATATTAATTTCTTTCCATTTGTAGATGGATTATCTTTTATTGAAAGAATAAGCTTATCTATTGATGTAAGTAATTCCTCTATTGCTGCATCTAATCTACCCTCAGGTGGAGGGATTATTGGTTCTTCATTATCCTATCTTTTCTTGAGCTTATTTGGAATTGTAGGATCTTACATTGTAATTATAGCAATAGTATTAATTTATTTTCTACTATTCACAAATATAAGCATATTAGCTTTTATCAAAGGTGTTTTTAGAAGAACTCTTATAGTACTTATATCTGGCTTTAGGGATATTAAAAAATTTGTATACATAGAGGATAAAGAAAAAAATGATTCTCAAGATGATGATAATAAGGATAATGTAAGTCTTAAAAAATTAGTTGTTCAAAGCGAAAGCAATAATGATATTGTTCTATCTAATGATATTGATAATAAGATAAGAGTATTGGATTATACTAAGAATTCTGAAGAGGCTTTACTACCAGCAGAAAAAAAAGGTGAAAAAGCGTTAGAGAAAGAGGAAATAATCATTGATGATACGTCTAAAACTCAAAACCAAGAGAGTTATGACGATTTTAAATTGCCTAGTTTAGAATTATTAAAGGAAATAAAAATAAATAATAAAAGCACTGAAAAGAAAGAAGTATTACTAAATGCTAACAAATTAATTGATACATTAAACAACTTTGGCATTGAGGCAAAAATACTTCAAATAAGTATTGGGCCTAGTATAACTAGATATGAAATACAACCTGCTCCTGGCGTTAAGGTAAGCAAAATAGTTGGTTTAACTAATGATATAGCTCTTAGCTTAGCGTCTTCAGATATTAGAATGGAAGCCCCTATACCAGGAAAATCTGCTATTGGAATAGAAGTACCAAACAAAAATAAAGTAGGAGTAGGACTAAGAGAGATATTAGAATCAAAGGAATTTAGCGAAATAGATACTTTAATACCATTTGCTTTGGGTAAAGATATTGCAGGTAAACCCATTGTTACAAATATAGAAAAAATGCCACATTTACTTATTGCAGGAGCAACAGGCTCAGGAAAAAGTGTTTGCATAAATACATTAATTTCAAGTATTCTTTTTAAAGCAAAACCAGATGAAGTAAAACTAATGCTTATTGATCCTAAGGTTGTTGAGTTAAGTGTTTACAATGGAATACCACATTTATTGATTCCAGTTGTGACAGATCCTAAAAAAGCTGCTTTTTCACTTAATTGGGCAGTTCAAGAAATGACTAGAAGATACAATTTATTTGCAAAGTGTAGTGTTAGAGATTTAGTTTCTTATAATAATAAAGCTATAAGTAATCAAGAAATGGAGAAACTCCCTCAGTTAGTAATTATAATAGACGAACTAGCAGATTTAATGATGGTCTCGGCTTCTGAAGTTGAAGATTATATATGTAGGCTTGCACAAATGGCTAGGGCTGCAGGTATACATTTAATTGTGGCTACGCAAAGACCTTCAGTAGATATTATTACTGGCACTATTAAAGCTAACATTCCTTCAAGGATTTCCTTTGCAGTATCATCTCAAGCAGATTCAAGAACTATATTGGATATGGGTGGTGCAGAAAAATTACTTGGTAAAGGAGATATGCTTTTTTATCCTGTAGGCGAGTCGAAACCTGTTAGAATACAAGGTGCATTTATTAGTGAAGAAGAAATCAATGAACTAGTTGAGTTTTTAAAAGGTCAATGTAGCGTAAAGTACGAAGAGAAAATTGTAGGAGAAATTAATAATAATTTCAACCTAAATGCAAGCGAATCTGATGAGTTATTGCCAAGTGCTATTGAAATAGTAGTAGACGAAGGTCAGGCTTCCATTTCACTGCTTCAACGTCGATTAAAAATAGGATATGCAAGAGCAGCAAGAATAATTGATGAGATGGAAGAAAGAGGGGTAGTAGGGGGGTATGAAGGAAGCAAACCTAGAAAAGTTTTAATTACTAAAGAAGAATTTGAAAATGAGTAATAACTAAGATAAACTTGATTTATAAGAAGGTGGACTAATGATAAATGAAATAGATATTGAAGAAGCTTTACATCGAGAAGATTTATTTTTTATAGACGTAAGAAGTGAAAGTGAATATGAGTTGGACACTATTCCAGGAGCAATTAATATGCCCATTCTTAGTAATAGTGAACGTGAGCATGTTGGATATGTTTATACTCAAATAGATACAGAAGAAGCAAAAAAAATAGGCTTAAAATATGCGTCTATTAAGCTAGTAGAATTTTATGAAAAGGCAAAAGATATTGAAAAAAGCAATAAGCACGTAGCTTTATTTTGTTACAGAGGTGGAATGAGAAGTAATTCAGTAGCAAATGTATTAGATACTATGGGAATAGATTTGTTTTTAATAACAGGCGGATACAAAAGCTATAGGAAATATGTATTAGAAGAATTAAACAAGTATCAAAATAAGTATAAATATATAGTTTTACATGGATATACTGGTACAGGAAAGACAAAGATTCTTAAGGATATGGAAAAGCTAGGTAAATCAGTTCTTGATTTAGAGAGCCTAGCTCAAAATGCAGGTTCAGTATTTGGTAACATCGTTTTTGAAGGTAAATCAAATTCTCAAAAAAAATTTGAGTCATTGCTATTAAAAAAATTTAGTGATTTTTCAAATACTTATGTATTTACTGAAAGTGAAAGCAAAAGAGTAGGAAAAGTAGTTCTACCAGAGTTCCTATTTAATGATATGGAAAATGGTTATCATATTTTAATTAGCACTACCTTAGAAAAGAGGATTGAAAATATTGTTGAAGACTATATAAATAGTACATCCTCTACTAAGGATATAGAGATAAGAGATGCAATATACAAATTAAGAAAAAAGATTGGTAATGATGAAGTTAATATGCTTATTGAAGAATTAGATAAAAAAAATTACTCTCTCATTGCAAAAGAACTTATGATAAACTATTATGATCCACTATATAAATATTCTATTGAAAAACTAGATAAATACGATAAAATTATTCAGTACACAGATATTAATAGTGCAGTAAAACAAATAGCAGAATTTGCTAATGCTTTGAATTAATGCAAATTTTGAGCTTAAATAATGTTATATGTTTAAAGTATTATAAATTTGATAGGGGATGTTTATGTTGAATTTAGCTAATAAGTTGACTATTGTAAGAATACTTTTAGTTCCTATTTTTATGCTTTTTCTTATGCTTGAAATTCCATTTGGAGACAATATAGCAGCAGGGATATTTATTTTAGCTGCCTTAACTGATACTCTAGATGGACACATTGCTAGAAGTAGAAATCAAATTACTAAATTTGGTAAATTTATGGATCCTTTGGCCGACAAGCTCTTAGTTTCTGCTGCGTTAATTTCTCTTGTTGAAATGGGCAAGATTCCTGCTTGGATTGTAGTTGTTATTATTGCTAGGGAATTTGCAGTTACAGGATTAAGAGTTCTAGCAGCTTCAGAAGGTATTACTATTGCAGCTAACTGGTGGGGAAAAATTAAAACAATAACACAAATCATAGCTATTGTTTCTTTACTTGTAAACAATTATCCTTTCTACAAATTGGGCATTCCTTTTGATAAGCTAGCTGTAGGATTAGCAGTTATTTTTACAATTATTTCAGGAATCGATTATTTCTATATTAATAGAAAGGTTTTTCTTGTAAGCAATAAGTAGTAACAATACAGCTAACGAGGTGACTAGCATGAAAGCAGAAATAATTTGTGTAGGAACAGAATTACTCCTGGGCAATATTTTAAATACTAATGCAAAGTTTTTATCTGAAAGACTTGCAGAAATCGGAATAGACGTATACTACCAAACTACTGTAGGGGATAATCAAGAAAGAATTAAAGAAGCTACTTTGAGCGCATTAAAGAGAGCAGATATTTTAATTTTTTCAGGTGGACTTGGTCCCACAGAAGATGATTGTACTAAAGAGGTTGTGTGTAAGGCAATTAATAGGGATTTGTATTTAGATAATCAAGTATTAGAGAATATTAATTGTTTTTTTGCTAATAAACAAATGCCAGAATCAAATAAAAAGCAAGCCTATGCTCCTGTAAATAGTAAAATATTGAAAAACGATGTAGGTACAGCACCTGGATTTTATATTAAAGACAATGACAAAATAATAATTTTACTTCCAGGGCCACCTAAAGAATTGACTTTGATGTTCGATAAATATGTAGTTCCGAATCTTAAATATAATTCCAATTTTACAATAAAGTCAAGAGTAATTAAAACAATTGGCATTGGTGAGTCTTCATTAGAAGAAAAAATTAAAGATTTAATAGATGCACAATCTAATCCAACAATTGCAACATATGCAGGGAATGGACAAGTAGATATAAGAATTACCTCAAAAGCTAGCAACATGGACGAAGCCGATATTTTACTTAATACTATTCAGGTTGAATTAGATAAAAGGATTAAAGAGTATATATATAGTTATAATAACGAAAGTATAGAAGAGACAATATTCAAAATGCTTTACGAAAGAAAACTTAAAATAGGATTTTGTGAATCGTGTACAGCTGGACTTGCTACCTCTATGCTAGCAAACATTCCTGGTGCTTCCGAAGTTCTTGAAAGGTCATGTATTACTTATAGTAATCTGTCTAAAATTGGGGAAGTCGGTGTTAAAGAGACTACTCTTAGTAAACATGGAGCAGTAAGTAAAGAAACAGCCTATGAGATGGCCAAAGGATTGTTAGAAAAAAATCCAATTAACATTAGTATTTCAATTACTGGAATAGCTGGTCCTGGAGGAGGAACCGATGATAAACCAGTGGGACTTGTATATATTTGTCTTGCAACAAAAGATAAATATTTCATAGTGGAGAATAAGTTTCACGGTAATAGAGAAACTAATAGGCTTTTGTCGGTAAAATCAGCTTTTAATTTAATTAGAAAATATCTATTAAACTTAATTTAATGTTTGACTATTAATAAATATTATTATATAATTAAAACAGAACATTTGTTCGAGTACAGTGAAGGTGGTGAGCCCCAGTTTTTCTGGGAATACTTTATGCTAGAAAAAAAGAAAGCTTTAGAAATGGCAATAAGCCAAATTGAAAAACAATTCGGAAAAGGCTCTATTATGAAATTGGGCGAAAACTCAAAACTTAATGTTGAAGCAGTATCTACAGGCTCTCTTGATTTAGACATTGCAATAGGCATTGGCGGACTTCCAAAGGGAAGAATTATCGAAATCTTTGGGCCAGAATCCTCAGGTAAAACAACTGTAGCTTTACATTCTATAGCAGAAGTACAAAAAATAGGTGGAACGGCCGCATTTATTGATGCAGAGCATGCATTAGATCCTAGCTATGCAAAGAATCTAGGAGTTAATATTGAAGATCTAATAGTATCACAGCCAGATACTGGAGAGCAAGCCTTAGAAATTGCTGAAGCATTGGTTAGAAGTGGTGCTGTGGACATAATAGTAGTGGATTCCGTTGCTGCATTAGTTCCTAAAGCAGAGATAGAAGGCGAAATGGGAGATAGCCATATTGGTCTACAAGCACGATTAATGTCTCAAGCCCTAAGGAAATTAGCTGGAGCCATTAAAAAATCTAACACTATAGCTATATTCATTAATCAATTAAGAGAAAAAGTTGGCGTTATGTTCGGAAATCCTGAAACTACTACTGGAGGTAGAGCTTTAAAATTTTATGCTTCTGTAAGATTAGATGTTAGAAGAGTTGAGTCTTTAAAACAAGGTGAAGAAATTATCGGAAATAGAACTAGAGTTAAAGTAGTTAAGAATAAGGTTGCCCCACCTTTTAAACAGGCAGAATTTGATATTATGTATGGAACAGGTATATCAAAGGAAGGCAGTATCCTAGACGTGGGAGTAGCTGCTGAGATTATTAATAAATCTGGTTCTTGGTATAGTTATGAGTCTAACAGACTAGGACAGGGAAGAGAAAATGCAAAAGAATTTTTACGTGATAATGCTAATATTGCTAAGGAAATAGAAGATAAAATAAGGGAAAAATTCAGTCTTCAAAATAACGCTCAGATTAGTAAATCGACTGATGAAAATCAAGAGGATGACGATAATTAGCTTGTTAAGTGAATGGCGAAGTGCTCGCCATTTTTTTATTTACTTGACATATAAATTAAAAAGTAATAAAATTAAATCGTATAGTAGTGTACTAATAATTGTAGTATAATTCATTCTACAAAATAATATGCAGGATCTCATAAGCCGAGATTACTCGGTTTATATTTTTATTCAACTGCTTATTGCATTATGATGAAAGAGTATTAAAAACGAAACTTGAAAACTGAATAGTAAAGGAGGTGCTTTATCATTTTACCACTAGTAATTGCAGGATCTGTTGTTGGCGGCATAGCAATTGGTACAGTTTTAGGTATTTACCTGAGGAAAACAATTGCTGAAGCAAAAATAATAAACGCAGAAGAAGAAGCTTCAAAGATAATAGAAGAAGCAAAGAAGCAATCAGAAACCTTAAAAAAGGAGTTACTTCTTGAGGCAAAAGAAGAAGTCCATAAGTCAAGAAATGAGTTGGAAAGAGAAATAAGAGAAAGAAGAATGGAAATTCAGAAGCAAGAAAGAAGACTGCTTCACAAAGAAGAATCCATTGATAGGAAAAGTGAAACCTTAGAAAGAAAAGAAGAAGTATTAGCAAAAAAAATTAAGGACTTAGAGCAAAAAGAATTATCAATTGATGAATTATATGTTAAGCAAGTTGAAGAATTAGAAAGGATTTCTGATCTTACATCGGATGAAGCAAGGGAATTATTATTAAATGACATTAGAAAAGAAATAACCCATGATGCAGCAATAATGATAAAAGATATTGAAAACAAGGCAAAAGAAGAAGGCGAGAAAAAAGCAAGAGAAATAATTGCCTATGCTATTCAAAAATGTGCTGCTGATCATGTGGCAGAGACTACAGTAACAGTAGTAGCATTGCCAAACGATGAGATGAAAGGTAGAATTATAGGTCGAGAAGGTAGAAACATTAGAACCTTAGAAACTTTAACTGGTATTGATTTAATAATTGATGATACTCCAGAGGCAGTTATTCTTTCTGGGTTCGACCCGATTAGAAGAGAAGTAGCAAGAGTTGCACTTGAAAAGCTAATAATTGATGGTCGTATACATCCAGCAAGAATCGAAGAAATGGTAGAAAAAGCTAAAAAAGAAGTAGACAACCATATTAGAGAACAAGGAGAACAAGCTACATTTGAAACAGGGGTACATGGACTTCATATAGAAATAGTTAAGCTTTTAGGTAGGTTGAACTATAGAACTAGTTATGGACAAAATGTACTTAAACATTCTATAGAGGTGTCACATTTAGCAGGTTTAATGGCTGCTGAGCTTGGTGCCGATATAAAAGTTGCAAAGAGAGCAGGGCTTTTACATGACTTAGGAAAGGCTGTAGACCATGAAGTTGAAGGCCCTCATGTTGCTATAGGAGCAGACCTATTGAGAAAGTATAGGGAATCTAAAGAAGTAATACATGCTATGGAGGCACATCATGGAGATGTGGAACCAGAAACTATTGAAGCTGTTTTAGTTCAGGCGGCAGATGCAATATCAGCTGCACGACCAGGAGCAAGAAGAGAAACTTTAGAAGCTTATATTAAAAGGTTAGAAAAGTTAGAGGAAATTGCGAATTCCTTTGAAGGTATTGAAAAATCTTTTGCTATACAAGCAGGTAGAGAGATTAGGATTATGGTTAAACCTGAAATCATAAATGATGATCAAATTATTCATACTGCAAGAGAAATAGTCAAAAGAATAGAAAATGAATTGGAATATCCTGGACAAATAAAAGTAAATGTTATAAGGGAAACAAGAGCTATTGAATATGCAAAATAGAGAAGACACGGTCTTCTCTTTTTTAATGTAATAAATTATAATAATTATATTAATTTTACGAAAATAATATAATTATTAATTATTTTGAAAATATTTAGTTGGGAAAAGAGGATTTTTTTGTTATTTGTAGAATATTATTATCATATTGCAATTAATAATATTATTTAAGGGGGCTATTTTAATGGATGTATTAAAAGTATCAGCAAAATCAAACCCAAATTCTGTTGCTGGAGCATTAGCTGGAGTATTAAGAGAAAAAGGCGCTGCTGAAATTCAAGCAATAGGTGCAGGTGCTCTAAATCAAGCAGTAAAAGCAGTAGCTATTGCTAGAGGATTTGTTGCTCCTAGTGGTGTTGATTTAATTTGCATACCTGCATTTACTGACATTGAGATTGATGGGGAAGAGAGAACAGCTATTAAGTTAATTGTTGAACCTAGGTAATTAAAAAAAGCCTGCACATACTATGCAGGCTTTTTTATTTTTATGTTTTGGGTAATAATAATATATAAATATCAAGCATTAGGAAAAATATTATGCATATATATTACTTTAGTACACGTCTAGATTCTTAAATAAAAAATATAGATGTTTTCATAAATTAGCATATTGCTGCACATATTGAAAGGAATGATTACTAATATGCAAAAAGTTGATTTACACGTTCATACTACTTCTTCTGATGGATCTTTAAGTCCTTTGGAAGCTGTAGAGTGGGCTTCTCGGAAGAAAATTTATGGAATTGCAATAACTGATCATGATACTGTTGAAGGCATAAAAGCTGCTATTGAAAATGCGAAACTATATGATATTATTGTTATAGCAGGAATTGAAATTAGCTGCACTTTTGAGGACAAAGAAATACATATATTGGGATATTTTATTGACTATGAAAATAAAGAATTATTAGAAAAAACTAAGATATTAAAGGAATCAAGAAAATCTAGAGGAGAAAAAATCATTGAAAAACTTAATGATTTGGGATTTGATTTATCATTTAAAGATGTATATAAGATTTCTAGAGATGGTGTTATAGGTAGACCACATATAGCTAAGGCGATGATTGAAAAGAAATATGTAGAGACAATACAGGAAGCTTTTGAAAAGTATTTAGGAAGGCATAAGCCTGCTTACGTAGAAAGATATAAACTTTTTATAGAGGAAGGTATTAAATTAATACATAGTGCAGGTGGTGTAGCTGTAATTGCTCACCCAGGGCTAATTAAAAATGAAAAAATCATTTATGAGGCTATAAGATTAAAAGCAGATGGAATAGAGGCAATTCATTCTAAACATTCTGAACAGGATGTAATAAAATATAAGGAAATTGCTAATAAATATAACCTTATAGTAACTGGTGGATCGGATTTTCATGGTGACTTCACTAATAATATGCCTGTATTAGGTGATTATTTTGTGGATTATAAACAGGTAGTCCTTTTGTCTAAAAAAGCGGAGTTTTACAAGAAAAGGGGAGATTAAAAAAATGTATAAGAATGAGAGAAACAGACAATTTCCGTCCAAAATTAGCACAACTTCATTTGTAAAACTATACATATTGCATTTATTAATAGAAAAAAGCTACTATGGAAATGAATTAATTGATGAAATAAAATCTAGACTTAATAATAAATGGGAACCGAGCCCTGGAATGATATATCCTCTCTTAAGAGAATTAGAAGAAAATAATTATATTCAGGGTTGGTGGCAAGAACCAGATAAAAGATCTATAAGGCATTATAGAATAACTGATTCTGGATATGAGCACTATAAAAAGATTAAGCTGTTATATAGACCTATTTTTGAAGACTCTCTTACAATAATAAAAAATACATTAGATGATATATATGATATTTAATCTTATTAACTAATTACTTTTAAAGGAAATTTAGTTTTTATGTAGAAATTATTAGTTGAAAATATAAAGGTAATTATTAACAAGGAGGATGATTATAGTGAAATTCAACCTTTCTTCAAAAGCTTTAATGATATCACCATCTGTAACTCTAGAAATTACCGCAAAAGCAAAAGAAATGAAGGACAAAGGCATAGATGTAATTGGTTTCGGAGCAGGAGAACCAGATTTTAATACTCCTAGTAATATTCAAAACGCTGGAATAGAAGCAATACATTCTGGTAATACAAGGTATACAGCTACATCAGGTATTCCTGAGTTAAAAAGAGCAATATGTGAAAAGCTTAAAAGGGAAAACAATCTAGAATATAAGCCAAGTAATATTATTGTATCTAATGGTGCTAAACACTCAATTTTCAATGCATTATTTGCTATTCTTAACCCTGGTGATGAAGTTATTATGCCTGTTCCTTACTGGGTAAGCTATCCAGAATTTATTAGGCTATGTGATGGTATACCTGTGCCTATAGAAGCAAAAGAAGAAAATGATTTTAAATTTGATGTTAAGGATCTAGAAGCAGCTTTAACTCATAAGACAAAAGTAATAATTCTAAATAGCCCCAGTAACCCAACCGGCACTGCATATAATTCTGAGGAACTTAAAGCTATAGCTGATTGGGCAGTAAAACACAATATTTTTGTTATATCTGATGAAATATATGAAAAACTCATCTATGACGGCTACAAGCATGTAAGCATAGCTTCACTTGGTGAAGATATAAAAAGATTAACAGTAGTGGTTAATGGAATGTCAAAAGCTTATGCTATGACTGGTTGGAGAATTGGCTATGCAGCAGCAGATGAAGAAATAGTTAAAGTAATGACTAATATTCAAAGTCATACTACTTCTAATCCTTGTTCTATATCTCAGTATGCTAGTGTTGAAGGATTAACTGGAGACCAATCAGTTATTGAAGACATGAAAGAACAGTTCGTTAAGAGAAGAGATTATATGGTTGAAAAAATTAATTCTATAGAAGGTCTATCATGCAAAAAAACAATTGGAGCTTTTTATGTAATGGCTAATATATCTAAAATTAAAGGAAGGACTATAAGAGATAAATTTATTAATTCATCCTTGGACTTTGCAAACTTACTTCTTGAAGAAGCGAAAGTTGCAGTTGTACCAGGATCTGCTTTCGGAGCAGACGACTTTATTAGATTATCTTATGCTACTTCTATGAGGAATATTGAGGAAGGACTAAGAAGAATAGAAGAGATTTTGAAATAAATGATATAGGCATAGCCTGTATCTTTTTTCGTTGTAGACATTTTAAACATGTTTAAAGGGTTTTAGTAATATCTCCTCTACCAATTTGTTAAAGAAATAACTAATATTGCAAATATTCTGAATATTGTGTTAATATTGTTATAGGTTTAATAAACTTATAACAATTATTTTAAAAATAATTTGAGAGGAGGATAAATTCATTTCATCTATTAAATAGAAAGGGGGTATTCGATTGGATAGCGCAGGAAAAATACAGATTTTTATAGCTATGTTCTTCTATGTATCGGTAGTTATTGGGATTGGTGTGTACTATGCAAAGCGCGCCAGTGAAAGTAGTGAGAATTTTCTTATTGGAGGTAGATCGTTAGGTCCATGGGTTACTGCAATGGGGGCAGAGGCTTCTGATATGAGTGGATGGCTCTTAATGGGGCTTCCAGGGGTTGCATATTGGTTTGGACTAAGTGATGCAGCATGGACTGCAATAGGACTTGGCGTAGGGACTTATTTAAATTGGTTATTTGTAGCAAAAAGAATACGTAGGTACTCAGTTATTGCTGGTAACTCTATAACTATCCCTGATTTTATTAGTAGGAGATTTAAGGAAGACAAAAAGATCTTATCTACAATAGCAGCGCTTTTCATTCTGATATTTTTTACTGTTTACGCTGCAAGCTGTTTTGTCACAGTTGGCAAACTTTTTAGTACGCTCTTTGGCATAAAATATCAATACATGATGATTGCAGGGGCTCTGTTTGTAATTTTCTATACATTTATAGGTGGTTTTCTAGCTGAAAGTGCATCTGACTTTATGCAAGGCGTTATTATGTTTTTTGCATTAGTAGCCGTTCTAGTAATGAGCATTTCAAATGCTGGTGGTATTTCATCAATTATAAACAATGTAAAAGAAATACCTGGTTTTTTTGAATTTTTCGGAATTGCACAGCCTACGCTTATCAACGGGGTTCAGAAAACTGTTGAGTCAGGTAAGCCCTTATTTGATGAAGCGGGCAAGTACGGATTTTTAACAATAATTTCTACACTTTCTTGGGGGTTAGGCTACTTTGGAATGCCACAGGTTTTATTAAAATTTATGGCTATCAGAGAAGTTAATGAGCTTACTCTATCAAGGAGAATTGCAACTTTTTGGTGCGCTATTTCTCTTACAGCAGCTGTAGCCATAGGAATAATAGGTAGAACATTGTTTTCTAATGCTCTGCTTACACAAAGTGCTTCAGAAAATATTTTTATTTTAATGTCTACTAATTTTTTCCCGCCATTATTTGCAGGAATTGTTATGGCAGGTATTCTTGCTGCAACTATTAGTTCATCGGATTCATATTTGCTTATTGCTGCCTCTGCGTTTTCGAAAAGCATTTACCAAGGTATTATAAAAAAAGAGGCTACAGACAAGAATGTATTACTTGCTTCTAGGGTTACTCTACTTGTGATAGCAGTTATATCAATGATTATTGCTTTAAATGAGAACAGTGTTATTTTTACAGTAGTTTCATTTGCATGGGCAGGTTTTGGTGCAACCTTTGGTCCTACTATATTATTTTCATTATTCTGGAATAGGACCACAAAAGCTGGAGCTTTTGGAGGTATGCTTTCTGGAGGAGTAATGGTCATTATATGGAAGATGATCTTAAAGCCTATGGGAGGAATCTTTGGAATTTATGAACTATTGCCAGCTTTTTTAGTATCGTGTATTGTTATCATTATAGTGTCTGTGTTATCTGAAAAACCGTCACAGGATATACTGGATGAGTTTGAACTTGCAAAAAAAGGTGAATTTTTGGAGCTGAATAAACGTTAAATTATAACAAAATTTAATTTGTTGTGTAAATGCCGTATCATATTTAATGGTACGGCATTTACTGCTATAAGAGATATGTATTTAATATCTTTTTCTTTTACCATTCCCATAAATTATATAAGCTTCCAAAAAGCATAACACTTTGGTATCATAAAAGTAGGGGTGAGAATATGGAACTTATAAATACAATTATAGATAATATCAGAGCTAAACATATCATGGATAGTAAAGTGCTAAAGGTATGCAAAGTACATGATGTTTCAAATATAATGAGACTTATGAGAGAAGTGCAATTAAATACTATTATAATAATAGATAATAATATCAATGAGTTTGTTCTTACTTCTGAGGACATAATAAATATTGTTTATGAGAATATAACTATGGAAGATTATTTAAAAAGAAATTCTTTTACCAAATATAAGAGCGTTAAAATTGATGATTCAGTAGGCAAGATAATGGATTTGATTTTGGAAGGTTATGATAAAATAATTCCTGTGTACAGTAATAATAGAATTATAGGAATGATTCACCCTAGAGACGTTGTATATTTTTATAATAGCTTATTATCTAGAACACAAGATTTATTTACTAAGATTTTAGATAATATTCATGATGCCATATGCGTAGTTGATAAAGAGGCAAATGTGTTAGTGTGGAATAAAAGCGCAGAAAAATTATACAAGATTAGTAAGGAAAAAATATACAGCAGAAAAATACAAGAAGTTTTTCCAAGTGCTTTATTGCCTAAGGTATTAGCAGAAGGAAGCTCTTATGAGAATATATATAATAGCCCTAGGGAAGGCTGCTATAATATAATAAGTGCAAAGCCGTTGATGGATGATGAAGAAATTATTGGAGCTGTAAGTTGTGATAAAGATGTTTCAGAATTAATACGAGTTTCTGAATTGCTAAACAAGACCCAATCAAACTTACAAGTTCTTGAAAGTGAGGTTTCAAACCTTAATGAAAGTAGGTTTGCTTTTTCCCAAATAATTAGTAATGATGAAAGATTCAATAAGATTGTTGAATTTAGTAAAAGCATCTCAAAATCAACTATAAATGTGTTAATAACAGGAGAAAGCGGTACAGGCAAAGAAGTATTTGCACGTGCTATACATATAGAAAGTGGACGTAAAGGTTATTTCGTTCCTATTAACTGTAGTGCAATACCCAGTGAATTAATGGAGAGTGAACTCTTTGGATATAAAGGGGGTGCATTCACAGGTTCTTCTAGAGAAGGAAGAGCAGGTAAATTTGAATTGGCTAATAACGGAACAATTTTCCTTGATGAAATTGGAGACATGCCTTTAAATATGCAACCTAAAATATTAAGAGTAATAGAGGATGGTATTATTACTAGAGTTGGAAGCGAGAGTTCTATTAAAATTGATGTTAGAATTATTGCTGCAACAAATAAGGACTTAAGAAGACTAATGGATGAGGGATTATTTAGAAAGGATTTGTATTATAGGCTTAATTCTGTTCTAATCGAGCTACCATCATTAAAAGAAAGAAAAACAGATATACCTTTACTAATTCATAAATTTATTAAAGATTTTTGTATATCTTATGGAACTAATATTATTGAAATACCATCGGATGTTATTGACGTATTAGTAGAACATGATTGGGAAGGAAATATCCGTGAGCTTAAAAATTTAATTGAGAGAATTGTAATTTTGTCAAAACATAATAAATTTGATATAAGTTATTTACCTAATGATATAATCAGAAAAAATCGTGTAAATATTTCTTCAGTAACAAGAAACAACGTTGATTTAAGTGAAGCAATAAACAATAAAGAAAAAGAGTTAATACTAAATGCTTTAAAAATTAAGGATAATAATAAGCGTAAAGCCGCTGAAATGCTTAATATACCTAGAAGCACTTTATATTTTAAAATGAGGAAATATGGTATAGAGTTATAATAAAAAGATGTCAATTATTTGACCATGTGTCAGATAACTGACATCTTTTTTCTATTAATTATCATAGCGACTATCTGCACATACGTATTGAGTTTGATGCGTTTTAAATTTTTTTAGGGCTTAAAATCTTAATAATTTTGTCAATATTCTGACATTGACAAAATTATGCACGTCTAGTCTTGAAAAATACACGTTTACCAAAGCTTACTTTTGGTATGCTTTTTGCTTTAAATATATGAGACTAGTATTATTAATTATTTTCTTAGGGGGAATAATCAATGAGAATCGAAGAACATCCAATATTAGTATTCAATAAAGGAAAAAAGATCAAATTTGTTTTTGACGGTAAGGAACTTGAAGGGTTTGAAGGCGATACAATAGCCGCTGCACTTCATGCTGCAGGAGTAAAGGTTTTAGGAGAAAGTTTGTTCAAGCATAGACCAAGAGGATTTTACTGTGCCATTGGAAGTTGCTCTTCCTGTAACATGGTTGTAGATGGGGAACCTAATGTTCGTACCTGTATTACTGAGCTTAAGGATGGAATGATCATTGAAACACAACAGGGAAAGGGGGTTATTAGTTATGAAACACGTTGATCTAGCAATTGTAGGGGGAGGACCAGCTGGACTATGTGCAGCTATTAGTGCTGCATCAAGTGGTGCAAAGGTACTACTAATAGATAAAAATAAGAAATTAGGAGGACAATTAATTAAACAAACACACATGTTTTTCGGTTCTGAAAAACAATATGCTTCTACAAGAGGAATAGATATTGCAAAAATTCTATTGGATGACTTAGCAAAATATGAAAAGAATGTTGAAATAATGACTAATGCCACAGTTTTAGGAATATATGAGGACGGAGTTCTAAGTATAGACCATGACCAAAAATATAAGAAAGTAAGCCCAAAGGCTATTTTAATTGCTACAGGAGCTAGCGAAAAAGTCTTAGCATTCCCTAATAATGATTTACCGGGAATTTACGGAGCAGGTGCTGTTCAAACGCTTATGAATGTATATGGTATTAAGCCCGGAAAAAAAGTTTTAATGGTTGGAGCAGGGAATATTGGTCTGATAGTAAGCTATCAATTAATGCAGGCTGGTGTAAAAGTAGCAGCTATTATCGATGCAGCGCCAAGAATTGGTGGTTATCTTGTACATGCGTCTAAAATTAGAAGAATGGGAGTTCCTATATTGACTGGATATACAGTGAAAGAAGCAATCGGTGACCAATATTTACAGAAAGTTGTTATCTGGAAATTAGATCAGAAGTGGAATCCGGTAGATGGCACAGAAATAGAATTTGATGTTGATGTTATGTGCATTTCCGTAGGGCTTACTCCTCTAACCGAACTAATAATGCAAGCTGGATGTGACATGAAATACGTACCTGAATTAGGTGGATTAGTCCCAATAAGAGATGAGAATTATCAAACTACAAAAACCGGAATTTATGTAGCAGGTGATGTGTCAGGAGTGGAAGAAGCAAGTAGTGCAATGGTTGAAGGATATTTAGCTGGATTATGTGCTTCAAAAGATATTGGGTTTAAACACCAACGCTTTGATGAACTAAGGCAAGATTATATTGCACAGCTAGATTCCCTGCGCTCCGGAGTCGTTGGAGAAAAAATTAGGTCTGGAATTAGTAGAATTGTAGGAGGCGTGATCTAAATGATCGAATGTACAGGTAGTCCAACAAGAGATTTAATTGAACAATCATTCCCAAGCATAGAAAGAATAAATCAAGGACCTGTAGCTGTCGTTGAATGCTTTCAGAGTATTCCGTGTAATCCTTGTTCTACCTCATGTAATAGAAAAGCAATGAACCCTATGGATGATATTAATGATTTACCTTCAATTAATATAGAAAACTGTAATGGCTGTGGTATATGCATGAGCAAATGCCCTGGGTTAGCCATTATGGTTGTGGATGGAAGCTATTCAGATAACGAAGTATTGTTTAGAATACCTTATGAATTTTTGCCTCTTCCTAATAAAGGTGATATTGTTGAAGGATTGAATAGAGAAGGTAAATATATTACAGATGTTAAGGTGCATAGGGTACAAAATCCAAAGTCTTTCGATAAGACGGCTATTATAGATGTAATAGTAGATAGGAATTTTTTATATGAGTTTAGAAATATAAGAATGGGGGACGGAACTCATGAATAACGATACAATTATCTGCAGGTGTTCAGATATTACATTAGAAGATGTTAGAAAACTAATTCAAGATGGATATAGGACTGTAGATGAAATAAAAAGAGTTTCTAGAGCTGGTATGGGGCCATGCCAAGGGAGAACATGTAGTCAACTTATATTAAGAGAAATTGCTAATTATACAGGTGAAAATATATCTGAATTAGATGTTTGTATAAGCAGACCTCCTGTAGCAGGAATAAAAATAAAACAAATATTAACTGGAGGTGAATCTATTGATTAAAACTGCTGATGTAGTCATTATTGGTGGTGGAATATCTGGTTGTTCCATAGCATATAATCTAGCTAAAAAAGGTGTAAAAAATGTAGTTGTACTAGAGAAAAAATTTCTTGCAAGTGGAGCTACTGGCAGATGTGGAGCTGGCATTAGACAACAATGGGGAACAGAAATGAATTGTCGATTATCAATGGAAAGCATAAAATTCTTCGAAACTGCAAATGAAGAACTAGAATATGATGGCGATATTGAGTTTAAACAAGGAGGATATTTATTAGTCTCATCTACAGAAAAAGAAGATGAGCAATTTAAAAAGAATGTTGAACTCCAAAAATCACTAGGGATACAGGTAGATTATTTAACTCCAAAGGAAGCAACTGAAATTGTTCACTATCTAAATACTGACATTATTAAAAGTGCTACCTTCTGTCCAAAAGACGGACATTTAAATCCATTTTTGACTACTGATGCTTATGCTAAAGCAGCTAAAAGACTTGGAGTCAAGATATATACTTTTACCGAAGTATTAGGAATTAAAACTGAAAATGGAAAAATTAAAGGAGTTATTACTAATAAGGGCGAAATATCTACTAATATAGTAGTTAACGCTGCTGGGGGTTACTCTAAACTCATAGCAGATATGGTTAACGTAGATATTCCTGTATATTCTGAAAGGCACCAAATACTAGTTACTGAACCTGTAGAGCCAATGCAAGATCCTATGGTCATGTCTTTCTCATTGAATATTTATTGTCAACAAACGCCTCACGGGTCATTTATAATGGGTAGAGGTGATGACAATGAGCCTAGAGATTTAAGAATAACATCTAGTTGGCAATTCCTAGATGAAATGGCTAAGACAGTTGTCGAACTACTCCCACCAATAGGTGAGTTAAGAGTAATAAGACAATGGGCGGGATTATATAATATGACACCTGATAAACATCCAATTTATGGTCCAGTAAAAAATCTAGAAGGGTTTTATCTTGCCATTGGTTTTAGTGGACATGGCTTCATGCTTGGACCTATGACTGGACTTTTAATTGCAGAACAAATATTAGGTGAAAAAAATACTATTGATATTAGCAAACTCACTTTAGAGAGATTTGAGAAAGGTGAACTAGTATTTGAACCGTCAGTAGTTTAATAATCAATTGGAGGTGGTATTGTTGAAGGTACTAAGAAAAAAGGAAGAATGCTGTATTGGATGTCATCAGTGTGAAGAGATCTGTTCACAAGCGTATTTTAAAGAGAAAAATTTGAAAAAAGCTTCCTTAAAAGTTACAGAAATTGTAGATTCAAATAACGAAATAATTACATGCTCCCAGTGTGGGGAATGTATTGATATCTGTCCAGTAGAGGCCATTTATAGAGATAATAGAGAAATTGTTAGAATAAAGAAAGATATCTGTGTAGGTTGCTTAATGTGTGTAGGCTTTTGTAATGAAAGAGCTATGTTTCAGCATGATGACCTTACTGAACCTTTTAAATGTATTGCTTGTGGACTCTGCACTAGAAAGTGTCCTACGGGAGCAATTTACTTAGAAGAGATATAATACAACTTAATTAAAGGGGGCGAATCTATTGAAAATAGATACACTTAAAGAAAATCGTAAATTACTCAACGAATATAAGTATAATCTAGGAAAAATTAATAGAGGTTATACAAATAGAAGCCTATATATTAATTTATCAAATAACAAAATTGATTCAATGCCTGTAACCGATATGATGAAAGAAAAGTTTATTGGAGGAAAGGGCTTTGGATTATGGTACTTATGGAATGCGGTAAAACCAGAGACAAAATGGACAGATCCAGAAAATGCAATAGTAATAGCTAGTGGACCGATAGGAGGAATTACACAATATCCTGGAGCAGGAAAATCTTTAGTAGTAACTATATCACCCCTTACTGGAATTCCTATAGACAGTAATGTAGGGGGCTATTTTGGCCCGCTGTTAAAATTCTCTGGTTGGGATGCGTTAGAAATACAAGGTAAGGCAGATAATGATGTTGTAGTATATATAGACGGTAATAACGGCACTGTAAGGATAGAGGAAGCACCATTAGAAGCTATAGATGCACATGTACTAGGAGAACAATTAACAGAAATGTATGCTGATTCCGAAGAAGATAAGAGAAATATAGCTGTCGTTACAGCTGGCACTGCCGCAGACAATACTTTAATAGGACTTTTGAACTTTACTTTTTATGATGTAAGAAGAAAGGTAACAAGACTTAAGCAAGCTGGTAGAGGCGGAATAGGCACAGTGTTTAGAGATAAGAAAATCAAAGCCTTAGTAGTAAAGTTTAGTGGAGTAAAAGGAGATTTGAATAATCCAGCTGATCAAGCTAAAATAAATAGAACTGGGCTAAGACTTCACAGAGAGATAAATAGATTTGATGACGAGCAATGTAGAATGAGACAAGTAGGAACCGCAAACATTATAGAGGTAATGGATGAGTATGATTTATTGCCTGTTCATAATTATAAATATGGTAACCATCCTGATACTTATAAAATAGCTTCAAATGTCTTTAGAAACAACTACTTAACACAAGGCAAGCCTGATGGCTGTTGGTACGGATGTTCATTATCATGCGCTAAAGCCGCAGATAGCTTTATATTGAAAACAGGACCATATAAAGGAGACAAAGTAACTGTAGATGGACCCGAATATGAAACTGCAGCAGGAGTAGGAGCAAATTGTGGGATTTTTGATCCTGAATATATTATAGAGTGTAATTTTTATTGTGACACATATGGAATTGATACTATTTCATTTGCAACAATAACCGCTTTCTTAATGGAGTGCTATGAGAACGGAATAATAAATAAAGAAATTACTGGAGGATTAGAATTAACCTTTGGTAATAAAGATGCTGCTATGGAACTTCTTCATCAAATGTCTAGAGGAGAAGGCTTTGGAAAATTAGCAGGATTAGGTATAAGAAGACTAAAAAGAATATTTATTGATGAATATGGCGCAGATAAGGATTTCTTAGAGGATATTGGAATGGAGCAAAAAGGATTAGAGTATTCTGAATACCTACCTAAAGAATCTTTAGCGCAGCAAGGGGGATATGGCTTAACGAATAAAGGACCTCAACATGATGAAGCTTGGCTAATATTTATGGATATGGTTAATAATCAAATACCAACCTTTGAAGATAAAGCAGAAGCACTACATTATTTCCCAATGTTTAGGACTTGGTTTGGTCTTATGGGACTTTGTAAGTTACCTTGGAATGATATTGTGCCTGCAAGCAATGTATCTGCAGATGAGCCTGCTAAAATACCAGAACATGTACAGAACTATGTTGATTTATATAATGGAATGACTGGTAACAACATTGATAAGAGTGAGTTAATAGTTCAATCAGAGAGAGTGTATAATTTTCAGAGAATCTTTAATATTAGGATGGGGCATGGAAAACGAGAGGATGATAAAATACCTTATCGTTCTGCAGGACCTGTTACTGTTGAAGAATATGAATCTAGAATAGAAAGATATGATAATCAGCTTAAAGAAAGATTAAATTATGACCCAGTAGGAAAATCAACCGCAGAAAAAATAAAAGTTCTTAGAACATACAGAGAAGATCAATACGAAAAACTAATCGATGCAGTTTATAAAAGAAGAGGTTGGAGAGAAAATGGTATTCCTAAAGTAGAGAAATTAAAAGAAATCAAAATGGACTTACCAGAATTAATTAAGGTGATAGAAAAACATCTCTAATTCAACAGGAGCTGATATAGCATGATTTTAATTAATGGTAAAGAACATGAATGGAGTAATAGCTTGACTGTTCAAGAAATCCTGAATATAAAAAAGTATACTTTTCCCAAGATAATAGTGAAAGTGAATGGTAATTTAGTGCCTAAGCATGAGTATGCTAATACTCTAATATATGATGGGGATGAGATACAAGTTATTCACTTGTTGGCTGGGGGATAGATAAAATAAAAATTCTAATAGAATCATCTGAAAATAAAATATGTTTTATCTAAAGACAATATAGTTTACATAATTATTTTATGTAAACTATATTTGAATAAAAGTGTTTTATATGATAAAAAAAGTTTGCTTTCTATGGAGTTGATATTTATGAGATTAAAAATTTTCTATGTGATTTGTTTTTTTAATATATTTAGCTTTATATTATCTGGGTGTAGTAGTGCAAGGGAAAACGATGTAGATAGTACCCTAGAAATTCTAGAAAACACGCAATATTATGATAACTTAGAAAAAACAATTTACAATAAGGAAAAAGCTAATATTATCAAAATTAAAGATTTCTCTATTACAAATGATAAAAATTTTTATATAATTGAGGAAAAAGATAGAGAAATGAAAATTGAAAAAAAGGAGTTTGATAAAGGAATTATCAGCGTATCTTTTTCAGAAAATCAGAACTATTTGGCTATAGAAATATGTCTGCATGAGGGAATGTCTACTTATATTATCGATTTAAACGCTTGGATTTGTTGGTCTATAGATAATTCAGAGGTTGTATTCAATCCTAACTGGAGTCCAAATAATGAAAATGTTTTGGTTGTTGGAATTGGATCTATATCGGATACATATCCGTATATCTATAACGTTGAGACTAAGAAAATTAAGAAAATTGTCCCAAACAAATACATGCATTCAATGGATTACGCAGAAGGAAAATGGAGCAAAGATGGTAATTTTATTGATTTTATCTTTGAGGAATTTAGCAATGAAAATTCTAATTCGCTTGTATTATATAGATATGAATTAACGAAAAATAAGTTTTATAAAATATGTAATATAACAGAAGAGCAATTTTTTAATTGGAGCCTTAGATATTATAAATAATGGAAGTACAAAACCAAGCAATAAAATCAAGTATAAGGTTGAATATGAATTTGTACAAAAATATCTAGAGCTTTCAAACAATAATAACTAAAGGCGGTTGATGGTTATGTTTGCTATTCGTATAATTAAGAAAAACATTTCGAAACATAGGAAGAAAAGTGTTCTGTCTATTCTGATTTCAGGTATGATTGTTTTGTTTTTGCTATTGTATATTGCAAATATAGAAAGAAATGAATCACAGCTTTTAAAGCTTGGTGAGACAATTCCCGTTACAGGGAGTGTCTGTAACATTGATGGCAGTCAGGATGTTGGTCTGCAGATTGATTTTGAAAAGTTGCAAGAAATGCGTGATACGGGTTTGATAAAAGATGAAGTGACTGCAATCGAAATATCTGCCGCCTTACCAAACACATATGGCAAATCTGTGCTTGGTTGTTTATTCCGTTTTGAGGGTACAAATTCTTTTTCTGTATTTTCATCCTTTTCACCTCAGGATGTCTCTTATATTGATAATTATGATGAAAGTTTTCTAAAAGGAAATGAACCTGTATGCATTGTGAGAGATAGGTTTAAGAGGGAACAGGATATTAATCTAGGAGATGAATTGGAAATTGAGGCATATGCACAAGAATATGATGCCAACGGAGGATTTATAGACGATTTCAAAAAAATAGGACTTGTAAAAATGAAAGTGATAGGATGTTTTGAAAGTAAGACTCAGTTGTATAACGAAGCACCATTTATTATAAGTCCAATTGGATTTGTTGAAAGTATCTATAAAGGAACGGATGTTAAGAGTTATGCAAGTGCTGCAAGATTTACCCTAAAGGATTCTCTCAAGCTTAACGAATTCAAAAATAAAATGCAAGAGATTGGATTTTCATCGACTAATATGCAAGCAGGTTTTTCACGAGTGGGAGAAGCATTAACAATAAATGATGAGACATTTATTATGTCCGCAACACAACTTACAAAAAGCTTAAATATGCTCAAAAGTCTTGCACCATTAATTTTTATAATAGTTGCCGCAATTGGTTTTATATCATCATACTTATTGATACAAAGTAGACAAAATGAATTTGCAATTATGCGTTCTTTAGGGGCAAGCAAGAAAAAATGTTTCCAAAATATTTTTTTAGAAAACATGATATTAGTGCTTTTAGGCAGTATTATAGGAGCTTTTGTATCTAGTTTTATTGTAAGCATTAAGTTTAAGACTACGGGACTTATTTTAGCTGTATTTTTGATTTTCTATATGTTGGGGACAACTGTTGCGTTATTACTGCTGAACAGATTTAGTGTAATGGCAATATTATCTAAGGCAGACTAAGGGAGGTATTGGGAAATGAATGTATTAAAGGCAAAGGAAGTAAGTTATATATATAAAAGTAAATATCAGACTGTGGAAGCAGTATCCAATGTTTCATGTACATTTAAGACTGGTAAAATGTACGCCATAGTTGGTCATTCAGGAAGTGGGAAAAGTACATTTCTTTCGCTATTGGCGGGGCTTGATTTACCGACAAGCGGTGAAATCTATTTAGAGGACAAACCTATGAGTACACTAGATAGGGATAAATATAGAAGGGAGATAGCTTCAGTTGTATATCAATCTTTTAATTTATTCCCACTATTAACTGCTCTTGAAAATGTGGCTTATCCCATGGAACTTAAAGGATTTCCTGCAAAAGAAGCAGAAGAAAAGGCAAAAAAATTGATCTCCAAGGTTGGTCTTGAGGAGAGAATATACAATCAACTGCCTTTGATGATGAGTGGTGGAGAGCAGTAGAGAGTTGCAATAGCAAGAGCTTTAGCCGTAGGTGGAAAAATCCTCCTTGCTGATGAACCTACTGGAAACCTTGACGCGGCAAATGGAAACATAATTGTGGAATTGTTGGGAAAATTGGCTCATGAACAGGAATATGCTGTAATAATAGTAACTCATGATATGAGTATTGCTGACAGAGCCGATGCTGTATACTCTATGAAAGACGGGCAGTTGACCATTATGGAAGGGGAGAGAAGTTAATAGACTCATTCACTAATGAAAGCGAAAGGTGAGGGATATGATACTAAAAAATAGCTTGAAACAAATGGGAAGAGATAAAATAAAGATGATTGTTTTTCTTTTGTTAATGATACTAACGGTTACGTTTTTGTCGCTAGGAGTGAATCTTTGGCAGACATGTAATGCAAACATGGAGGAGTATGAGAAAGTTTTCACGACTATTGGAGTGGTCAATCAAAAGGAAAACGCTATGGAGTTAAGGCAAAGCTGGGATGCTGCAACAAAGAAGCATACCTATTGGGATAAAGCTATATATGATTCTATTTTGCCAGTGTCTTTGCTTGATTTTGAAGGTGCAAATTATATCATCAGACCAGAACAGAGACCGTACTATGGAGCATATTGTCCTGATATAAAAATTAGGACTGATGATGAAGAAGCATATTTTGAAAATAAACCAGATGCTGTTGTGGAAATAGTACCTTATGAAGATTGTATTCCTACAGAGCCAACAAAGGTAAAGGTTGCAAGGGTACTTTCGGGGGCTTCTTATTTAGAAGGGTCAAATATCTGGCTTTGTGACCACTTTAACGATGAACCAGGATTGTTGGAGAAGGAAAAAACATACGTAACAGATATTGAACAACTTGGCAATATACATAAGGATTCTTATTTAAAAATACCTTATGAGTTTCTTCCACATAATCTTACTATTACAACCCAAAAGAACAAAAAAGGAGAAGCAGCTGCAGAAAAAGACTTGTTTCGTGGAAAGTGGGAAGAGGTTACTGATAACTTTTATGAAACCGAGGAAGGCATGAAGTGGGAAGCTTTAGGGAATGCAAAAAACAGATTTTGGAAACATACTTTTCCCGTTGTTCCAACAAATAAAATAGAACTTCTTATGGCATTTCATCAAGGAACAGCACATATTTGTGATGGACGGGATATTACAGGGGAAGAGTATGAAAGGGGTGAGAAGGTATGTATCATACCAAAAAAACTTGCTAAAATAAATGGATTAAAAGTTGGTGATTATCTAAATATTCAACTGTATTATGCAGATTATGAAAAATCAGCAAGTCAGACATTTGCACCAGGTAGTACTGTACTTAATTTTGGGCTACTTAATGGCAAAGGAGAAGCATATCCTGTGTTTGAGGATAGTGAGTATGAAATAGTCGGATTTTATAAAGATATCACTAAGCCAACAATAGAGCCAACAGGATATGAAATGGGAGATAGGGCTGTGGTTATTCCCTCGAAATCTGTGAAAAAGAGTGATGAAAACAACATTGTAGCCTATGGTCCCATGAAAGGATATACTACATTTTTTCAGATACCTAACGGAACGACACGGGAGTATTTGGAAAAGTTTAAGGCATTAGGTATTAACAATCTGGAAATTAATTTTTATGATG
>CAZUFW010000009.1:0-54957 GCA_964619895.1 uncultured Clostridia bacterium | reverse complement strand
AAAGAGCTCATGGGCGAAGAAGATGGAGATAAAAGAGTTAATGAATATCTCACTTCTCAACTTACATCCACTAAAGAAATACTTAATTTAAGATTAGTTACTGAAAACGCAAAGGAATATTCATCTGGAAAATTCAAATCTTTAGAAAATCCAATGTTAAGTAATGAATATATGAATGTAATACTATAAAAAGGATTAGTATGGACATTACAAAATAGAAGCAATAGTTCCCCGATTATAGTCACAGCCTCAGCACCCCTTTTGGGCAAGAATGGCAAAGTTGAAGGGATACTCCTAGTAGACTTTAGTTTCGACGGAGTATTAAATAAAATAGGTGAAATGAACAAGTCCATAAATTATGTTCTTACTAAACAAGGGACTATACTAGGTGCATTTGGAGAGGAAATAATAGATTTAGATAAAACTAATGAAGATTATAAGAAAAAGATATCGGAGCTGGCAGTTCAAACAATAACTGTTGATACTGGCAGAGAAAACATAAAAATTGATAAGGAATATTTGGCTTTTTATTCAACAATCCCTTCGGTAGATTGGAAGCTTATGTCCCTGATTCCTAGAACTGAAATCTACAGTAGCTTTAACGTATTGATTAAATATGTTTCCTATATATCTATCATTACTTTGTTGGTAATAATTGTTCTATCTATGTTTTTTTCAAAGGTTTTTTCAGAGCCATTATTAAAACTTAAGAATGGTGCAATAGAAATACAAAATGGGAATTATGACTACAAATTTGATGTAAAAAAAGAAAATGAATTTGGGCAGGTAGCATTAGCATTTAACGATATGTCATCTAAGCTAAAAAAATCTTATGAAGATTTAAGCAACAATAACACTATGTTAATAGAGACTAATGAACAGTTACAAGAAATTAACACAGAATTAGAAGCTTCATATGAACAGCTTAAAGCAACAAGCGATCAGCTAAATGAATCAGAGCAAAGATTTAGAGCGCTTATAGGAAATATGAACGATTTAGTATGGATTATGGATAGAGATCTCAATGTTATATTTTCTAATGACAAAGTTGAAACTGTATTAAAGATTAGTGAAGATAAGTTCATAGGGAGAAATATAAATGAGCTTATAAATTATACAAGAGATAAAGAAGTGCTAATTAAGGACATTATAGAGACAGACCTAAAAAATAGGGAAATTTATATCATTAATAGATTTGGAGACAAAATAGTAGTTGAATTAAATACAAAAAGGGTTTATGAAAATAATAAGCTTGTGGCTATACATGGAGTCATAAAAGACATTACGGAAAGAAAGAAAATGGAAGAAAGCATAATAAAGAGAAATGAAGAACTAATAGTAATAAATAGGGTTAGCAGAGGATTAACGACTGCAATGAGTATAGAAACCCTAATGCAAAGAGCAGTAGATGGTATTACTAGGCTTATGAAAATATCATTATGCACAATTAGATTACTAGAAGACGACAAACTTGTACTTAAAGCATTTTCTGGAGAAATATCAAATCTAATCGCAACAGAAGATATACCCATAGATGAGGATGAAATTGGAAATGCAGCTAAAACAGGCAAGATACAAGTATTAGAAATAGACAAGCAATTTCAAAAAAGTAAGTACAATGAACAACTAATTGATTCAGGTAAAATAAATTACATGAATGTACTACCAATTAAAGCAAGAGGTAAGATTTCAGGAGTGACAATAGTAGGTAGTCAAGAAAAACTAGATAAAGGCGAATTTAATATACTAGTATCTATATCTAACCAAATAGCTTTAATTATAGAAAACATAAGTCTTTATCAAGGATTAAAGATTAACTATTTAAAAACCATAGAGACACTCGCAGCAGCCATAGAGGCAAAAGATGAATATACTGAAGGACATTCTTATAGAGTAGCCAAATACAGTCTAGAAATAGCTAAATATATGGGAATGCCTAAAAAATTCTGCGAAGAGATTGAAGTTGCAGGAATACTGCACGATGTAGGGAAAATTGGAATAAAAGACAGTGTACTTGCAAAGCCAGGAAGGTTGACAGAAAGAGAATACGAAATGATAAGAAGGCATCCAGTAATAGGCAGTAAAATACTTGAAAGAGTAGGTTTTTCAGATATTATTATGAATGCAATTAAATTTCATCATAAAAGATATGACTTAAAAGGTTATCCTCAGGAAATATACATTGAAGAGCTTCCTCTAGAAGCCTCTATTATAGGAGTAGCAGATGCCTTTGATGCTATGACCACAAGTAGATCATATAGAAGTGCCATTACAATAGAAGAAGCAGTAGATGAGCTTACAAAAAATAAAGGTGGTCAGTTCAATCCTTACATAGTAGATATTATGATTGATATATACAAACAAAATAAAAGCATAATTGAAACAATTATGAATAGCAATCCTGTTGAAGAAAGGGCTAGCTTGGGTTAAAGCTAGTCCTTTTCCTTTTGTGTTTAATACATTGTGGTATAAGGCCAAAAGATTTGGTATAATATATTTATTAAACACATGAAGGTGATTAAATGGCTTATCAAGCTTTATACAGGAAGTTTAGACCCAAAACCTTTGACGACGTTATGGGACAAGAGCATATAACTACAACACTAAAAAATCAAATTAAGAATAATAACATAGCCCATGCTTATTTGTTTTCAGGTACTAGAGGGACAGGGAAGACTTCTACTGCAAAAGTATTTGCAAGAGCAATTAATTGTACCAATAATAGCGATGGGAACCCTTGCAATGAATGCGAAGTATGTAAAGGGATACTTGATGAAACCATAATGGATGTTATAGAGATGGATGCTGCTTCAAATACTAGCGTTGAAGATATTAGAGACCTTAGAGAAAAGGCAAAATATCCTCCATCTAAATGCAGATATAAAGTATACATCATTGACGAGGTTCATATGATATCAAAGGGTGCCTCTAATGCACTTTTAAAAATATTAGAGGAGCCTCCAAAGCATTTGATATTTATATTAGCAACTACAGAACCTCAAAGATTGCCTGCAACAATATTGTCTAGATGTCAAAGGTTTGATTTTAAGAGAATAACAGTAAAAGATATAATTAAAAATATGCAAAACATACTAGATGAAATAGGTATAAAAGTAGATCCTAATGGGTTAAGCCTAATAGCTAGAAATTCAGATGGTGCAATGAGAGATGCACTTAGCTTATTAGACCAATGCCTTTCATTTTCAGGGGAAGAAATGACTTATGATTATATTCTTTCAATATTGGGAGTGGTAAATAACGATATAATATATGAAATAACAGACTCTATAATCGAAAAAAATGCAGATAAAGCCCTTGAATTAATAGAGCATATAGTTCAAAATGGAAAGGACATAAATCAATTTATAAAAGATTTAATACTCCATTTTAGAAACCTAATGGTAATAAAGGTATCTGATAATACAGAAAACATAATTGATGAAACTGAAGAAGTGATAGAAAGATTAAAGAAGCAATCGCAAAACATTGATACAAGTTGGATAATTAATATATTAAAAATATTATCAGATGCAGAGACCCAATGTAAATGGTCATCCCAACCTAGGGTAATACTTGAAGTAAGTATTGTAAGAATGCTTAATGAGTCTTCATCAGGAGTAGAGCTTGGGCCTCTTGAAGAAAGAATTAGAAAATTAGAAGAAAAGCTTGAAAATAATGTTATAATGAAGAATACAGCGCAAAAGAAACAAGTACCTTCATCAGCTCAAGTTAATAACAAGCCATCTGTGAAAAGTAGCGAAGATAAGAAAATAGAATCTTCTCATGATGTTGAGGAAATCAAAAATGTTGTACAAACAAATATAGACTTTAATAAAGTCAATGAAGAGTGGAGTGGCATACTAAAAACAATAAAATCAGAAAGAATAGCACTTCATGCTTTAATCATGGAAGGAAAACCATCAGGTCTAAAAAATGGCGTACTAATAATAGCTTTTGAAGATGGCTTTAGGTTCCATAAGGAAGCAATTGACAAAAAAGAAAATAAGGAGCTTGTTCAAAAAATTATAAATAAATGCTTAAACGCAAATATAGAAGTTAAATTTGTAATGACAGAAGACATTACAAAGCCCGATGAAGAAGAAAAAGAAAAGGAACAAGAAAAAGAATTGATACAAGAGGTTATCAATGTATTTGGCGAAGATTTAGTAGAAATTGAAGAATAATAAGGAGGTTTTTATAATGGCAAGAGGCGGATTCCCTGGAATGGGAAATATGGGAAACATGATGAAACAGGTTCAAAAAATGCAGAAACAAATGGCTGATTTGCAAAAGGAGCTAGACGAAAGAGAAGTGGAAGCAAGTGCAGGCGGAGGAGCTGTGACCGTAAAAGTTAATGGTAAAAAAGAAGTATTAGCTATAACTATTGACAAGGATGTAGTAGACCCAGATGATGTTGAGATGCTTCAAGATTTAATACTAGCTGCAACAAATGAAGCTTTAAGAAGTGCAGATGAAATGGTAAGCAGGGAAATGCAAAAGATAACTGGAGGCATGAACATACCAGGATTATTCTAGATATTTTACTTATATAAATTCCCACCTTTGAGTATAACGTAGGTGGGTTTTTAATAGGATGAAGTAGATTAGATCATTCAGAGGGGGTAAAACTCATAATGGATGAAGCCTTAGTTTATGAGAAAGGATGATATAAGATGGATTATTTTGCACCTCCTTTAGCAGGTCTTATAGAAGAATTTTCAAAGCTGCCAGGCATAGGAAGAAAGACAGCACAAAGACTTGCATTTTATGTACTGAATATGGATGCCAATGAAGTAGATGAACTTGCCAATGCAATAATAAATGCTAAGAAAAACATTAGATATTGCAGTATATGTAGCAATCTTACAGACACAGACCCATGTTTTATATGTAGCAATACTAAAAGAGATCAAACTACAATATGCGTCGTAGAAGATCCAAGGGACGTTATTGCATTAGAAAAAACGAAAGAATTTTATGGATTATATCATGTTCTTCACGGAAGTATTTCCCCAATGGAAGGAATAGGTCCAGATGATATAAAAATAAAAGAGCTTCTTCAAAGGCTGCAAGGTCTAGACGTAGCAGAGGTAATACTAGCTACAAATCCCACTATAGAAGGAGAAGCCACAGCAATGTACATATCAAAGCTGCTAAAACCTCTAGGCATAAAAACCACAAGAATAGCACATGGAATACCAGTGGGTGGAGACCTAGAATATGCTGATGAAGTAACACTTTCAAAAGCATTAGAGGGAAGAAGAGAGATATAACTAGTGGCAGGTGTTATGTAATTAAAATAAACTTCTTTCAAAAAGTAAATGTCTGAAACGAAGTAAATAAAGTACTATTAGAAAACCATAGGAAAAAGGTATAAGGATTGCCTTGGAACTATGGCTTTTTTATTAGATTTTTAATTAGAAGAGAAAAGAGATATAAGGCATTTCAAAAAAGGCTATTCTCTGTCTGAACCGCAGAGAATTGTAATTATCTATAATTGGGTTTTTATATTAAAGTATAATCAGCTATTTCAAGTTTATCTATTGGACTTTTGGGATTATTTGGGAAATGGTTGGTTATAAGAAGGTAGGTGCTTTTATAGACTATATGGTATAAAATAAAAGTATATGGTATGGATTGGTAATGCAAGGTATAATGAAGATTACCCATATTTTGAGGAGGGAGAGGCTGATGAAAAAGATTAATTCTTTAATTTTATTTGTTGTTGTGGGATTATTAGTGGTTGGCATGCCATTCATTATTCAAAGCCTAACAAAATAAATGTACTTTTTAGTTCGTTAAGACGTATCAGTAGATTATTGTTTACTTTAGAGTTTAATTTACTTTAATAAGGAGATAAAAATGAATAAATGTGAAAAAGCTATAGTAACAGTTTTATGTATGGTTTATGATTGTAATAAAATATTACTTCAAGACAGAGTTAAAAAAGATTGGCGTGGACTTACGTTTCCAGGAGGACATGTAGAAAAAGAAGAATCATTTGTTCAAGCAGTTATTCGTGAGATATATGAAGAAACAGGATTAACTATAAGAGAGCCTAAATTATGTGGAGTAAAGCAATTTCAAACAGATGAAGATGAACGATATATTGTATTATTGTTTAAGACGGATAAATTTGAAGGTACTTTAATTTCTTCTGATGAAGGAGAAATGAGATGGATTGATAGGAATTCATTAAATGATTGTACGTTAGTGAATGATTTTATGGAATTATTAAAAGTTTTTGATTCAGATTGTTATAGTGAATTTATGTATGAACGCAACAAATCAGGTGATGATTGGTTAATTAGATTGTATTAATTTGCAGATTAGAGAGCAGTTAATAAGGAAGTTTTTAAAAATAGGTTGATGAACATTCTTTATATGTTATGTATTAGTAAAACAATGTAAAGCGGGATTATAGATATTCTGTTTGTATGGGGATCACTATGAAAAGCAAAAAGATAGTAGATGATGTATAAGAAGGATAGATAGTACATATTGGTAGAAAATTGTGTAATAAAGGTTACTTAATATAATATGTAGACACAAATAAATAATAGAAGTGGGGAATTAAAAAATGAAAGAAGATATATATAATTATTTAGAGAAGTTTGAAGAGCAAACAAAGCAAAGATTTTGCGAGTTATATAAACTTATTTATGAAAGTACTTTTCGAAACATTGATGAAAAATTGTGGGCTAAACTATCATCATTTTATGTAAGTAATAATTTCGTTCGTATTATTCTTTTTAAAGACCATGTTAATATTGAAGCAAAAGCAGTAGTTTTTCATAAAGATGAATTGTCAGGATATAAAATAACACCTAAAGGTATGCTACAGATTTTTCATAATCAACAGGTTCCGTATGAATTATTAAAAACAATATTTAAAGAAAGTTTTGAATAGCATCAATTCGTAATTTTCTTATATTACGTATTGGTAAAAGAATGTGAAATAAAGATTGTTTATGAAATAGGAGGTCGATATAGTTGAAACCAATGGATATAAAAAACAAAATCCTGTTGGAAATTAGTATGATTGGATTACTTGGTATCTCATATTGGCTATGCAGATTTTCTTTTCTTGAAATGCTTGGTATGAAACAGTGGTCAAATCTATTGGCTATACTAAGTATTGCAATAATAGTTATTGCTATTATATTTGGAAATCGAATAATTCCAGTAGCTACTGTTGTAGGGTATATGGGTGGATTTATTCTTGCTATAATATTTAATACTGATGGTGTAGACCTAGGTGGAGGGAGAACAAATAATGCTTGGATAATATGGGGAACTGTTTTCGTTTTCTCAATTCTGATTGGTATCATTTTGGGTTTTATTTCCAAACAAAGGTATGAAAATGTAAAGGGATAAATATTATATTTGTGTCGTATTTTTTATAAAATGTGTATTAAGAGAGTTTATATACATTTGCAGTGGGTGATAGTTTGGCGAAGCATGATTTTGCAGATGCGGAAATATAAGATTATGGTAAAATAGTACTATAATATATGACTATATGGTTGCAAGCAGAGAAAAGGAATATAGTTAAAAAATTATAGCATTAGGATGGATTTGTAGGAGGTATTTTATGCCGACAAAACCGAAAATAAATATAAAAGATAATAGCAGGTTAAGAGAGAAAATTGATGAGTTATATGAAAAAGCAAGTCAAATAGATTTAGCAAAATGGTCTTTGACAGTAGCAAAGCATATTTTAGAATTTGCTAATATAGATTATCGTTCCATAGATGAATTAGTAGATGGATTTAAAGTAAACGAATTATGGCAAATAGGTAAAGTAAGGATGCATGATGTAAGACAGGCTAGCTTTAAGATTCATAGAATTGCCCGTGAATGTGATTCAGAAATAAAGAAAACAGCATTAAGAGTTGCTGGTCAAGCAGTAGCAAGTGGGCATATGAAAGAGCATGCAATGGTAGCGTCAGATTATGCTGTGAAAACAATAGGATTAATTACTTCTAATGATATTGCTGCTATAACCTCTGAACGAGAATGGCAGCTTAATGAGTTGAAGATAATTTTACAATCTATGAATAGCCATATAATTGAAAGTGAAAGAACCTCTAGGATATGTGATAAGTGTGGAAATAACCTATATCTTTCATATAAACATGATGCATTATTCTGCCCAAAATGCAATAAGTGGAAAGAAAAAGCCTGCGATGATCCAAACTGTGAGTATTGCTCAGGTAGACCAGATAAGCCCATAAATACGATTTAGTAGGAAAGTTATTGTATGTATATGGATTATGAATTCATAGATTTAAAGTAGAAGTGAGAGTTTATTACATTTATAAAACACCTGGTGCAAGGAAAGAAATCAAAATTTTGTTCTAATAAAAACTAAAATATATAGGAGGTTTTATTTTGGAAAAGTGGGAATATAAGACTATTAAATTTGAACTTAAAGGATTTTCGGGAGGCATATTGAATACAGAAGGCTTTGATTATGAACTTAATAAACTTGGAGAGCAGGGATGGGAATTAGTATCTTGCTTTTCAAATAATGCAGCACAGGGCTATAGCAGAGACGCTGTAGCAGTTTTTAAGAGAAGAAAATAATAGGTTCTTTCACTGATTTTCATAAATTCTTTATTTAAAGAAAGGTAATGTAAAAATGACAGATATACTAATAAGATTTTTTATTAAAGATAGTGATAATGTAAAGGATAGTAAGGTACGTCAAAGCTATGGCAAAATGGCGGGAATTGTTGGCATTGTTTGTAATGCATTTCTTAGCACTTCAAAGATAGTTACAGGAATAGTTTTTTCTAGCATTTCCATTTTGGCAGATGGTATAAACAATCTTTCCGATGCAACGTCTTCAGTAATTACATTGATAGGTTTTAAACTTTCTGAACTTCCTGCAGATAAGGAGCATCCTTTTGGGCATGCTAGAATTGAGTATATATCAGGGCTTATAGTTGCATTTCTTATTATGATACTTGGATTTGACCTTATAAAGTCATCTTTTAATAAAATAATTAATCCTGATGCAATTAACTTTAGTCTAATTTCAGTAGCAGTTTTATTAGTTTCAATTGTTGTAAAACTGTGGATGAGTATTTTCAATAAAAAAATAGGTAAAATCATTGACTCAACTACGCTTGAAGCCACAGCTACCGATAGCTTAAATGATGTTTATACTACATCTGCAGTTCTTATAAGTTCGATAATTGCAAAGCTTACAGGCCTTCAACTTGATGGCTATATGGGAATGGCAGTTGCTCTATTTATTATGTATTCTGGAATTAAATTAGTTAGGGAGACATTAAACCCAATTCTTGGTGAGGCTCCCAATGAGGAATTAGTAAGTGATATTTCATCAAAGCTTAGGTCATACAAAGGAGTATTAGGGATACATGATCTTATTGTTCACGATTATGGACCTGGCAGGTCTTTTGCTTCGGTTCACGTTGAAGTAGATGCAAAAAATGATATTATGGAAAGTCATGATCTTGCAGATTTAATTGAGAGGCATTTTCTAGAAAGTGGAATACATCTTGTGGTTCACCTTGATCCGATTATAACCGATGACGAGTCTATAAATGAACTAAAAGAAATGGTGATTTATGCGATTTCAACGATTAACAAAGACATTACTATGCATGACTTTAGGGTTGTTATGGGATATAACTATAAAAATCTTATCTTTGATGTTGTACTTCCAAATACCTGCAAAAAATCTGAGGAACATATAAAAAAAGAAATACAAGAAGCTGTGAGGGCTATTGATAGTAGCTGTTATACAATTATTAATGTTGACCGATACTATACAAGTTTAGACTAAAAAAGGAGTTTTACATAGGGGGAATACAAAATGTGACAAAGAGCAATATAAATTGATCATAAATATTAAAAAGTTTAGCATACGATGAATGTACGTTAGATGGGATACTGAATAATAAGTCATATTTCTAAAATAAGTTCAGCAAGTTTTTTCAAATTATAGGGGGGATTTGTAATATGCCTACAAAATGGCTTCCTAAAGAGAAATGCATCAATTTGCTGTCAAAAGGGATTTATGGCAGGCTTGGAACATGCGGAGATGATAAGCAGCCTTATATTACCCCAATAAACTTCGTAATATATAATGAAAAAATATACTTCCATACAGGCTTTAAGGGTAGAAAACTAGATAATATAGGGAATAACCAGAAGGTTTGCTTAGAAGTTAGCGGGTCAGGCAAGATATATCCAACAGGGCATGCAAAAAACTTTACAATGAGGTTCTGGAGTGTATTAGTTTTTGGAGAGGCACATATAGTAGAAGACAAAAATCTGAAACTTACTGTAATGAATTTGCTTATGGAAAAGCATGCAAAAGGGTATAAGTATGAACCGCTTTCAATTAACGATATGAATATTGTAAATGTTGTTGAAATATCAATGGATAAAATAACTGGAAAAGCAAGTGTAGACCCTTTATAAAAAGCTTGGAGAACAATGATGGAAATTGGTATCTTGCTTTTCAAACAATGCAGCATATGGACAGAGTAGAGATGCTGTAGCAGTTTTTAAAAGAAGAAAATAGCTGAAATTTCTTTTATAGCGAGTAGATTGAATTTTTTTAATAAATATTTTTATATTTCTATTGACTCTCCTGTTAGGGCAGGGTTTATCATTTACTTGAGGGCCTCAAAATATGTGCACATAGGTGATTAAAATGTTTAAAATCGGAGACTTTGCAAGATTAAATAAGGTGACAGTTAAAACACTAAGACATTATGACAGTCTTGGTTTGTTAAAGCCTGAAAAAATTGATTCTTTTACAGGATATCGGCACTACTCTGCAAGCCAGATGCCGAGACTAAACCAGATACTTTCGCTAAAGGATATCGGATTCTCCTTGGATGAGATTGCTCTGATTTTAAACAAGAATATGGATTCAGATCAAATACGGACTCTATTGGAATTGAAGCATTCAGAAATCTTAGATAGAGTAAGGAATGAGCAAGAAAGACTGAGCCGTATTGAAATTTTAATTAAAATGTGTAAACAGGAGGAACATATTATGAAGTATAATATTGTGTTAAAGGAAATTGAATCTGTGAGAGTTGCAGCGCTAAGGGATATTATTCCAACCTATAGTGAGCAGGGACACCTGTGGGAAGAGTTAGCAGAGCATATAGAGAAACATGGTGCCAAGATAATTCCACCATGTATGGTTATTTACCATGATACCGGTTATAAGGAAGAGTGCGTTGATGCAGAGATAATTGAACCAATTGATAGAGACCTTCCTAATACTGAAAGAATCAAGGTTAAAGAACTTGAAGGTGCAAAAGAAATGGCATGTATTGTGCACAAAGGGCCATATCAGACTCTTCATTTGGCTTATAATGCTATTTCAAAATGGATTGAAGAGAATAAGTATGAAATCATCGGACCACATAGGGAATTATACTTAAAGGGAGAGTGGGTAACTTCTGACCCAGATGAATACATTACTGAAATCCAGTTTCCAGTGCGAAAAATAGATAGCTAAAATTGTATTACATTATGCGAAACATAAATAATAACATCTAGTACTCTATCAAAAATGTGGGTTTCGCATAGTTGACATAGATAGAGATATCTTTAAAATACACCACAAAGAAAAAATAGTAGAAAATGGAATTGGATGTGTAGCTATGGTTAGATTAAGTATGAAATTATAATCATACATCTAAGCAAAAAGACTGCGAAATAAATATAAAAGTCATGTTGACAATATGGAAAATATATGTAATAATACATAAAAAGTGAGTATGCTTAAGCATTGATGTGTGAGCAGCATAGGGGCTAACAAAGTCCTACACGAGTGGTTATAACCCTTCGGAGTCACTGTTACTAGTGATTCTGTGGGGTTTTTTATTTTAGCGGAGGTGATATTAATGATTAGATTACTTACACAATATGATAAGAAAGCAGTTTTAGAGTATCTTAAAAGAAATGAAATCGAGACATCATTTTTACATGGCAATGTTATTGAATTTGGTATTGATAATATGCCAGATAAAAGAAGATGTGCAGATTACTATGGGTTCTTTAAAGAAGAAGAATTAAAAGGAATATTACCTTTTTATAATCTTGGAAGTTGTATACCTCACTATGAGGATGAGGATGCTATACCTCTATTTGCAGATCTCATGAAAGGTAGGCATTTTGAGTTTCTGCTAGGTATGAACAAAGTAATAAAACCATTGTATGAAAAAATTGAAAGCTATAAAGAAACTCAAGAGTACGATGAGTGTTCTTATTTCATAAATAGTAATTTTAAGCCTTATATATTAGATGGAATGAATTTTATAAATGCAAATGAAGTAATTAGTAACGAAGTGATAGACTTTGTTTTAGATGGACGTATAAATGGATTTAACCAAGTCACAACTAGGGAAGATATTAAAAAAACCTTACTACAAAGAGGAGATGAAGAAGAATTTATTATTGCAGAAAAAGATGGTAAAATGGTAGCTCAAGCATGTGTACAGACATATACTCCTAAAATTAATCAGATTGGCAGTGTTTATACATCTAAAGAGGAGAGGAGAAAAGGGTACTGCAAAGCGGTTGTTTCGGAAATATGTAGGAGGATTATTACCAAAGGCAAGATACCAACCCTTTCTGTTAAAAAGAATAACACACCTGCTGTCATGGCTTATACCACATTAGGATTTGATCATTATGATGACTACCTAATAGTAAGATTTAAGTAATAGAGACCACTAAGACAAACGAAATGCTCCCATATCTTCTTATGCCTTATAAAAAGGGGCTTTATAAAATAAAGTTTAATCAGAAAACCATAGGGAAAGGGTAAAGAAATTACCTTGGAACTATGGTTTTTTATAACGAATAGGAAAGTTCTACTTCAGCTTTTTTGTTTAAAGAACTTTCCGTCAATGAGTTTCAAGAAAAGCTTCCTTGATTTAATAACGTTTCGTTAGAAGCTTTTCTTATAAATGTAATTTAGTTTATAATGATTATAGAAAAGGTTAAGATCATCATAGATAGTTCGAACACAGATACTGCATAGATGCTAAAGACACTGCTGCTAAGCGAAAGAGTATCAAAACTATGGGTATAGTAATTAGTAGTATTATAAAAGAGGGGGATAAATATGATTGAGTTAATTGTGATTAGGCATGGACAATCTTTAGCGGATATTGAAGGCAGACATGAAGGAAGGGCAGATTTTCCATTAACTGATTTAGGCAGAGAACAGGCTGAAAAATTGTCTGAATGGTTAAAAGGAAAATATACATTTGACATGATATTTAGTAGTCCTTTAAAAAGAGCAAAGGAAACGGCTGAGATTATTGGCAATAAAATGAGTCAATCAGTTGTTTTTAACGAAAATTTGATGGAGTGGAATAATGGGGTTTTAGCAGGACTTCTAAGGGAAGAAGCTAAGCGTAATTATCCTGAGCCAGAAGGTGGAAGGAAATACTTTCAAGCAGTTCAGTATGGGGAATCAATGATTGATTTAAGAAGTAGAGCAGAATATTTTCTTGCTAATTTACTACACCCTATAAAAGATAGAGAAGATAAGATAACAATATGTATCGTGTCTCATGGCGGATTGATAACCATGTTATATAGAAGTTTTCTTAATTTGCCTATAGATACTAATGTATGGTTAGCATCTGGAGATACAGGAGTTCATTTGTGGCGAGTTAGTGATGATAAAAAAACAATTATTTTTTCTAATATGCAAGAGCATTTAAATACAGGAGCTAATCTTAGATAGAGGAGAGTCTTATGGAAAAAAATATTGCATGGTATATAGATAAAAAGATAGAGAGAACTATGGACAATTTAAAAAAACGTAATATGAGAGGATATTTTGTTAATAACGAAGTAGAATTAATAGAGCTATTGAGAAAATTAATCCCCGAAAATTCCTCAGTCGGCGTAGGTGATTCAATAACACTTTTTGAAACAGGTGTAATTGATTTTCTGCGTAAAGGGAATTTTGTTTTTTTTGATAAATACAAGGATGGCATTACAAGCGAAGAAAAGAAAGATATATATATTAAGAACTTTTCTGCAGATACTTTTATGTGTAGTACAAATGCTTTAACTGAAAGTGGAGAGCTTTATAATATTGATGGTAATGGAAGTAGAGTTGCACCCATGTTATATGGACCTAAACAGGTTATTTTAGTTACAGGTATAAATAAAATAGTTCGTGATATTGAAGAAGCAGAAAAGAGAGTCAGGCAATACTCTGCTCCCTTAGATGCAAAAAGACTAGGCAAGGATACACCTTGTGCTACCTTAGGGTACTGTATAGATTGTAAAAGTCCAAGCCGTATCTGTAATGACTTTGTAGTTATTAAGGGACAATTTATTAAAGATAGAATAAAGGTAATTATTGTTAGAAAACAATTAGGGTATTAGATAATTGATTTAAATACAAGTAAATTTAAAAATATAGAGCTGTTTTTCTAACAAAGGAGGAATATGATTGATTCATTTTAAGGTAATCTTTGAAAAATTAAAGGATGAGGCAAAAAAATTAAAAAATGAAATTCTAGCCTTATTCCTAGCTTATAAGAGACCTGATGTATCTTGGTATGCAAAGTTGTTTGCAATTATTGTTGTAGGTTATGCACTAAGTCCTATAGACTTCATTCCTGATTTTATACCTATTTTAGGATACTTAGACGACCTTATACTATTACCTTTAGGTATTTCAATAGCAATAAAACTAATTCCAGATCATATAATGGAAGAGTGCCGCAGTCAAGCTAAAGATACCTTTAAAGATGGTAAACCCAAAAATCGTATTGCTGCATCTATAATTATTTTAGTATGGTTATCAATAATTGCTTTAATTGTCTATAAAATGCTTAATATATAAAAGCACGAATTCCTTCTCTCGAAGGATTTATTTTGCGTTTCTGCAATAGTAAGTAAATCATTCTTATACTTAGAGCAAATAGCAAATTTAGTAGTTTGTGTATATATAACATGCATTTAACTAATTAAGCATATAAATTTGTAAACGATTTTGTAAAAAAATGGGCATAACGAGTAAACAAAGAGCCAAGTGATGCCGATAGTATATATATCAGGACTATTAAGAAAGAAGGGAAAAGTTAGTGAAAAAAATAAACACAAGAATCATATTAACAGTTTTGGTTTGCTCCATAGTTACGTCTGTTGTTGTTGGAGTTACAAGTATGCTTAGAAGTATAAGTGTAATTGAGGATGAAGCAAAAGATAGCCTTTTTGCCACAGGGGAGACATACGCCAAAGAATTTAATGAGGATTTAGTTGTTTATGAATCTATAGTATCTAACATGTATCAAATAGTAGAAGGAACTATTGATACAACAAAGTTATACGAAGAAGGATATCTTTTAGAGTATAGTAATACTATTTTAAGTCCTATAATTCAAAGGATGGCCCAAAAAACTAGGAAAAGTGCAGGATTATACATAGTTTTTGATCCCAAATATACTGGTAGGTCAGAAGGAATTTGGGCTGCATTAGATGAAGACGGGAAGTTATTACATTCTACCCCAACTAACATTGCAGGGAAAAGCCAAGACGATCCAACTGCCTCTTTTTATTATGATGCTATAAAGGCAGGTAAGGCATTATGGGGTGATTTTTATGTTAACAATGCTGATTTAAATGTAATGACGTATTCGATGCCTATTATAATTAACAATACCCCTATTGGGGTAGTAGGGGCAGATATGAATGTTGGAGAATTAAAGAAACATGTGGAAGGTATCAAACTATATGATACAGGTTATGCATTTATGCTTAACAAAGATTATGATTACATAATTCATCCTACTTTAGATAGAACTAGCAATTTTAAAACTATTAGTAATGGACAATATAGTTATATTGCAGATGAAATAGAAAGTAAAGGTTCTGGTATAATAGAAACTAATTTTGGTGGCGGAACGAAAATTATGGCTTTTTCAAAGTTATATGATGATAAAATTATAATTCTAACCGTACCGAAAAAAGAAATATTAAGTGATATGTATAATACTGTTTATATTATATTAGGAGTTATAATAGTAGCAACTATATTGTCAGCATTTATAGCATTTATTTTAGGAAAAAGAATATCTGATCCAATAGTGCTTGCAACAGATATATTGAATTCAACTGCAAATCTTGACTTAACTGATATAGAAGAAACTAAGAAGATAAAGAGTATTCTTAACAGAAAAGATGAAGTAGGCTCTATATTTAAAGCAACAGCTATTTTAAGAGAAGAAATGAGGAAGACTATAAGGGCTATAGAAGGAACTACAGCTAACATAGTTGTGAACACCAATAGTCTAACTGTTGCTACTCATGAAACAAGCCAATCTATTAATGATGTAGCAAAAACTGTTGAAGAATTGGCAAAGGCTGCTATGGAACAAGCTGAGGATGCAGAAACAGGTTCAGTAAAACTAGATAAATTAGCAGACGAAATAAAAGTAGCCGTTGAAAACGGAAAAATAGTAATAGAGAGTTCAATTAAAGCCCAAAGAATAAGCGAAGAAGGCTCAAAAGCAATGAATGATATGGTGGAGAAGTTTAACATAACAAATAAATTTACTAATATCGTAGCGGAAAATGTTAACTCTCTAATAGAAAAATCTAGTTCCATTGGAAGCATATTAAATACAATAATGGACATTTCAGAACAAACTAATCTTTTAGCTCTAAATGCGGCTATTGAGGCAGCTAGAGCAGGTGAAGCAGGTAGAGGATTTTCAGTAGTAGCTGAAGAAATAAGAAAGCTGTCTGAGCAAACTGGACATGCTACTAGAAATATAGAAGATATATTAAATTCTATACAATTAGAAGTTGAGGCTACAAAGGGAAATATGGATGTTTCAGAGCAGGCAATAAAGGATGCCAACAAAACCATAGATCAATCCATGAAGGCCTTTGAAGAAATAATTTCTTCAATATTGACTTCAATAAAAGCTGTAGAAAAATTAGATGAAAACATAGACATGGTAAATAGCGATAAGGAAGATGCCATATTAGCTATCCAAAGTATATCTTCAATAACAGAAGAAACTGCTGCTTCTACAGAGGAACTATCAGCTTCCATGGAAGAACAAGCTGCAACTATGGAAACTATATCCAATAATATAGATAATCTAGCTGAGACAATAGATAAGTTAAATGAATTAGTTAACAAATTTAAAATCTAGATAAAAGAAGATTTTATTTCTTTCTAAAAAAGACTAATATTTGATATTAGTCTTTTTTTGTGGAGAATTTTTTATAAATGAGCTAACATATTGTTGTAGGTATATTTAATAGACAGTCACCTAAAAGCTATTAATAGATAATTGAAGTGGTTTTAGTACTATCTAAAATGAAATAGGGAGGGTAAAATGTTTAACTTAATTAACGAGGTTAAAAAAATAGGGCATGAAATAATTAACTGGCGAAGAAGACTTCACCAAATACCAGAAGTAGGACTAAATCTACCCAAGACAACAGAGTTTATCACAAAGGAATTAGATAAAATGGGGATAGAATACAGTACTCTAGTAAATGGAAATGCAATAGTAGGGCTAATTAGGGGTAGAGAAGAAGGTAAAACCATAGCTTTAAGAGCAGATATGGATGCTCTTCCTATTAAAGAAGAAACAGGATTAGAATACCAATCAAATAATGGCTGTATGCATGCTTGTGGACATGATGGACATGCTGCTGTTCTACTTGGGGCAGCAAAGGTATTAAATGAAAATAGGGATAAATTCAAAGGAAATGTAAAGCTATTATTCCAACCTGGAGAGGAGTACCCAGGAGGAGCAAAGCCAATGATAGACGAAGGTGCCATGGAAAATCCAAAAGTTGATGCTGTAATGGGGCTTCATTTAGGGAGTCTAGGAAAAGATATTCCAATGGGGAAAATAGGAGTATGCTATGGACCAATGATGGCAGCAGTAGATGTAGTACATATTAGAATAAAGGGAAAGGGTGCTCACGGAGCATATCCTCATCGTTCAATAGATCCAATAGTAATAGCCTCAGAAATAGTACTAGCACTACAAACAATAATAAGCCGCGAGAAAAACCCAGTAGAGCCAGCTGTAATATCTATTACAAGGATTGAAGGCGGATTCAATCAAAATATTATTCCGGATTCAGTAGAACTAGAAGGTTCAGTAAGGACAATAAATGAAGATACTAGACGTAGAATAGCTAGAAGAATGGAAGAAATTATAAAAGGAATAACTATGGCTCATGGTGCAAACTATGAATTTGAATACGAATATTGTTATCCTGCATTAGTAAACTCAGAAGAATTCACAAAAGGTTTTGTAGAATCAGCTAAGAAAATTGTAAATGAGGAAGATATAGTTGAAATGAAAGTACCAGTAATGGGTGCAGAAGATATGTCGTATTTTCTTCAAAAAGCCCTAGGAACATTCTTCTACATAAACAATCCACAGAAAATCCAAGGACAATACTATCCACACCATAGTCCTAAATTTGATATAGATGAAAAAGAGTTATGGAAGGGTGCAGCACTTATGATACAAGCTGCCATAGACTGGTTAGAGAAAAACTAGGTAGAGGTACCTAGTTTTTGCTTCACTATTTATTTCCCAGTAGATCCTTAAGCTCCATTAAATTAGAAATTTCATAAATAGGTTTTATTTCAGTTTTATTCTCAATTTTGCTAAGATTAAACCAGCAAGTATCTATGCCAGAATTTATCCCGCCTTGTATATCAGATGTCAAGCTATCCCCCACTACTAACACCTTGCTTTTGTCAGTAAAATTCATATTGCTTAAGGTAATTTCAAATATTCTAGGATCTGGTTTTGATACCTGAACTTCCTCAGAAATTACTATATCTTCAAAGTATTTTGATATATTTGATTTTCGTATTCTATTATCCTGAACATCCTTAAGTCCATTAGTAATTATAGAAAGTCTATAATCTTTATATAGGCTTTTTACAAGGTCTATGCTATCATCATATAAGAAAGACCCACGAGATAAATGTTTCATATATGATCTTGCAAATTCAACTTCATCAAACTCAACATTTAACCTATTAGATAATCTTTTAAACCTTTCAACCTTCAATTCTTTTTGAGTAATAAGTCCATCTTCAAACTCTTTCCATATAGCTGTATTTATGTCCTTGTATATTTTTAAATGATGATTTTCATCATATTCTATATTAAATTCAAGCATTATATTTTTAAAAGCAACACTTTCAGATTTTTTGAAATCAAATAAAGTTTCATCTGCATCAAATATTATTACTTCATACTTCATAATAATTTTCCCCCTATATTTTATTATACTAATTATAACATAGAGATTTTTACTTGTTTTTTGTTTTTTGTAGGATTAGACCAAACTTTGGAGAATATACTTTATAGCAAACCAAAACCTTATGCAAATGTAAATAGATTTAGAGTCAATGGCATTGACTTAAGTTGTTATTCAAATGAGGATGTACTAAAGAAAGAAGTAAAAATAGAGATGGTTTATAGGCTATAAGATAAAAGACCCTCAACTCTTCAAAAACAACATAGGGGTTTTTCATTAATCTGAACTAGATGCACGCATCTAGTTTTTGTTTTACCTGTGTGTAGAATCGGGTCAATTGGCAAAAACAAAGCTAAGGGATTACTTTACTTTTCTGCATATGTATGGTATGATGTGGTCAAAATTAATGGAAATTACTTACTTAAATTATTAAATGGATGAAAGAGGTGATTAATATCCATAGTAAGAATATTACATTATTAAAAAGAATATTTAATTATTTAAAGCCATTTAAAAACAAACTAATCCTTAGAACAAATCCTGAATTTTTCCCAAACCAAAATCATTTTAACAATAAACAGTCTATTTAGCTATAAAATAAGCAATATAACAATAGAAAGATTAATAGGGGCTTAAAAGGAATTAGTAGCTCAGAGAAAAAATTTAGTTCTTTACAGAGAATTAGAGGCTAATAAAATGGGAAAGGTTTTATCGCTATGTAAAAATAATACAATCTCAGGTGAAGTAAGCAATGGGTAAAGTTATTCATAAAATTTTTTAAAGAGAGGAGAAAAATGCGAATAAAGAAATAGTAGGAATAAGAAAAAAGCTTCTTTATTTTATAGTGGATAAAAGTGAAGAGATATATTTAACAGCAGATAGTCAGGAGGGCTACAAACTAATCAAATACACAAAATTAAGTTCTGAAATAGAGGCAAATACAGGAGCTGGAGATGAAAAGACGGAAATAACTGCAGAATTAACTAGGGACTATGACAATCTATTTACTAAAGCAGCAAAGAGATTCCAAGAAAAAAATACTGATATAAAGGTTACAGTTAATTTGTATCCTGTTCTTGATGAATATCAATATAGAGATAAGCTAAATACAGAACTAATGGCAGGTAAGGGACCAGATATCTTATATCTACGCCCATGGGATTATATAAGAACATACATAGAAAAAGGTATACTAGTTAACCTAGGTGAGATGATAGAAAAAGATAAAGGATTTAATATTGAAGATTACAATACGCACATAATTGGCAAAGCAAGGTACAAGGATGAATTATATACTATGCCTATAAACTACTACCAATTTTATAGCTTCGTACTAAATGAGAAACTGCTAGAGGAAAAAGGAATAAGTTTAGATGATAATATAAATTGGAAGGATGTATATGCTCTTTCAAAAAAATTAAATGAGAATAGTAAAGAACAAATATATGTTTTACCTAAAATTCATGACGAGGTGTTATTTGAATTTATAGTATTACAGGATATAGATTATTACTTGGATTGGAATAAAAAGGAGGCTAAATTTAATAGTAAAGAATTTATTGAAGCCTTAGAATTAATAAAGTCCATAAGAGAAGACAATATAATGCATCCAGATTTGTTTTGGCTTGACATAATGAACGAACTTAACTTTGGCGACAAAAAAGATTTGAGCAATATAGCAATATATTTAGGTCAAACCCATTCATATCACTATATACAGTCTTTTGGGTCTTTCTATGACAAATTTAGTACCGTATCGGCACCTAAGGGAGAGTATACAGGTAACAGACTATATTGTAGCGATCTTTTAGCTATAAATTCTAATTCTAAGCATAAAGAAGAGGTGTGGGAATTTATAAAATTCGTATTAACAGAGGAGCTTCAAACTATTGATAAAAGGGTAATACAAGGCACTTTTCGTATTAATAATAATGCAAGCAAAAAACAAATAGATGAATTTTTCAGCCATCAAGAAAAATATAAACAATTTATAGAAAAGGATAAACTATATTTTGCAACTGAAGAAGATATAGAGGAGCTTAATAGGATAATAAATAATCTAAATAAGCCTCAAACATCAGAACCTATATATGATGTAATACGTGAGGAAATTAATAGATTCTTAAATGGTGAAAAATCAGCAGAGGAAGTAGCTGAACAGCTGCAAAATAAGGCTGATATATATTTGCACGAATAGGATGAACTGTGAATTGGGGCAGAAAGGGGGAATATACAGTGCTTCCTAGATTAAGCATAAAAGATAAGATTGTAGCGTTGCTACTCATTACACCAAGTGTAATTGGCATATTAGTATTTTATATCATTCCATTTATATGGATGGTAATTTATTCTTTCTTTGATAAGCCTGTAAATGGAAGTTTTGTAGGATTCAAAAATTATATTGATTTAATCAATAATGGAGTATATAGGAAAGCACTGTCCAATACTGCCTTATTTACAGGAATCAGTGTTCCATTGATTATAATATTATCTTTAATATTAGCAATCTTATTAAATCAAAAGATACATTTTAAATCTACACTAAGAACTTCTTTTATAGTACCATTAGTTGTACCAGTGGCTTCAGTTATTTTATTCTTTGAGTACATATTCGATTATCATGGGCTTATAAACAAAATTTTCTCAATGCTTAATATAAACGCTACAGATTGGCTAAATTCACCTCAAGCTATGCTTGTAGTGATTATAATATATGTATGGAAAAACCTTGGATATAACATGATATTATTTTTAGCGGGACTTCAAGGTATACCTAAAGAATACTATGAAGCTGCAGATATAGATGGAGCTGGAACTCTAACTAAGTTTTTTAATATAACAGCAGTTTACCTAATGCCTACTACTTTTTTCGTAATAATCATATCTATAATCAACTCCTTCAAGGTATTTAAAGAAGTATATCTTTTATCAGGCAGTTATCCACATGAAAGCATATATATGCTCCAGCATTATCTCAACAATATGTTCAGTAAGCTTGATTACCATAAGCTGGTCACATCAGCAGTATTGATGGCTGTCATATTGTATTTAATCATATTTATATTATTCAAGATTCAAAAAAAAGTAGAAAGATATATTGAAGGCTAGGTGGATAGGTATGAGGAAAAACAAAAAACTAGCAGTTACTATATTTTTAATTATGCTTGCTTTATTAGTACTTTTGCCCCTTATAGTGACAATTACTAATTCCTTTATGAGAAGCTCTGAGATTAATGAAAGCCATGGGGCTTTTATAGGTAGTACCACTGGGGATAAAAAGGAAAAATTCAGGAGTGTTAAATTGATTCCAGACAATATTGTGCTTGAACAGTACTATGAAGTTTTAATAGGAAAATCAAAGTTCTTAAGAATGTTTTGGAATTCCGTTTTTCTAGTACTTCCTATAGTGCTCTTCCAGACAATAATATCCTCATCAGCTGCATTTGTATTTGCTAAAATAAAGTTTAAAGGAAGAGATACGCTTTTTTTCATATATATCATAATTATGATGATGCCCTTTCAGGTTACCCTTGTACCAAATTATTTAGTATTAGACAAGCTAGGTATTTTAAACAATTATCTGTCTATAATACTTCCCGGAATCTTTGGGGCATTTGGAGTCTTTCTTTTGAGGCAGTTTATGATTTCAATTCCAAATGAATATATTGAGGCTGCAATGGTTGATGGATGCTCATTGGCACAGATTTTCTTTAAGGTTATTCTTCCACAGTCAAAGGGAGGAGTAGCTTCACTGGCCATATTATCATTTATAGACAATTGGAATATGGTTGAACAGCCATTGATATTTTTAAAGGATACAAATAAACACCCATTGTCCATATATCTTTCTGTAATAAATAATTCTGAACTAGGCATTGCCTTTGCAGCCAGTGTTATATATATGATACCTGCTCTTTTGGTATTCTTATATGGACAGAATTACTTAATCGAGGGCATATCTAATTCTACAATCAAAAAATAAGGGGGGCTAATTATAGTGGAAGATACTAAAAAAACCGATATGAGAAAGAAAAAAATACTTAAAGCAGGTCAAATTTTTCTTGTTATTATAATAATACTCACATTTACTTCAAAAAGCATTCGCAATTTAACCCTTCCAAAGGTTAGCACTATGGATGCAAAATCAGGAAGCTTAATTGTAGAAATAGCCACAGATGGTATAGTAAATGCTGTAAAAAGGGTAGAGCATTATATTGATTTTTCTGCAACGGTTAAAGAAGTAAAAGCTTCTTTGGGTGATGTGATAGTCCCAGGAGATACTATATTAGTTTTAGATAAAGAGCCTTTAGAGCTTGACCTAGTAAAAAAAGAAATTGCTCTTAAAAGATTAAAACTTCAATATGATAAGTCTATAGCAGGAAATGTAGAAGACGTACTATATACATATGAACAAAAAATAAAAGAAGCAGAAACTGAACTTTCAAAAATAGAAGAAGAAGTTAAAGTAAAAGAACAATTATATAATGAAGGGGCTATCGCTAAAAAAGAACTAGACAACGCTATTAGTCAACTTGACCTAGCAAAACTGAAGTATGAAAATGCTAACAATGACTTAGAAAAACAATTAGAGAAGTCAGACAGAGAAAAAGAAAATAGGGAAAGAGAAATAGAGCTTATGAAGCTTGATATATCAAGTGCTGAAATAGAAATTGAAGAGCTTAAAAAGATGATTAAAAACTGTACTGTAATCGCCACAAGTGATGGAACAATTAAAGAAATCAACTTTAAAGAGGGAATGGTTGCAAATAATTCAAAGCCATTATATGTTTTAGACAGCCCAGATAAAGGGTTTGAAGCTACCGTTACAGTAAACAATGAGGAGAGTCAATACTTAGAGACCGGAGATAGTGTTCAAGTATTTTTGAAAAGTGGAAACAGCGGTGCATTAAATGGGGAAATAAAATCTATAAAAGATGCTGAAAATACTGGCAAAAAACTAGTGACAGTAGGACTTGAAGACGATAACCTCAAGGGCGGAGAAACAGTTGAGTTTTATATGAAAAAGCCTATAGGCTCATATAAATACCTTGTGCCTAGACAGGCTTTAAGAACAGATGAAAAAGGGAAATTTGTTTTTATTCTTGAAGAAAGGCAAGGACCATTAGGAAAAGAGTATTATGTTGTCAGAAATGGCGTCACAGAGGGTGATTCTGACAATAACAATGTAGGGATTTTTTCAGGACTAATGGGTGGTGAACGTATAATTGTAAGAAGCAGCAAACCTATATCTGAGGGCAGTCTAGTTACAATAGAATAACATAGGGAGGAAGGTGATATGAGATTTAGATTTGAGAAAAGGCATATGTTTATATTTTTATTCATCCTTTTATTATTTTTAAGCCAATCAATATATTTATATATACAAGATTTAAATAGCAGCGTAGGCTATGAAAAGCTGGCAATCAGATTAAAAGAGAAGCTACCTGCTGAAAGGGGATTTAATATTGACCAAATAAGTAAGCTAAATAGAATTGTATCACCAGACATGGCTACATGCTATGCATTCAAGGATTCAGTAGTGTCTTCAGTTCAAGGGTTTAGACAGACTCAAATATATGGAGTATTAGGAAATTTTAATGAGTTTAACAGAATTAAGCTAGTAGAAGGCTCTTTTATAGACGAAAACGACAATAGACTAAGAAGAAATGTTGCAGTAATTGAAGATACAGTAGCAGAAAGCTTATTTGGAAGTGAAGAGGTCTTAGGATTAGAGATTGAGGTATATAATAGAAAACTTGAGATAATTGGAATAATCTCTACGGAGAGAGCAGCAATAGAAAAACTGATTGATATAGGAAGCTCACGTATTTATATACCGCTAAATACTATGAATGACTTAACTGAAGCCTGCATAGGAAATGTTGAGTATAAGAATGAAAGAAGTAACTTGGACATTGACGTTATAAAAGACAAAATAGCTTTGATAGGGAAGGCTAAGGATGATTTTTTAATTGAAGATTTAAATATAGCAGGCAGTCAGCAAAGGCAGAAGTACGATATTTTATTATTTGTATTAGGAGTATATTGCTTATATGTGCTTATTAGATTGATTGTAGATATTATTAAATACATTGCGTCTTATTCTAAGGACAGTTTAGAGGATAACTACTTTTTTGATATGATAAAGAATGGGAAAAGAGTGTATATAAAAGGGATTTTAGCTATAGCTGGAATATTAGTTTTAGGTTTTTTTATCTGGAAAAAGGTCTCATTTAAGCTTTATGTAGCGTCAGATAAGATTCCTAATAATCCTGCTAGCATCATACAAATTTTAAGTATGGTGACAAAGTATATAACTGAATTTGTTAATTATAATTACACTCACTTGATCTATGAAATTAAAGTATATGGTTTTTTGCAGAAGCTTAACACTACAGTATTTTGGGTAGGTTTAATATTTGAAATATTATGCTTAGCATCTATAAAAGGAAAGAAATCAGGCAAAATCAAAGAGAGCATAAATGTCTTGCTTAGTATGGGAATTTGTTTGATAGTTTCAGTTTGGCTGTCTGTTATGTTTATATACTTGCTGGGATTGCCAGTTATGATTTCAATGGTAGATGTATTGCTTATATGGATTAGCTTTATCATTGTATATTTTTATCATCAAGGAGAGTATTTAAGGTGGCTCTTTGGCGAGGTGGAAAAAGTACAGGAAGTATAGATATCTAAGGGGGGAAGGATTTGGCATCTATTACGTTTAAAAACATATGCAAAATATATGATAAAGAAGTAGTCGCAGTAAAGGAATTCAACCTAGAAATACAGGATAAAGAATTTATAGTTTTAGTAGGGCCTTCTGGTTGTGGCAAAACTACTACTTTGAGAATGGTGGCAGGATTAGAGGAAATAAGCTCGGGAGAACTATATATTGATGAAAAGAAAGTCAATACTGCTTTGCCAAAGGACAGAGATATTGCAATGGTGTTTCAAAACTATGCACTATATCCTCATATGACGGTTTATGACAACATGGCATTTGGACTGAAAATAAGAAAGATGAAAAAAACTGAAATCAAAGAAAGAGTAATAAATGCAGCAAAAATATTAGATATAGAAGAGCTTTTACAAAGAAAACCTCGTGCATTATCAGGGGGACAGAGGCAAAGAGTTGCTATAGGTAGAGCAATAGTGAGAAATCCTAAAGTGTTCCTAATGGATGAGCCACTTTCAAATCTAGATGCTAAGCTTAGAAATGAAATGAGAGCAGAAATAATTAAACTACATAAAAGATTACAGACAACATTTATATATGTAACCCATGACCAGACTGAAGCCATGACATTAGGCGACAGAATAGTAATAATGAAGGACGGATTTGTTCAACAAATAGCCTCACCTCAAGAAGTATACGATAATCCAGCTAATGAATTTGTTGCAACATTCGTAGGTACACCGCAAATGAATCTATTTGATGCGGAGCTAATTATGGAAGATGATGAATATATGCTTGCCTTAAATGGGCGAAAAACAAATATATCAGACAAGCATAAGGAAATACTTAAGCTTAAAGATATAAAGCCTCAGCCTGTCAGGGTGGGAATTAGACCTGAAAATATAATGATATCAGAAAAAACACCAGAAAGCTTTGAAATAAATGTGGATGTGTCTGAGCTTATGGGACATGAAATACTAATTCACAGCAAGCTATATAATAGCCATATTATTATAAAGGCGCAATCTCGCTTAAATATTAAGGCTGATGATAAAATAAACATATCCTTCATTACAGATGAACTGCATTTATTTGAAAAAGATACAGGTCATAATTTATTGCAAAAATAGAAGGTAGGGGAAGTATAAGCAAAGAGAAGCTTCAAATAATATTTTAAGGAGGAGAAAAATGAAACCCCAAAAAGTAATAATTATTTTATTAGCACTTTTACTAATAGTTACACTTTATGGGTGTACTACAGAGAATAAGACAGCAGGTGTAAATAAGAATACCGAAGCAACATATAGAGAAATCATATTAAATGATGTATTAAAAGCGGAGCATATATCAAACATAGGCCTAAATAAAAATAATGAGCTAGTAGCATACATTGCAGGGGATAGTAGAAAATATGTAGTTCTAGATGAAAATACAGAGGTGAAAAAAGAGATAAGCATTGATTTTGATGGAAGGGCAAGTGTTTTTACTATTGATAACAATAATAATATGTACATACTATCAGAAATACCAGAGACAAATGAGAATAAAGACATAGTAAAGATAAGTAAAAAGCTCTTTTCCTATGATAATGAGTCTAACTCAATTACTGAAAATAATGTAGTAGGAGAGCTAACTGACACTACAGCAAGGTCAGCAGAAGAAATCACAAAAAAGATAAAAATGGATAGCAAAGGCAATATTTATGCTTTAAAGCTAGGTGGAAAGATAGAAGTATTTGACAGCAGATTTAATTCTAAAAAAATACTAGATTCAACACTATACACAGATATAGATATAGACGAAGAAGATAATCTATTAGCAATACGCAGAAATATAGAGGAAAGAGTTCTAGATAAGATAGACACAAGTAATTACAAGATAATATTAAGCAGAGAATACGACTACAATGAACTGCCACGAAGCATATACTACAACAAAAATACTAAGAGCCTATATGGAATAAGCACAGGCTGGATAGTGAAGTATGACTCAAAGGGAAATATGACAAATAGATTGTTAAATACAGGCGAATTGTCAGACATAGAATTTATATTTGATTTTGTAGTTGATGATAGTGAAGAAGTATACATAACAGCAGATGCAGAGGGAAGCTACAAACTAATTAAATATACAACGTCAGCCTCTGAAATAAAAGAAGATGAAGAGGCTACAGAAGAAAGGACTGAGATAGTTGTTGAAGTAACTCAAGACTACGGCAATCAATTAACTAGAGCAGCGAGGAAATTTCAAGAAAAAAACCCTGATGTAAAGGTTACAGTTAATTTATATCCTGATCTTGATTGGGGGCAATATAGAGATAAGCTAAATGCAGAACTAATAGCAGGCAAAGGGCCAGATATACTATATCTACAAGGAGGGGGCACAATAAGAACATATATAGAAAAAGGCATGCTAGTAAACCTTGATGAGATGATAGAAAAGGATAGTGAATTTAATATAGAAGAGTATAATACACATATGATTGACAACTCAAGGTACAAGGATAAATTATATACTATGCCTATAGACTACTATTTTTATGGCTTTGCACTAAACCAGAAATTACTAGATGAAAAAGGAGTAACTGTAGGTGAGGATCTAATTTGGAAGGATATATATGCTCTTTCAAAAAAACTAAATGAAAATAGCACAGAACAGATATATGTTTTGCCTAAAATTGATGATTATATGCTGTTTAATTGGATGGTACTTAGTGATTTGGATTATTATATAGATTGGGATAAAAAGCAAGCTAAATTTAATAGCGAAGAGTTTATCGAAGCCTTAAAACTGTTTAAGGCAATAAAAGAAGATAATGTAATGCATCCGAACTTAGAGTGGATTGATATAGCAAATGACAAGCATAATGATGAAGATTTAAAAAACATAGCAATGTATACAGGGCAAACCCATGCATATCATTATATAAACAGCATAGGAGCTGTATTTAATGGTTTTAATGCAATATCAGTGCCTAAAGGAGAGTATACAGGTAACAGAGAATATGGTAGCGATTTTTTAGCTATAAATGCTAATTCTAAGCATAAAGAGCTGGTCTGGGAATTTATCAAATTTATGTTGACAGAAGAGATGCAAACTATTGATAGCTATTTATTCCAAGCACATTTTCATATTAATAACAATGCAAGTAAAAGACAAATAGATGAATTGGTGTTTGAAGAACAAGAAAAAAACAAAGTGTATATGGAAAAGCAGGGCAAATATTTTGCAACAGAAGAAGATGTTGAAAGACTTAACAAGATAATAGGCAATTTAAATAAGCCTTCAATGTCAGAGCCTTTCGAAGGGATAATATATGAAGAAATTCAGCCATTTTTCAATGGTGAAAAGACAGCAGAAGAATTAGCCAAACAGCTGCAAAACAAGGCGGAGATATATTTGCACGAATGAAAAAGTCAAACCTTTAGAAGCAGGGGTAGAAGCAGGGGGACGGGGTTATTGCTTCACGCTTCCAACCCGATATAGGTGAAAAATGATTGGGAGAGGCAGAAAAGTATAGTAAATATTATGCAAATGAGTTAATATATTATATAGATATCTTTAAAATACAGCTAGTTATAGATTTTCAAGAATAAAAATAAATTAAGGGAGGTGAGTATTATGATGAAAGATACATTAAGTATCTATAAATCTAATACTTTATTGCAGGAGGTACTATTATTTGAGTTACAAAAAAGGTGTAGAAGTATTGCCAGCTCACCTTCTAAAAGAGGTTCAGAAGTATATTGATGGAGGCTTAATATACATACCTAAAAAGAGTAAGAGGGTTGGCTGGGGTCATTTAAATGGTTCAAGAAAGTCGTTAGAAAAACGCAATAAAAAGATATTTGAATTCTACAAAAGTGGTATGCCTATAGATGAAATAGCCGACATGTATTATTTAAGTGAGGAAACAATTAAAAAGATTGTATATGGTAAAAAACAATTATAATTATTCTCTTCCTATGATTTTTAGATTATAAATGAGAAAATATAATTGACCGGTTAGTATTAAAGGAAGGGGATGGTATAAGTTGAAAATAGAGGTGCTTTTAGCATAGTTCTTAAATAATGGATGCATTGCATCCATTATTTTTTATATAAGGATTAGAGTAAAAATATACAGAACTTATAGGGGGAATGTTTAATGTCAGTGAAAAACTACTGCATTCTAGAAAAAGACATTTTTAAATGGATAGAGATAGAACTAGAATCTAGTTTTTGCACATCAGAGGAATTTATATACAATGAAATGGAATCACAATCAGGATATAGTTTACCAATAATATATCAGCCCTTTGATCCAACTAAAAAATGGCATTGGACAGACAGAGGAGATCTTTATGATTTTCTTTATTCAACTAATGGGGAAGGGAAAAAACTACTAGATTTCGGACCAGGTGATGGATGGCCTTCATTAATTGTTGCTCCTTATATTAATGAAGTAATAGGACTAGATTCTTCTGAGAAGCGTGTAGAAGTTTGCACAGAGAATGCTAAACGAATGGGAATTAATAATGCAAGTTTCGTAAGCTATATATCTGGAACAAAGTTGCCTTTTGAGGATAACAGCTTTGATGGAATTATGGCAGCATCATCTGTAGAGCAAACACCAGAACCAAAGAAAACCATAGAGGAATTATATAGGGTTTTAAAGCCAGGAGGTCGTATGAGAATTTCCTATGAGGCATTAAATGGTTATAAGGACGGATACGAAAGGGATTTATGGATATCAGATTTGGATGAGAATTCTTGTAAGTTAATACTATTTGATAGGGATTTAAAAAATGAGTATGTCTTGCAATATGGATTAACTATTGCAATGTCAAAGGAAAAACTAAAGGACAAATTATCCAATAATATTACCTTTAATCAAGTTACTGTTTCTTTTCTAGAAGAAATAAAATCTATGATTACCAATGTTCAAGCATGTAAAACTATTCATCCTTCTGGGAGGACACTAGTATCTTGGTTAAAGGAAGCCGGTTTTAAGGAAATAAAGCCTACTTATAATGGCAGAATTGCGGCAGCGAAACTATTCAATCAATATTCAGATGATAATAGGCCGAATAATTTGGACTCAGTAGATGAAGTAATAAAGCAGATTGTAAAGATAGTAACGGAATTAGAGGCTCCATTAGATATTGATCCAATGATAACTGCAATTAAGTAAAATTAAAAGTTATGTAACATACGGATTTAAGCTCATGATTTTATCTAATGGCTAACAGCTCAAAGACTCCATTTATAGAGGGTGTAAACTCTTTGTGACTGGAGTCTTAACTTATTTATGAGATATTAGGTCACCTTTTTATATTACTAGACATACTAGACATAATATATAAATTTTACAGAACATACGTTTGAAATGTTTTATTATATAGAATATAATGGAATCATTAGGGGGGGATAAAAAATGGAGTATATTAAGCTTACAAACAAGCAGGCTCGACATTTCATTTTATTAAAACAAGGCTTAATGGGTAACTATAAATTTGTTGGGGAACAGGGTGCATGTGATTATATAAACCAAGCAGGCTGTATCCAGTTTGATCCCATTGATGTTTGTGGAAAAAATCCTGAGCTAGTATTACAATCAAGGGTAGAAGGATTTTCTAAGGATATGCTATATAAACTCTTATACATAGACAGAAAGCTGGTGGATTATTTTGATAAGAATATGTCTATATTTAGTATAGACGACTGGAAGTACTTTTCACGTCAACGAGCTGCATATAGACAACATGTTAGAAGTAAAGATAAAGTCGATGCAGTTATGGATGAAATGAAATCAATTATTAAATCAAAAGGCTTTGTATCCTCTAAAGATGTTGACTTTAATAAACAAGTTGATTGGTACTGGAGCTCTACTACATTATCTCGTGCAGTACTGGAAACCTTGTATTTTCAGGGTGAACTTATTATTCATCATAAAAAAGGAACAATTAAACATTATGCACTTGCTAATGAACATATTCCAGAAGAAATATTAAATGCTAGTGATCCTAATTTAACGCCAGAAGAACATATAGAGTGGCGAATTTTAAGACGTATTGGTGCAGTCGGAATGCTCTGGAATAAGCCATCAGATGCATGGCTTGGAATTGATGGATTAAAATCAGTCAATCGGAATATTATATTTAAGAAGCTACATAAAGAAGGCAAGATTATTGAAATCCTCGTTGAAGATATACCGGATTATTTTTATTGCTTATCAGAAGACAAACCTTTGATTGATATTGTGTTAAACAATGATGACTTTGTAGGACGAACTGAGTTTATTGCTCCTCTTGATAATATGCTTTGGGATAGAAAGCTAATAAAAAAGATTTTTAATTTTGAATACAAGTGGGAAATATACACGCCTATTGACCAAAGAAAATATGGTTACTATGTCTTACCTGTCCTATCTGGGGATAGCTTCATTGGAAGAATAGAAATAGTAAATGATAGAAAGTCAAAACAGCTTATAGTTAAGAATTTCTGGCTTGAAGATACTATCAATAATTATAGTGAACTTAACGATAATATTAGTGATTGCCTTTGTAGATTTGCTAATTTTAACAATTGCCAGAATATTAATTCTTTAATCTTTTAATTCTAATGAAATTTTAATGTTTCTTGAATTGTTTTTAAAGTTTGTACTGCTATAATTAAACCATATTAAATAACAGGAGGTTGTAACTATGGTTACTTTGGAACAAGTAGAAGAATTGCGTAGGCGTACAAATATTTCTTATGAAGAGGCAAAAGCAGCACTTGAAGAAACAAATGGTGATATTCTTGAGGCTATTGTCAACCTTGAGAAACGGAATCGTATTCAAGCACCTAAAGGAGGCGGCTATTACAATTCAAGAAGTACCCAGCAAGATGCAAGAGATAATTGCCATGAGAAAAATTTCAAAAGAGAATCCAACAGAACCGACAGTGCATCCTTTGGGGAGCTGACAGGAAGGTTTTTTAGATGGTGTGGAGAAATAATTAATAAAGGAAACAAGAACAGCTTTGAGGTTATAAAAGGTGAAGTCAAGGTAATGACTATTCCAGTTACAGTATTAGCTTTGCTGTTACTATTCATGTTCTGGGTTACTATCCCTCTTATAGTTGTAGGGCTCTTTTTCGGGTATAGGTACATGTTTAGTGGCCCTGATTTGGGAAAAGAAAATGTTAATCGTGCCATGGATTCAGTTGCAGCAGTAGCTGAGAATCTAAAAAAAGAAGTCAAAGGTGAGAAATCTAATGGAGAGAATTCTAATAATTGAGGATGAAGAGAAAATAGCACGTTTTATAGAATTAGAACTTAAATATGAAGGTTATGAAGTAGAGAAGGCATTTAATGGAAGGGATGGGCTGGAGCTTGCAACAACCCAACCCTTTGACCTTGTTTTGCTTGATATTATGTTACCAGCTTTAAATGGGCTAGAGGTTCTTAGAAGGATCCGTAAAGTTTCTGATTTACCAGTTATACTTCTTACTGCACGGGATGCTGTTGTAGATAAAGTTACTGGACTTGATGGTGGTGCAGATGACTATATTACTAAGCCTTTTGCAATTGAAGAGTTGCTTGCTCGGATTAGGGCTACTCTTAGGAAAAAGGCTGCTGGCAATGTAGTAAAAACATCACCTGAACTTTCTGCTGGGGCTTTACGTCTTGATCCTATTAGAAGAGAAGTTCAGGTAGATGGAAATTTACTTGATTTAACAAAACGGGAGTTTGATTTACTAAATTATCTTTTAGAAAACAAAAATATTGTTGTAACTCGCGAAACCCTACTTCAACATATATGGGGTTATGATTTCTCTGGTGGAACAAATGCAGTAGATGTGTATATTAGATATCTTCGTGCAAAGATTGAGGAGCCATTCGGACTAAAATTGCTACATACTGTTCGTGGAGTGGGGTATGTGATAAAAGATGAGTGATACTAAAAATGCGTATTCAACCAATATAACTACTAAAATACGTTCATCCCTTGTTATAAAACTTAATGTACGAATGCTAGGAAGATTGCTTTCTGGATTTTTAGCCATAAATGTCCTTATTATTTTAATGGGCTTTTTTGTTGTTCTATGGAGAGCTGAAGAGGGAGCACAAGATATAGTTAAAACAATAGAATTAGCACCTGATAATTTACAATCAACTTATCATGGTTTCAAAAAATATCAGATTTTAATCAAGGAAGAGCCATTAAAAGGTATTAAACTTCCTCGAAACATACAAAAACGCTTACCATTAGAAGTTACTGATGCGAAAAGAAGTATCAGAGTGTCCGGGATTAATAAAGAAATGAAATTATTAGAAAGAATAGATATGGTTAAGTACAATATTGAACTTTCTATTAATGATACATCTTATCAAATAATATATGATTTGGGCCGTGATTTGAGGCTGTTCTTATATTTGCTTTTTATTGTACTGATATATGAACTATTAATTATAGTTGGAGATATTAGTAAAGGCTCAAGAATGATAAGAAAAACTCTTAAACCTTTGTCTGATCTTGCAGAAACTGCGAAAACTCTTAATGCTGAAGTATTATCCATGGGTTCTAATGCAGATGGTGCACAGATCAAAGACTTAGCTGGAGTTATTAGCAGTATTGATGCAAATAAACTTGATAAGCGTATATCCGTTGATAGCTCCCAAAACGAGCTTAAAGATTTGGCATCTGCTATAAATGATATGCTAAACCGTATCAATGATTCTTATCAATCACAGGTGCGATTCGTTTCAGATGCGTCCCATGAGCTGCGAACACCTATATCTGTAATACAAGGATATGTAAATCTTCTAGACCGTTGGGGTAAAAAAGATGAAAAAACTATGCAAGAATCAATTGATGCAATTAAGAGTGAAACAGAAAACATGAAGGAATTGGCGGAACAACTACTCTTTCTTGCTCGTGGAGACAATGAAACTATCCAGCTTCACAAAGAAGACTTTGATGCTTGTGAGATAGTTGATGATATAATTCGTGAAACACAAATGATTGACCCGAATCATAATTTCGAAGTTGACTTAAACAGACCAGCTTATATTAATGCTGATAAGCAGCTTATTAAACAAGCTATTCGAATACTTGTAGATAACAGTATAAAATATACACCTCCAGGAAAGAAAATTATTCTAAGAGTTGCTATTGAAGAAGATTCTGTTCACATTATAGTCCAAGATAGCGGTATAGGAATAGCACCCGAATATTTGCCTCGTATTTTTGACCGTTTCTATCGTTCAGATGAATCAAGAGCTAGAAAAACAGGCGGTTCAGGACTAGGCCTGTCAATTGCTAAATGGATAATTGAACGTCATGGAGCTTATTTTGAAATATTGAGTAGGGTAGATATAGGAACCCGAATAACCATTGTTATTCCTGCTATTAAAAACCATTCTTTAGAGGCTACAGATGGCGAATTAACCATCGCTTAAATAAACGTAAGTGGATATTTTGATAAGAAGAACTACGTCTAAAAATAGAGTTTCTTGACATTGATACTAGATTAGAATATAATTTTACTAGATATTATATAATGGTGATGGAGTTCACCAGAATCGCAAATTGCTAATGACTCCTACAGGCGGTACTATACCTGTAGGAGTTTTTTGTTTTCATTATTACATCTAAGGGGGAAATCATTATGGCATCAAGTTTAGCTATCATAATATTATTAGGATTGCCAGCAAATAAGTTGTTTGAAAAGATTAAGATACCTGGTTTATTGGGAATGCTAATATTAGGAATCATCATAGGTCCTTATGGTCTTAACTTACTTCAGACAGATATGATTCATGCATCAGCTGATTTAAGAAAAATTGCTTTAATTATTATTCTATTAAGAGCAGGACTTGGAATTAATAAAGATGACTTAAAAAAGGTTGGCAACACTGCATTAAAAATGAGCTGTGTACCAGGACTAATAGAAGGGCTCTTTATTGCTTTTGCATCGGTTAAGCTTCTAAACTTTTCCTTCATTCAGGGAGGCATACTAGGTTTCATTATAGCGGCTGTTTCTCCTGCTGTTGTAGTTCCTTCTATGCTACGTTTAATTGAAAATAACATAGGAACTAAAAAAGGTATCCCGACTTTAATACTGGCAGGGGCCTCTATTGATGATGTGTTTGCCATAACTATATTTAGTGCCTTTTTAGGTCTATATAGTGGAAATCATATAAATATCGGTATTCAAGTATTAAGTATTCCAATATCAATATTATTAGGCATTATAATTGGCGGTATTATTGGTTTAGTGATGATAAAAATTTTTAAGAAATATCATATGAGAGATACTAAAAAGGTTTTGCTGATACTTGGCTTATCAATTCTACTTACTGAATTGGAGAATTTGTTAAAAACTAAAATAGAGATAGCATCATTATTGGGAGTTATGACTATTGGATTTATAATTATTGATAAAACGCCTAATGTAGGGAAGAGACTTGCATCAAAGCTAAATAAAATATGGGTTTTTGCAGAGATATTACTATTTGTATTAGTTGGAGCTCAAGTGAATATTGGTGTAGCTGTTAACGCAGGCGGCATAGGTGCCATAATAATACTAATCGGTATATTAGGAAGAAGTATAGGAGTAATTATTTCTCAATTAGGTACAAACTTGAATTGGAAGGAAAAGCTATTTTGTGTTATTTCTTATATTCCAAAAGCAACTGTGCAGGCTGCAATGGGAGCAGTTCCATTATCATTGGGAGTGAAATCAGGAGAAGTAATTTTAGCTATTGCGGTATTATCAATATTAGTTACGGCACCCTTAGGAGCCATAGGTATTAATATTTCTGCAGAAAAGCTATTGGAATAGTTTTTTATTTTCCCTTGATGAGTGATAATACTGATGATAACATATAATTATTAATGATGAAAGCCGCTTCATAGCGTATGAATACTAAAGGGAAAGGTGTTGGGATTATGGCTACTTTTGATGATTTTTTAAAACTGGATATTATGGTTGGAGAGATTATTCGAGTAGAGAACTTTGAAAAGGCAAGAAAGTCTGCATATAAATTGTGGGTAGATTTTGGAGAAGAAATTGGAGTAAAGAAATCTAGTGCTCAAATTACTGAATGCTATAAAACCGAGGAACTTGTTGGAAAACAAGTATTAGGAGTAGTTAATTTTCCACCTAGACAAATTGCCGACTTCAAATCAGAAGTCCTAGTATTAGGTGTTTATGCAAATCAAGGAGTAATTTTAATTCAGCCAGAACAGCTTGTAAAAAAAGGAGATAGGTTAGGATAGATAGGAGAAAGCCCATAATATAAATCATCGTACTAAGATACGCAGGAGGAGATTATTATTAAAAAAAATGATATATTAGATATTTATATAGACGAAGTAGAATTCCCGAATAAAGGATTAGCAAAGGTCGGAGACAAAAAGATAATAGTAAAGAATGCCATAAAGGGACAAAAAGTTAAAGTAAGAATAACGAAGAAAAGAAAAGATAAAATAGAAGGCAAGATACTAGAGGTATTAGAAAAAGCACCTGTGGAGAAAGAACCATTTTGCAAACATTTTGGTACTTGTGGTGGATGCTCATATCAGACATTATCCTATGAAGAGCAATTAAATATTAAGAGTAATCAAGTTACTAAGTTACTAAAAGATGCTGAAATAAAGGATTTTAAATATCTAGGAATAGAACCAAGTTCTTTAGAGTACGATTATAGAAATAAAATGGAATTTACATTTGGAGACGTTGAAAAGGGTGGAGAACTAAGTCTTGGCTTACATCAAAAAGGAAAGTTTTATGAAATAGTTACGGTAGATGGTTGTCAGATAGTAGATAAGGATTTTATTAAAATACTGACTAACACATTGGATTATTTTAAAGAAAAAGGCGTCCAATTATATAACAAAAGAAGCCATGAAGGCGTACTAAGACATTTAGTAGTTAGAAAGGCCATAAAAACAGGGGAGTTACTAGTTAATCTAGTCACTACATCACAACAGCAGTTAGAATTGGAAGAGCTTATTGGAAGGCTTAGAAACATTGACTATAAGGGACAGCTTATAGGTTTTTTACACACTATTAACGATAACCTTTCTGATACAGTACAGAGTGATGAAACGAAAGTATTATTTGGAAGAGATTATATAGTAGAAGAAATATTAGGTTTGAAATTTAAAATATCCGCATTTTCATTCTTTCAAACAAACACATTAGGAGCAGAAAAGCTGTACTCTATAGTTAGAGAATTTGCAGGAGACAAAAAAGATAAGCTATTATACGACCTATACTGCGGAACTGGTACAATAGCTCAAATTATGGCAGCTGTTGCAAGAAAAGTTGTAGGGATAGAAATAGTAGAAGAAGCAGTAGAATCAGCAAAGGAAAATGCAAAGCTAAATGGACTTGATAATTGCCATTTCATAGCAGGAGATGTAATGGAAAAAGTATCAGAGCTTAAAGAAAAGCCTGATTTAATAATATTGGACCCACCAAGAGATGGTATCCATCCAAAGGCTATACACAAAATAATTGACTTTGAGCCAGAGGAATTTATATATGTTTCATGCAATCCAAGATCATTAGCAAGAGATTTACCTATATTTGAGGAAAGAGGATATAATGTTAAAAAGGTGAAATGTATGGATATGTTTCCACATACGCCGCACGTTGAAGTTTGTTGCTTTTTGTCAAAAAAATAAATTAAGAGATGAAGAGTATTTTTATAATTAATGTAACAATGGGAGTTAGAAATCGACAGTTAGTAAGAGTTTATTCAATAAGTTAAATAAGGCAGCATAATGGATGATGTCTGTAAAGTAAACCCTGCATTTGTAAGCACAAATTGTCGGGCATTATTCTAAGTTCATTGCTATAATGAAGTCACAGTCAGAGAGAGGAGGTAGGAAATGGTCGGTTGGATAGAAGGTATGCAAAATGCCATAAGCTACATTGAGAATAACCTAACAGAGGATTTAAGCATTGAGAAAATAGTGGCATGCAGTTATGTCAGTGCATTTCATTTTCAAAGAATATTTGTTGTGCTTTGTGGAATTACTGTAAGTGAATATATACGTAATCGTCGTCTTACACTTGCTGCTCAGGAACTTTCCAGAGAAAACGACAAGGTTATAAATATTGCTATGAAATATGGTTATAATTCTCCTGATAGTTTTGCAAGAGCATTTGCCCGATTTCATGGTGTTTCTCGCTCTGCTGCAGCGAAAAAAGGTGCACGGCTTCGTGCTTATGCACCTCTACACATTAAAATTTCAATGGAGGGTGGTACAATGTTAGAGTATAAAATTGCAGAAAAAGCAGCGTTTACAGTTATGGGTAAGACAAAAAAATTCAATACAGATACAAGCTATGATGAGATTCCTATGTTCTGGAAAGAACATGAAAAAAGCGGGGAAAACCAAGTTGTCTGCGGAATGTATGGCATCTGTATGGATGTTGATGGAAAAGAGTTTGATTATCTAATTGCTGACAACTATATTCCTTGGAACGAAATTCCAAAGGGTTATGCAACTAAAGTGATTCCGGCGGGAACATGGGCAATATTCCCTTGTCATGGAGCGCTCCCGAAATCCTTGCAGGATGTGAACACAAAAATATGGAGCGAATGGGTTCCAAATTGTAAAGAGTACAAACTTGGCGGTAACTATAATATTGAGTTGTATGCGCCACCTGCCGAGAAGCCAGAAGATACCTATTGTGAAATCTGGATTCCAATTGAAAAACTGTAACCTAAGCCAGCAAAAAAATAGACGCTTACTTCTAGCGTCTGTTTTTTTGGGGGAATGAAACATATTTTCAATGATTATTTTCATGAGCCTTAGGGAAAAAGTTTTTAGAAATATATTCTACCGCCAAGGGGATATCATGTACTTATGACATCATTATTGTATTCTCAAGGCACGTGGAGTGCGTGGTAGGAATACAGAAAATCACCCGATAGAAAATGTCAGGGAAGTGACTGAATGCCAAGGGAAACAGCATGTTATTATGAAATATGTTCATGAGGAAAAACACGTGATTTTTGAGCCGATTGGAGAAGGTAGGAGAAAAAAAGAGATTTGTGATGGAGTTCAGGTATTTATAGCGATAACAGGGTAGGAAATAAGAATCGAAAATAGAGGATAAATTTTAAATATATTTGAGAGAGATTAGAATGTATTATTATATTTTAGCTCTCTTTTTTTGAATATAATAGTAGCCAAATATAATTTTTTGAAAAATATTGAATTTTTATATAGCATATGCTATACTTTTATATCATATGCTATATTTGGAGGTAGTGCTGTGGAGTTTTCAGAAATGGTAAAAGAAGTTAGAATGATTCTAAAATTAAGCCAAACTGAGCTGGCAGATGCTCTAAGCGTTAGTTTTAGTACAATAAATAGATGGGAAAATAATAAAGTAGAGCCGAGCAAGCTTGCAATGAAATCATTTTATGATTTTTGTGAAAACAATTTTATTGATTTAGATAAGTTGTAAATGTCTAAATTAATAAATATGAATTAATGGAGGAATAATATGGCAAGAGCTGATTTACTATGTGATTTAATTAAATATGGTTTAATTAATGATAGTGTTAACTTTATAAAAGCTGCTGAGGCAATATGTGCAGAAGAAAGGGCAAAACAGCATGGCATCTTAGCAAATAAGATTGAGGAGTTACTAAAAAATACTAAACCTGTATATAAAGATATTAATGCACCTTCTATAATTCGTAATGGAATTACTGAACAAACATTGATATGGGAAAAGATACCTCGAAAGAGATTAAGTGAATTGTTATTGCCCAATAATGTTTTGTCAAGTTGTCAGGAAATAATAGAAGAACAGTTAAGAGGAGATTTATTGAGATCATATGGGCTTGAACCTCGTAATAAATTGTTATTTGTAGGTCCTCCTGGAAATGGAAAAACATCATTAGCTGAGGCTATGGCTGAGTCTTTATCAGTACCACTTCTTACTGTTCGCTATGAAAGTATAGTTGGTTCATATTTGGGTGAAACGGCAAGTAAATTATCAAAGCTTATCGAATATGCCAAGTCAAGGCAATGTGTATTGTTTTTTGATGAGTTTGAGACTCTAGGCAAAGAAAGAGGAGATATACATGAAACTGGAGAAATAAAACGAGTAGTTAGTTCATTGCTATTGCATATTGATTCTTTACCAAGTTATGTAGTTGTCATAGGGGCTACTAATCATGAAGGATTGCTAGATAAGGCTGCATGGAGAAGATTTCAGGTTAAACTTAATTTGCCGAAGCCAGAACAAAAAGATTTAGAAAAATTATATTCATTATTTGAAAAACAGAAAGGATTTAAATTTGGAATTTCAACGTTAAGTTTAGCGAAAAAAACAGTAGGACTAAGCTATGGTGAGTGCGAGGAATTAGCATTGGCAATATATAGAAAGTACATTCTTAGTTTGCCAAATTCAGACAGTAAAGCTATTACTACAAATGCTTTGAAATTATGGGATACACAAGTTAGAAGTGATGACATGTCGGTTATGAAGGATGGTGATAAATAATGAGCGAGCGACCATTGTTGCTATTTCCAGAACCTCAAGTTGCTGATAAAACGAAGGGGAATCCATTTCCACCAGGAAAAATTTTCAAGCCCACTACACAAAGGCAATTTGAACGACTAGCGCCAGTTTTTGGTGAACTTACTAGGGCGTTTACTTCAAAAAATATACTTGTTCAGCAATCGACGATAGGAATTAATCCTGAGTATGCTTTGGTATTTGAGGTAATTGGAAGTGTTGATAATTTCTATAAAGCAGTAAATAAAGTTGAAGGATTAGAATGGATTTTTGATAAATCGGTTGACAACATTGAACCTGATGATGATTTTTATAAACAAGATGAAAGCGGAGATATTTCAGAGGAGAATCTATCTGGTCGAGTTTATTGTGTAATGACTAATCAAAAAGCAATGAATGAATTGTTGTCAATGTGGAAGAGGTATAGTGATGGAGAAGAAAATGTATTTCCTAGAGGTACGACACCACTAAGAGATGTGTTTGGATTATTAAAATCTATAAGGTTATGGAATGCACAGGATCGTATTTATGAGACTAGGGCAATGGAATATTGGCAAGAGGATTTAGGACTAACTGGAAACGAAGCTGTTACATTTGAAATCGAATTATTTTATCGAAAAAGTGAAGAAAAAAGGGAAAAATCTTTCTTAGAAGTAACAAATGCTGTTTTTTCTTTAGGTGGACAAGTATTAAGTACTTGCTGTATAAATGAGATTACATATCATTCTATACTTGTTAGTTTACCAAGAGGGGAAGTACAACAACTAGTAGATAATTATGAAAGTGTTTCACTGGTACACATTGATGACATAATGTTTTTTAGACCAATATGTCAATCTGCTTTTTGTAGTGAAGAATCATCAATTGTATATGATGAAGAGATTGAAGTTGCTCAAGGGCTATTAGAACCAACAATTGCAGTGTTTGATGGTATGCCTATGCAAAATCATAGATTATTAATGAATCGAGTTATTATTGATGATCCAGATGAATATGAAAAACACTATCAAGTTAAAGATAGAAAGCATGGAACGTCAATGGTATCATTGGCTCTGCATGGAGATATTAATAGCGGTAGTCAGTCGTTACAAAGAAAAATTTATGTTAGGCCAATCATGAAACCTTACATAGATTTTCACGGTAATTCAATTGAAAGAATTCCTAATGATGTAATGGTTGTAGATTTAATACATATAGCAGTCAAAAGAATGCTTAAAGGGGAAAACGGTCAAAATCCAGCATCTCCATTGGTTAAAATTATTAATCTTTCAATTGGGGACGAATATCGTCAGTTTGCAACAACGATGAGCCCATTAGCACGATTGCTAGATTGGTTAAGTTATGAATATAAGATATTATTTATCGTTAGTGCTGGCAATCAATCCAAGTTTGAAGAAAAATTCTGTGAAACATTTTCAGATTTCAAAGGTTTATCAATAAATAACAGAACTGCAAAAGTATTTGAATGTCTATCTGATTATAAAGCATATTTGAGATTGTTATCACCTGCTGAAACTATAAATAATTTAACTATTGGAGCGATATATTCAGATTTCTGCAATTTAACTGAAAACGAGAGACAAGCCTTTGCAGTTAAAAACGGATACCCTAGTCCAATTTCAGCTATAGGATTTGGATACAACAAAACAATTAATCCAGATTTATATTACTACGGAGGTAGAAAGTTTTTAGTTGAAGATTTAGCAAGGCGAAAAACCAGGTGGCTAAATAATACAAGTGAACCAGGATGCAAATCTGCTTCCCCATTATTCGATGGTGTCTCAGATGGATGTGCTTTTTCTTTTGGAACTAGCGATGCAGCAGCGCAGATTACACATGAGGCAGGCATATGTTATGAGGTACTATATGACATATTTGTCAATGAAAATGGGATTTCTTTGCCGCAAGATAATATTGCAACTTTGATTAAGGCTATGTTAGTTCATGGGGCTTCTTGGGAAAGTGTTGTAGATGAGTTTGCATCATATGTTCCCGAAACGAATAAGAAACTAACTAGATGGATTGGGAATGGTGTTCCTGATATTTCTAAGGTACAGGAATGCGCTAAAAATAGAGTTACACTTATAGGTATGGGAGAACTTTCTCTCGATGAAGCACATTTATATAAATTGCCATTACCATTTAACTTCTCAACAGATAAAATAAAAAGAAAACTGACTGTTACATTATCATATCTTACACCAACAGATAGTACTAAGCAAAAATACAGAGGAACCCAAATCTGGTTTGAAGTAAGCGAAATTGATAGACTCAATATGACACGCCAGAATTCTGATTGGCAAGGGGTAAGAAAAGGGACATTGCAACACGAAATATTCTGTGGAGAAAGTGCTGTTGTATGGGATGAAGATGACCAGATAATAGTAAAGGTTAATTGCAAGGAAGATGCAATTAAGACAAAAGAAAAAATACCTTACGCTATGTTTGTTACATTTGAAGTTGCAGAAGGTATTGATTTAGATGTATATACTAAAGTTGCTAACAAGATTAGAACGACAGTTACAATACAAAACACGTAGATTTACATTTAGCCTGAATATCTTCTGCAATAACAGGTGAAGATCTAATTTTAAGTTTGATTGTAACAGGAGGATAAAAAAGTTATATGCTGAAAATTCTAATAATACCCATGGTTAATATTTAAGATATTGACCATGGGCTAAATTTTTTATTAGAAGCTATAATGGATTAGAAAATATAGGGGAATTTCTTAAGATATGCTATTATCCCTAATTATAAAAATAAAATAGAAAAAAATTAACAGAAAGTAATGGTTTCATCTTTTAAGATAACCTTGTAATTATCAATCAATTGGTTTATAATATATTACAGTATAGTTAGGAGGTTCTGGATGAGTACGTCAGATATGATAAAGCAACTATGTGAACAAATGAATATTAGCGTTGCAGAATTGGCGAGACGTATCGGTCAGACACCACAGAATTTTAATAAAAAACTGCAACGTGAAACCGTAACATTAAAAGAGTTAATCACGATTGCAGATGCTTTGGATATAACCTACGAGCAAGTATTTATACTACATAGTGGTATGAAAATAAAGACTGGAAATAAGGATGGGACATGATACCCAAAAGCTTGAACGCAGAGGTTTTACTGTGGCTGTATCGATATCAAATGTGAAAGATTTTGATATCCTAGCCATCAACTGGTAGACATATGAACAGTTTGCAATCCAAGTAAAGACCATTGAATATAAACAAAAAATTGACATTGTCTTAAAAAGATTAAAATTTGTAGGGAGATTACAAAAGTTGAATAAGAATGAAACAGTAAAGTGGATAAATGAAGTAATGAAAAATAAGATATCAGTTTCTCATGAGATTTTAGATAGCAAGAAGAACAGGGGAATATATGGTATTTTTGTTGTAGATAAATCTAACTCAGAGGAATTCTGTGCTTATGTTGGAAAAGCAACAAATATCTATAAAAGAATGTTTTGTGGAAAAAAAGCACATTTAGTAAAGCTTAAAGAAAATAAATTATATAATTCAGTTATAAATGAGGCAATACGAAATGAGGATAAGAGGATTGACATTAGAGTTCTCGAAGAAGTTACTTTTCAATATGAAAACTACAATAAAGATATGCAATACTTGGCATCTAGAGAATGTTATCATATTGATAAGTATCAAAAACTTAATCAATGTTTAGAGCAACGTCCTGATGGAAGAAATATGTACGAAAAAGTATGGAAAAGTGAAAAGACAGATTTGAATTTATTGTGTCCTTCAGAGTAACCCTAAGTTGAGAAAATGCAAATTTAGGTTGATGGTATGAAATTGAAAGTGGATGTATTATAATAGCAAAATAAGGCGAGGTGAAAATATGAAACCTATGATTAAATATAGAGGTGGAAAATCAAGAGAAATTAAAGAAATAATAAAATTTATTCCTGAGTATAAAGGTAAATATATTGAGCCATTTTTTGGTGGAGGAGCATTGTATTTTTATTTAGAACCAAATCAAGCTATTATTAATGATATAAATATTCCATTGATAAATTTTTATAGAGGTATAAAAAATGATTATGAAAAAGTAAAGAGTGAGTTATCTGCATTACAATTAAAATATGAGGAATACAGAAAAGATTTTGATGAATTAAAGGAAAAGAATAGAGATAAAAGAGTAGAGGATCAAAATGAATATTTATATTATGAGATGAGGGACATATTTAATGGTGATAAAGAATCCAATTTACATCCTGCAACTGTATATTATTATATAAACAAAACTGCTTATTCAGGTATGATTAGATATAATAAGGATGGTAAATTCAATGTTCCTTATGGGCGATATAAAAATTTCAACACAGAACTGATTTCAAAAGAACATCATGAGTTGTTAAAAAATACAGATATATATTCTGTTGATTATTCAGAAATATTTGGGATGGCAGGGGAAGATGATTTTATATTTCTTGACCCTCCTTATGACTGTGTCTTTAGTGATTATGGAAATGCTGAAACTATAGAAGGTTTTGATGAAAATATGCATAGGAAACTAGCAATAGATTTTAGAAAATTGAATTGTAAGGCATTAATGGTGATAGGAAAAACTGACTTAACGTTGGAATTGTATAATGACTTAATAGTTCATGAATATGAAAAATCATATTCTGTTAATATAAGAAATAGATTTAAATCAGAAGCTATGCATATATTAGTTTCTAATTATAATTTATAATGGAGGGACAATATGGCTAGTTTGACAGGAAGTAGGTATTTATTTTTTACAACATCCCCAAGAACACCTATGAAAATGATTCCTGAAATAGAACTATTAGGAAAATACTTTAGTGGTAAGAGTTGGAACCACAATAATCAAATAGAATTTATGGAGCGATTGAAAGAAGAGGAATTCTTCGAAGGACAAGGGGCAAGAGACCTAGCTTTTGCAGCAAGAGATAGAATAACAAGAGGTCCAAAGGCATTAGGCTTTGTGGATCTTAGTCCTAAAATCAAATTGACAGATGCAGGAAAACTTCTAGTAAGTTCAAAAAGAAAGGAAGAAATATTTTTAAGGCAACTCTTGAAATTCCAATTTCCATCTCCATATCATACAGAAAGTAAAACTGAAAAAAATATATTTAATGTTAAGCCATATTTAGAGATTTTTAGATTAATTTATACATTTGGCTCGTTAACATTTGATGAAGTAATGTTGTTTGGGCTCCAACTCACTGATTATACAAGATTTGATTATGTAGTCAATGAGATAGAAAATTTCAGAATAGAGAAAGCAAAGAATAAGGAGAGTTATAATACATTTAAGGGAAAATATTCAGAGAGAGTTGTATTAGAATTATTTCATGATGATATAAAAAATGGAAGAACACAACTAAGGGAATCTAGTGATACCAGTATTAGAAATTTTGTTAAGACAAAGGTTAATACTATGAGAGATTATACAGATGCTTGTTTTAGATATTTGCGTTTATCTGGTATGGTATCAATATCTCAGAGAGGGAGATCTATTTCTATAGTTAATGAAAAAAGGGTTGAGATGGAATATATATTAAATACAATTGATAGAACTCCAGTTTATACTGGAAATCTAGATAAGTATAAAGAGTATTTATTTAATCCATCGGTGCCTGAACTCTTCACTGATAATATTGATAACTTGATAGATCAAATAATTAATATTGATACATCGTTAATGAAAGAAGAACTAATAAAGAAAGATTTGATATCCCTGAAAAATCTTTCTTTCGAATTATTGGAAGATAGAAAAGAAAATATAGTAAAGAAAAAAATAGTAGATATTAAAGAGTACAAAGCATATTCTGATATTTCAGATACGTTTACTGATATAAAAAATAGAGACTTATATGATGTGCCGTTAATGCTGGAATGGAATACCTGGAGAGCAATGACTATGCTTGATGGTGGTAATATTATAGCTAACTTGAAATTTGATGATGAGGGTGAGCCTATGTCAACTGCTCAAGGGAATATGGCAGATATTATATGCGATTATGGAGAGTTTGGTGTAACGGTTGAGGTAACAATGCAATCTGGTGCAAGACAATATGAAATGGAAGGTGAACCTGTAACACGTCACTTAGCAAAATATAAAAAGGAAACAGGTAAAGATGCATATTGTTTGTTTATTGCCCCCAATATAAATGAGGCATGTATATCCCATTTTTATATGCTACACTTAACAGACATAAAATATTATGGTGGAAAATCAGTAATTGTTCCCATAGAATTAGCAACCTTTGAAAAAATGTTAGAAGATTCTTATAAAGCAGATTATACACCTAATCCCTCTCAAGTTAAATCATTATTTGAATATTCTAGAGATATTGCATTAGCCGCAGAAGATGAGGAAGATTGGTATTCGAAAATTACAGAAAAAGCATTAAATTGGTTAGAGCCAAGTCAATTAGAATCACCATTTAAAAGTTATCAAGATATTGCGATGGTTGCGGAGAAAGAACAAGAATGGTAGTCAAAAATTAAATAATGAGCATAAATTATTTAGAATAAGGATAATTATAAGTATATTAGGGTTCAAAATTAGTTGCTCTTGAATATAAAAATATTATTTCATGAGATATTATTTAATTTGAATTAAAATAATAAGATGTACAATATACAATTTAAGAAAATTAAAAGATAATCTTGATAGAAAAAATAACAATCAAGGTTATTTTTTTGTTTTTTTTTAGCTGCAATATAGTCTCAAAATAAAATTATTTTAATTATTTTTCAAAAATGGTTGTCAAAATACCCTTCTCGTTGCCTACACATTGAAGGGCATTTATTTTAAAATTTTTTTTAACTACAGACTTCGTAAATCGCCCTTTAACTGTGGAAACAGGTAGAGGGATATTTTTATTTAAAATATTTTTAAAATAAGACTTCAAAATCAACCCTCAAATGTGGAAACAAGTAAGGAGGTGAACTCAAAATGACAAAAAAATTTAACACCATCGACGGTGAAACACTAATGTCCATGCCATTAAAACCAATCAACTTTATCATTGAAAACCTACTATCAGCAGGACTTCATATTCTTGCTGGCTCACCAAAGGTAGGAAAGTCATGGCTTGCCCTGTGGTTATCTGTTGCTGTAGCAAAAGGAGAAGATGTCTGGGGTAACAAAGTAAAGAAGGGAGACACCTTATATCTTTGTTTTGAAGATAGTAAAATAAGAATCCAGAACAGACTCTTTGATATTACTGATGAAGCAACAGATACAGTAAACTTTTGTACTGAGAACGCTATGCTTGGTGGAGAACTAGAAGAAAGAATTTCAACCTTTATAGCAGAACATCCAGATACGGTTCTAATTATTATCGATACCTTACAGATGATAAGAAATACAAGCAAAGATAATAATTATGCCAATGACTATAGCGACTTAACTATCATAAAAAAGTTAGCAGATAAATATGGAATTGCTATTTTACTAATTCATCACTTAAGAAAAGAAAATGACAAAGATCCATTTAACCGTATATCAGGAACAACAGGAATACAAGGTGCAGTAGACAGTAGTTTTATTTTAGTAGAAGAAACTAGAGGTAGTGGAGTTGCTACTTTATCCTGTGTAGGTAGAGATATTGATTATCGTGAGATCAAATTAAAGCGGAATGAAGATAATGTTTGGCAAGTAGTATCAGATAGTTTTGAAAATCTCGATTTACTGTTAGATGATATTGTTATTCTTCTTTCTGATTTTATGAAAGATAAAGAATATCATAAATCTACACCAACAGAACTAGCTAATGAATTATCTAAAAATAGGGTTGATAAGATTTCGCCAAAGATCCTTACTAAAAAGATACTACAAAATACCGTGGAGCTTGAGAAGTATTGTATCTCTGCCGTCATCCGTAAGAGCAATGGTAAAAGACTGATTGAAATCTTTAGAAATAGGGACGATAGGGTCGATAAAATGAGTACCCTATCGTCCCCAAAATGATGACCCTCATGACCCTGGAAAACTAATAACAAATGAACTAGTATGAATTTCAGCAATCGTCTGCCCCAGTGTCCCCTTGTGTGGCATTGAAACTAGAGAAGTGGAGTAGTAACACCTAATGGCTAGTAAAATGATTTGTTGGGCAGATGTGGCATAGCTTATAAATGAAATGATGGTAAAGTAAGAGAATTAAAACAAATTAATATTGAGTTATTTTAGCTAAATAGTAACTGGACTCCCCTATCGAATTTAGTGCAGGATAAAGGAAGGTGGTCAAAAGATTCCACCTTCCATCCACAACCCCCGGCAGTGCCGTGGGTTTAGAGAATAAAAGTAGGTGGTCGGATTTACACTTTTGTGTCAGCATAGGTGGTCATAAATGATATAAGTCCCTCTAAATAAGCATTCTTGGGTGTCACATGGAGGCGGTCAAAGAGAATTAAAGGGAAATCATATATAAAATAAAGATGAGACAGGAGGTTTTCAATGAAAGAAAAACTAAAATTATTTTGGAATAAGTTTAAGGTAATTATAAGAGATATAAAAGGAGAAGGTGATATAGAAACAGTTGCAAATATTCTATTTACTCCTATTGGATATAAATTTTTAAGAAATAATTTAGAAAAATATAGCCTACAAATAGGAATGTTAAATCAGTTACTAAAAGAGAAATTAGTCTCTGATAAAGAATATTTAGCTATAAAAAACAATCTAAAAAGAAAATATGAAATAAAGGAATAAAGATATTTTGTTTTTCTGTGCTTGTTCTATAAATTCTATAGGACAAGCATAGGTTATAAATCTTTACAAACATTGATAATTAGCTTGACTATGAAAAGTCTTCTATCTATAATCCTTGTAATCACTGGTAGGAATATCAAAGAAATAGAAAATTGTATAAAAGAAAGGTTGGTGAGAAAATGAGTAAAGTACAAATAATTGAAGCACAGAGAGAAAAAATTGATAGATTAACAGGCAACATTATTAATAAAATGCGTGTAGCAGCCTATTGTCGGGTAAGTACTGATTCTGATGAACAAATTAATAGCTATAATGCACAGGTTACAAACTACAAAAACTTTATCAAACAGAATAAAGAATGGACTTTTGTAGATATCTATGCTGATTCAGGGATTTCAGGTACACAGTCTGATAATCGTGATGAATTTCAAAGGATGATATCAGATGCAAGAAGTGGGCTAATAGATATTATCATTACAAAAAGCATATCCAGATTTGCTCGCAACACCATGGACACTTTAAAATATGTAAGGATGCTAAAAGAAGATAATGTGGCAATTATTTTTGAGAAAGAGAATATTAATACCTTAACCATGAATGGAGAAGTGCTTCTTACAATCTTAAGCTCTCTAGCACAACAAGAAAGTGAATCTCTTTCTGCCAATACAAAGATGGGTCTGAGAATGAAGATGAAACGAGGGGAGATAGTAGGAAATCAGAGATGTTTGGGTTATGATTATGATAAAGAAACTAAAATGATTTATATTAATGAAGAAGAAGCCAAAACTGTTCGTTATATATTTGACCGCTATACCAGTGGCACAGGATGCTTTGTAATTGCTCAGGAACTTACTGCAATGGGTGCAATAACAAAGAAAGGTAATACTCAGTGGGTAGACACTTCTGTTAGGGGGATTATTACTAACGAAAAGTATAAAGGGGATCTTCTTATGGGAAAGACCTTTACAGTAGATCCAATAAGTAAGAGAAGACTAGATAATTTCGGAGAAGAGGAAAAATATTATATAAAAGACCACCATGAACCTATTATATCAAAAGAACAATTTGATAAAGCACAGGAAATATTAACTAACAGAAGTAAGAACTTTAACCAAGGACGAATGAAGAAATATAGCCAAAAATATACCTTTAGTAGCATGATGAAATGTGGGTACTGTAATGCTAATATTACCAGGAGAAGATGGCATAGTGGAACAGATAGGCAAAAAGATGTGTGGTTTTGTGTAACTGCAATTAGAAAGGGAAAGAAAAGCTGTCCCGAATGTAAAGCAGTAGAAGAAAGAATTATAGAAAATGCATTTGTTAAAGCTTTTAATATTCTCTGTACTGATAATAAAACTGTAGTAGAAGAATTTCTAGAAAATGTAGAGCAAGGGTTAAAGACCAGAGATAATAAAAAGCTTATTAATAAAATGGACTCTGAAATTAGAAATATGGAATTAAAAATTAGCAAGCTACTAGATTTGCACCTAGAAGATAAAGTTGATAAAATAACTTATGAAGAAAAATATGGTAAGCTAAGAGAAGAACTTAAAATACTAAGAGCAGAAAGACTAGAATTAGATGCAGTACAAGATGAAGAAAACAACATAAAAGATAGGCTCACATCCTTTAGGAAATTATTTGAAAGCAAAGAGCCATTAACAGAATTTGATGGAGATGTTTTTAAAACAGTAGTAGAAGAAGTTATCATAGGTGGATATAATGAAGATGGAACAATAGATCCTTATATGCTAACTTTTATCTTTAGAACGGGCTTAACTACCAAAATTGATGGGCATAAACATGTAGGAAAAACTAAGGAAAACACAGGGAATAAAAGGTGTTCCTATCAAGAGTACAACCCATATGGAGTGCGTAGTTGTGTTGAAAAAGAAAAACGCTGAGATGATAATGGTTTGCAGCAATTAATGGAGTTAGTTAGAATTTAGACGTGAGAGGATGACTTTCACGTCTTTTCTTATAGAAAAATATGTGGAGTTGCACCTTTTAAATAGATATTTATACCACTTAAACTAAAAAGCTGAGAGTCGCAGCAAATTGTTGGGGCAGTACATTGGGCCTAGTTTAGCAACATAGCCTGGAATGGCAAATTAAATCTTATACAAAAATGATATTGGATAATCAAGGTTGAATCTTTGTAGGTGTATTTTTTAATGCCGAGAAAAGTGAATTTCCGAGAAACTGCTGGATGGGCAAGAAAAATAGAAGATGAAAAGCTTATATTTTTATAATGCAGATATTGGTAAAACACAGTATAATAAAAATGATTGTATCGATTATTCAGAGATTAAGGTGCATAAAAGGCAGGATCAGTTAGATGGATATAAGTAAAGAATTTTATAAAGATCTGAAGAAGATAAATAAGGGGTGATGTGTGGTGCTAAAAAAATATCGTACAAGTGACCTTTTAAACTACTTTGGGGTACCAAGAGATACATTGCGTTTTTATGAGGAGAAAGGTTTGCTGAATCCCAAAAAGAATATTGAAAATAACTACAGAAATTATGATTTTCTTGATATCTATGATCTAATGATCATTGATTTCTATAAAAAGCGCGGGATGACAATTTCTCAGATTCAAGAGTTAAGAAAAAACAGCAGTGTACAGGTTATTAAAGAACTGGCAGAGAGCAAGATATATGAACTGGAAAAAGAGATGTATGAAGTACAGTGTACGTTGAATAGAATTGAGGAGACACAAAAATTCACTAGAAACCTGGAGGGTAGCTTAAATCATTTTACGGTTAAATCCATGCCTTTATATAGAATAAATGGAGAAGTATCTGATTTTATAGCGGTAGAAGAATACGAAAATGTAAAAGATGTTATAAATTCCAATCATCATGATATGCTTTCTCAAATTATGCGCTACATATCATTTAATGACAGCGGTGTTACGAATACGAAAATGCTGATTGTTGAGACTGCGGAAGTTCAAAAGGAAAACGAATGTTACCTACAGTATCCAAAATGCCTATATACAGTGGCAGAGGAATTACAGCCGCATAATGAGCAGGAGGATTTAATGAAAACAATGCATGTTCTGTCAGCTGAATATGCAAAAGCTCATGACATTAGGTTGTTAGGAGAGGCTTTCGCAATGATACGTCTTATTACATGTGAGGAAAATTATACGAAAGCATATATTGAAGTTTTTATTCCATTCGAATAATTTCTATATTGACATGGGTGTTACCCCCTGCTTTATATTCAAAATAAAAACATTATTTTGGAGGAAAGCAAGAAATGAAAACTATAGTAATTAAAGAATGGACAGATGTTTCAATTGAAGATACTTATGCCTTTGATCTGTCTAAAACTGATGTAACTCATTGTATTGGTTGTTGGACCTGCTGGTGGAAAACCCCAGGGAAGTGCGCATTTCATGACCTTAATGAGTTTTATCATGAATATATGACAGCAGACAGGACTATTTTTTTTGTGAGAGTATCAAAAGGGTTTATTACAAGCAATATGAAAAATCTTTTCGATCGTATGATACCACTTTTTCTACCATATACAACCTACAAGACAGGTGAGTCCAGGCATGTAGCAAGGTATGAAAAATATCCGAATATAGAATTTTATTACGATGGAGAATTTACTACAGACGATGGCTGTGCTATTTTTAAGGATTACATCAATCGCGTATTTTATCAATTTTATTCAAAAAATGTTTTAGTTAAGCCTGTTAAAGATTTTATGAAAGATAGGAGTTGTTAGAGATGAAAACAATCATCATAAATGGGTCACCGAAAGGAAATGCACGAAATTGTAATACAAGAATTATATGTGAGGAATTTGTTCGTGATATGAAATCACCCTATGAAATTAAATGCATCTCTGACTCTGATGCAGGGGAGCTGGCACATTATGTTGAAAACTATGATATTGTAATTATTATCTTGCCCTTATATATTCATGCTATGCCAGGAATTACGATGAAGTTTATTGAGCATTTAGAACCGTCATCTATGCAAGGCAAATCCCTTGGTTTTATTATACAGGCAGGTTTTATAGAAACAGAACAGGAAAAGTATGTAGAACGTTATTTTTCATCCTTAGCAAAACAGTTGAACTGTAATTACTTGGGCACAGTTTCTAAGGGGAATGCAGCTGCGATATACATGTTCCCTAAAATGTTTAAAAAGGTATTAAAAAAATTCAGTGATTTAGGTAAAATCTTTGAAGAAACCCATACTTTTGATTCAAAGATAACGAAAGAACTAGGAAAACCATATAAATTATCAAAGTTCCAGACAGGTGTATATCAGTTTTTCTGCGACATCGGTCTAAATAATATCGGCTCGCATAGAGTGTTGAAAAAGAATAATGCATTTGATAAACGATTAGATCAGCCATTCTTATAATAAGTGTGGTTTAGGTTATATTAGAGTTACCCTTTTTTAAACATTTCTTTTGTTTTCTTTAAAAATTATCTCTTGATATATTATCAAATTGCTTTTATAAGTTGTTTTAATTACTATTAAGATTCCTTGCTTAATATAGATCTATTCTATCATACATCTAAATACAGTTAATATCAATCTGAAGAATAAATTAAATTATTGACAATGAGTATAATATTTGATATAAAATATATAATAGCAACAAGTTAATATATAAATTCTATGAAGAGAAAGAGTAGGCTAGTTGATTGTTCCACAGAGAGTTGGCATTATGCTGAAAGCCAATGTTCAAAGATTAGTTGAAAATCATCTCTGAGAAGCAGA